>JAZOQP010000001.1:0-55101 GCA_045656145.1 Acutalibacteraceae bacterium
GCCAAAAATCCCATTCCTATAAAATTCTGCGACCTAAAATGAGTAGAATTTAGAGTGATTTTTGGTGCGAAAGAGTTCGTAAGGCTAACGCCTACGAACGATGACAAACCGAAAGGGACCGAAATTATGCCATTTTAGGCAGGTTCGGATTATTCGAGTTTGCTTAGATTTATTAACCTTGGAATTATAACATACTGTTTCAAAAAAATCAATCTAAAAATTTAACTAAGCGCCAAAATGGCGCTTAGTTACTTTTAAACTTTATGAAAAAATTTTTTAATAATTAAAAATGAAATTAGTGCAAAGCCCGTGCCTAAAACAATTGATGTTAAAACATCAGAGGGGTAGTGCACATAAAGATAAAGGCGAGAAAAGGCAATTAATGCTGCCAAAACCAAGGCCGGTGCGCCCCATTTTTTATTATAAAGAAAAACAGAAGCAGCGCCCTCAAAAGCCGCGAGGGTGTGCCCTGAGGGAAAAGAAAAATCTGAAAGCTTTTTAATTAGTAGCGGGAATTCGGGGTTTAGGTCATACGGTCTTATTCTTTCCACCGCATTTTTGAGAAAAAGGTTACCTAAAATTAAGCCTATTAAAAGGGAAAATGAAATATTAAGCCCTATTCTTCTTGTTTTCTTAAAGCAAAGCAAAATAATTGCTATAACTATCCAGAAAATTCCACCCTCGGAGAAGAGGGTGATAATGGGCATTAAGAAATCGAGAAATTTTGAGCCGAAAATTTCTTGAATGCTATTCAAAATGCCTAATTCAAATTCATTCATTAGTTGTTTTCAAGCTCGCTTATCATATTAACTCTTGTTTCGTGTCTGCCGCCCTCGAATTCGGTTTCAATAAACAAATCAACGAGTTCGAGCGCTGTTCCAATGCCAATAACTCTACCGCCAAGGCAAATAATGTTGGAGTTATTATGAAGGCGGGTGTACTTAGCCGAAAAATGCTCGCTAACAGCGGCGGCGCGAATGCCCTTAACCTTGTTGGCGGCGAGAGACATACCAATTCCTGTTCCGCAAACAAGAATTCCGCGCTCTGCTCTGCCTTCGGTTATTTCATCGCAAACCTTTTTTGCAATAACGGGATAATCAACCGATTTTAGTTCGTAAATTCCGCAATCGGTAACGGTGTGACCCTTTTCTCTTAAATGCTCGGCAATAGCGTTTTTATGCTCGAAACCGCCGTGGTCGCAACCTATAACAATTTTCATAATTAATTACCTCTTTCTTTTTTTAACTTTAATTCTCTTTCGGCTTGGGGGAGTCTTAAATAAACGGGGGTTAGCTTGGCGGGCTCTTCAAAGTTTTCGGCCATTAGCGCCACACCAACCGCATTTTGATAGATTTTATCTTCACTTGAAAGCGAAGCGAAATCTTTAACATAGGGCATAAATACTTTATAGCCATCTCCCATAACAACGATGTTTTCATTTGCGTATTTTTCTTTAAGCTCGGCGGCTAATTCTTCGCACATGAGCGCGCGGTCGGGAGTGAGGCGTTTGATTTCGCCGTTTTCAATCTTAAAAAGCGCGTTATAAACCTGATTGCATCTTGCATCCATAACGGTACAAAGAAGACAATTACTGTCTTTATGGTTTGCCGCCATTGCGAGCAATGTTGAAACCCCTGCGGTAGGAGAGTTTTCGGGGGTGGCAAGCCCCTTTATTAAGGCTATGCCGATTCTGAGTCCTGTAAATGAGCCGGGGCCTGATGATACAGCAAAGCGGTCAATACTTGATAAGGTAAGGTTTGCTTTTTTGAGCGCTTTTTCCACAAGCGGTAAAAGGGTTTCGGAATGGGTGAGATTCGTGTTTATGAATTCGCTTGAAAGCACTTCGCCATCCTTTACTATGGCGGCGGAGGCGGGGCCTGCTGAACTTTCAACTGCTAAAATTATCATTCTTCGCCCTCCCTTTTTATTGTGATTTTTCTGGTGTTTTCATCTATTTTTTCAATATTTACAAATATTGTGTTATCGGGAAGTGCGCCCATAATGTTTTCGCTCCACTCGGCAGCGATTATTCCGTTATCCAAATAATCAAAAAAGCCTACCGAATAAAGTGAATCCCAAGAATCAATTCTATACATATCGAAGTGATAGAGGGTGTATTCCCCTCCCGAATATTCATTCACAAGCGCAAAGGTGGGGGAGGTAACCATTCCTTCATAGCCGATGCCTCGAGCGAGTCCCTTTGTAAAACAGGTTTTTCCCGCACCTAAATCGCCCGTAAAGGCAATAACCTCTCTGCCTTTAAGGGTGCGGCCTAAATCGTATGCAATTTTTTCGGTTTCTTCAGGAGAAGCGGAAATAAAGGCTTGCATAAATTCCCTCACATTTTCAAAATATAAAGTAATTATACCACAAATTTTTACAGGTATCAAATATTTACTTGAAATTATTTCGATTTATTATTACAATATATATATAGAAAGATAGAAAGGAGAGATATTTTATGGGTAGAATTTTCGGAAGAATTGCCGACTATATAAGAGAATGCGATAAAATCTTTTTTATTTTAGTTTTATCTTCTTCAATATTCGGTGCATTCGCTATCCTTTCGGCAACTAGGCACACAGGCTCATCCGAAGACTTTATTATGCAGATGGTGGCAATATTCCTTGGCACCGCTGCGGCAATTGTTATTTCTCTTTTTGATTATGAAAGATATTTAAAATATTGGTTTTTGGCGGCGGCTGTTGGATTTATTCCCGTTGCTTTAACCTTTTTTATCGGATTTGCCCCCGCTGGCACCGATGATAAGGCTTGGCTTAGAGTTTTCGGAATGTCTTTCCAACCATCTGAGCTTTTAAAGATAATGTTTTTGGTTTCCTTTTCGGCTCATCTTGATAAGGTTAAGGACACTATTAATAAACCAACAACCCTCATTCCGCTTCTTATTCATGGGTTTGCACCGTCTATTTTAATTCACTTCCAAGGCGATGATGGAACGGCGCTTGTTTTTGCAATAATAGCTCTTTGTATGCTTTTTGCGGCAGGACTTAACATAAAATATTTTATTGCCGCATTTTCTGCGGCGGTTGTGGCTTCGCCCTTTGTTTATTTCCTTGTTATGAATGATGACCAAAGAGCAAGAATTATTAATATATTTAATCTTGAAGCCGATATTCAGGGCTCGGGTTATCAGCAATATCGTGCCCGCGTTGCCCTTGCAAATGGCGGATTTTTCGGTCAAGGTTATATGAAGGGAGATTTAACGGGTGTTGGCGGAGTTCCTGAAGGGCATAATGATTTTATCTTCACATCCATCGGCGAAGAACTCGGCTTCCTCGGTTGCATAGCGGTTATTATTCTTTTATCCGCCATTGCTGTGAGAACCCTTATGGTGTCTAAAATGTGTCATAAGAAATCGGGCACATTTATTTGTGTTGGCTTTTTCTCAATGCTTTTAGCGCATATTATAATTAATATTGGTATGAATATTTCTTTAGTGCCGGTTATTGGAATTACGCTTCCGTTCTTCTCGGCCGGCGGCACCTCGCTTTTATGCCTTTATCTTGGCGTTGGGCTCATTTTAAGTGTTTATTCCCATAGAAATTCAAGAACAATTTATCTTCGCGACCAATATTAGAGCCATTTCGACAACAGTATTTTAAACCTTTTAAAAAGATATAGTATTTTCATATTTTGTTTGACAAAAAAATCATCACCGACCGATTATAATTTATTTTGAAGTAAATTATATTGGCGGTGATTTTTTTGAAGGATGTTACAAAAAGCAGAGTGAAAATAGGGGCTTTATCTCTAAGGGAAATATCATTTAGCATTGCAAAGCATTTAATTTTTGCGGTGTGTGGTCTTTTTGCCTCGCGCGCATTGGTGCTTGGAAGCCTTTTGCCGTTTGGGTTAAGCCTTGCGGGAGGAGTGAACACTCTTTTTTGCGCTTCGGCTTCGGCTGGTGCAGTTGTAGGGCTTATAACGGGCTCGGGGAATTTTAGATATGTGGTATCTGTCTTGGCGGTGTTTGCCATAAAAATAATACTCAGCACCGCATTTAAAAATGAATTAAAGCCTATATTTTCGGCTTTATCGGTGGCCCTTGTTACCGCGGCTACGGGGATTGTAACGGTAAGGCAGGATTATATGGATATAGTTTATGCCATTACCGAAGCTTTTTTAGCCGCAGGCGGAGCGTATTTTATAGCCATTTCGAATATTGCTCTTGAAAAAGAGGACAAGAGGTTTACAAGCTTTCAGTTAAGCTCTTTTTTAATAGGAATATCAATAATTTTCACAGGACTTTTTTCATTTAGTATAGCCGATATTTCTCTCGGCAGGGTGGCAGCCGCGGCGATAATACTCCTTTGCGCTCGGTATGGCGGCGTAAATATGGGCACGGTTTGTGCGGTAGCATTTGGCTTTGCGGCGGTGTTATCCGGAGCGGATGTTTCAATTCTTCTTTTCTTAACCTTTGGCGGACTTATAGCAGGGGTTTTCTCTTCCCTTAATAAATATTCTATAATGGCGGCATTTTTGCTATCGGTGTTTATATCGGTAGCCCTTATAGGTAATGCCGCTTCGGTTATATTTATTGTTGAGGCGGCGATAGGTTCATTAATATTTATTTTAGTGCCTAAATCTTATGGCGCTTTGCTTGGGGCCTTTTTAAGTCCGTTACCAAATGTATACAGAGAGGGGCCTAAAAAGGCGGTAACCATGAGGCTTAACTGCGCCGCCGATGCTTTAAAGGATGTATCCTGCACGGTTGAACAAATTGCAAAGGAACTATCCCGCATTAATGCGCCCGATTTTAATTCGGTGCTGAGAGGAATAGAGGTTGATGCCTGCAAAGGCTGTGCATTAAGGGTGCATTGCTGGGAAACTAAAAAGGCTGATACGCTCTCTGCCGTTCTTGAAATGACCAAGGCGGTAAAATCCAAAGAGGTTTCCCCAGAAATTTTTGCGCCCGAGGAATTCAAAGGTAGGTGCGAAAGGCTTGCAAGGGTAGGCAGAGCGGTAAGCGGCAGATATTCTGATTATGCCGCGAGAATTTCGGCGGAAAACCGAATTGACGAGGTTAGAAGCGTTGTTTCCGACCAATTTAGCGGCATTTCTGAGATGCTTAAGGATTTATCTTTTAGCATTGAAGAGGAATATGTTTATGATAATATGGCGGCGCTTCAAATAGCGAATGCTCTAAAATCTTTAGATTTAAAGGTTACCGATACCAGCTGTAAAATTGATAAGGCGGGCAGAATGACGGTTGAAGCAAGAGTTAATATCGGCGCAACTCCGATTAACAGGATGAATGTGATGAGCGCCGTCTCCTCCTGTTGCGATCGCGATTTTGACCGCCCAACTATAGATTCTCTTGGGGAAAGCTGCATTATAACTCTTAATGAAAGAACCGTTTATTCGGTGGATATAGGTGTTAATCAGATTTCGGCAAAGGAAAATAATATGTGTGGCGATGCCTATAATTATTTTTATGATGGCAAGGGTAAATTCTTTTGCGTTTTATCCGATGGAATGGGAACGGGAGGTAGAGCTGCTGTCGATAGTGCTATGGCATCGGGGCTAATTTCAAGACTCCTCAGAGCAGGATTTGGTTATGACTGCTCGCTTAGAATTTTAAATTCCTCAATGCTTTTTAAATCAACCGATGAATCGCTTTCAACCGTTGATATAGCGGTGGTGGATTTGTTTTCCGGCAAAACCGATTTATTAAAGGCGGGCGCCGCGCCAAGTGTTGTAAGGCGCTCAGGGCGTACGGGTAAGGCCGAAAGCCATTCTTTGCCTGTTGGAATTTTAAGGGAAATTGGTTTTGATAAAGCAACCATCAAACTTAAAAGGAATGATATTTTGCTGCTTATGTCGGATGGCGCTGTTACCGATAATTATGATTGGATTTGTGAGGAATTGGCAGATTGGGGCGATGGAACGGCGCAGGCGTTGGCCGAGCATATATCCATTCAAGCCAAGAGGCGAAAGCAGGGACTCCCCGAAGATGATATAACCGTTATGGCGGTTATTTTGGAAAGACCCACTATTCTATAAGCAGTCTTAATTTGTGAAGCGCTGCCTTTTCAATTCTTGACACATAGCTTCTCGAAATGCCTAGTTTTTTGGCAATTTCCGATTGCGTAAGTTCCTCTACACCGCCTATTCCATAGCGGTAGCAGATAACGGTTTTCTCCCTTTTATCCAATGCGTCGTTTATAACGGCGGCTAATTTTTCAAGTTGAATTTTAACCGTTATATCATCGGCGATATCGCTGTCATCCGAAATTATATCTATAAGAGATAGCGTGTTTCCATCCTTATCGGTATCAATTGGGTCGGAAATATAAACATCCTGAGAACTCTTTTTAAGAGAACGGAAGTGCATAAGAATTTCATTATCAATGCACCTTGAAGCATAGGTGGCAAGACGGATACCCTTGCCGGCATTAAAGGTTGAAATTGCCTTTATAAGACCTATGGTTCCAATGGAAATCAGGTCCTCGGTGTTTTCATTGGTGTAATATTTTTTCACAACATGGGCCACGAGCCTTAAATTATGCTCAATCAGTTTTTCTCTGGATTTCATATCTCCGTTTTTCATTTTAATTAAAAGTTCATTTTCCTCTTTTGCTTTAAGAGGTGGTGGAAAGGTTCCTATGGGAGAAACATGGAGTGAAAAATAAAAAAGACTTGTTAAAATATTATAGATAATGCTAAGAATCATAAAAATACCCCCTGACTCTATTCTATGAGTCAGGGGGTATGTCTTATAAACATTAATTAATGAGCAAATGCAAAATAGAGAAGAACTATTATACCGAGAATGATTCGGTAGTAACCAAAGGATGAAAAACTGTTACGTCTGATAAAGGATAATAAGAACTTAATAACGATTATAGACACAATAAATGCTGTAAGCATACCTGCAATTAAAATTAGGAATTCGCCTGAAGTAAAATCAAAACCGAATTTTAAAAGCTTTAATGCCGATGCTCCGAACATAACAGGCACCGCTAAGAAGAAACTGAATTCTGCGGCGGCGGTGCGAGAGAGGCCTAAGATGATAGCGCCGAGAATGGTTGAGCCTGAGCGGGAAGTTCCGGGAATCATTGAAAGAGCCTGGAAAAGACCAATAAAAATAGCGGTCTTATATGTAAGTGAAGAAAGGTCGTTTACCTTTGGCTCTTTATTCTTATTTATTTTTTCAATAACAATGAATGCTATACCGTAAACTATCAAGGCTATGGCAACGGTTGTTGAATTAAAGAAAAGTTCATCAATGGTGTCTTCAAGCGGGAGGCCTATAACAGCGGCGGGGAGGCAGGCTAAAATAACGGTAAGCCAAAGGTGGAAAGAATCTTTCTTAAGACCTATTTTGCCAACCCTTAAAGCAAGGTCTACATCACTTTTTGCGGTGAAGGGCCATAACTTTTTCCAGAATAAAACCACAACTGCGAGTATTGCGCCAAGTTGAATAACAACCTCAAACATTTCCATAAACTCTTCGCTAACGCCGAGATTTATAAATTCATTGGCTAAAATGAGGTGCCCTGTGCTACTTATGGGGAGCCACTCTGTGATACCTTCGATGATACCTAAAAGTATCGCTTTTAAAATGTCTATCATAATTTTTCTCCTATAATTATTGGCTCTTCAAAGAAGAGCCAATATATTTTAGCATAAATTAGCGCGTTTGTAAATATTAAAGAATACTTTTGTAAAGTTTAATATATTGATTTGCCGATTTGCCCCAACTGTTATCGCAGTTCATAGCTCTTGTTGTAAGGGTATCCCAACCCTCTTTATCGGCATAGCCTTCGAGCGCGCGCCAAACGGAATTTAGCATATCGTGGGCATTAAACAGTTTAAAGGTGAAGCCGTTACCTTCGCCATCTCCGCTATCCTTAATGGTGTCGTTGAGACCGCCCGTTTCGCGAACTATCGGAATGGTTCCGTAACGAAGCGCCACCATTTGTGCAAGTCCGCAAGGCTCACTTTGAGAAGGCATTAAGAATATATCGGCGCCCGCATAAATTTTATGGGCAAGAGCGGGGATAAAGCCTTGCTTAAAGGCAACCTTATTAGGATATTTATTTGCCATATCGTGAAAGAAATTTTCAAACTCCCAATCGCCGGAGCCGAGAATTACAAATTGAACATTCGCTCCTAGCATTTCTTCGAAAACTCTAGTAACCAAGTCGAAGCCCTTATGCTTTACAAGCCTGGAAACGATACCGATAATGGCGATGTCTTTTTCTTGCGGCAATCCCATTTCCTTTTGGAGCTCTGCCTTGTTAAATGCCTTGCCGCTTTTATCCTCTATGGAGAAATTTTTGTATATTAGCGGGTCGGTTTCGGGGTTATAAACATCGGTGTCGATTCCGTTGATAATACCTGATAATTTATATTGTAAGGTGTTGAGAATCCCATCTAAACCATAAGAGAAATAAGGATTTAGTATCTCATAGGAATAGGTGGGGGAAACGGTTGTAAGCTTATCGGCAGTAACAAATGCGCCTTTCATAAGATTAACACAATCCGAATAATCAACTATATTTTCGCTTTCGGGCGGGAGGCCCAAAACATCGCCTGTAAGCTCGTGGCCATATTTACCCTGATATTGAATGTTATGAATTGTAAACACCGTTTTAATATCGCGGAAGAATTCATTTTGGCGATAGAAAACATTAAGATAAACAGGCACCATAGCGGTTTGCCAATCGTTGCAATGGATAATATCGGGCTTAAAGTTTATGGCGGGAAGAACCTCTAAAACGGCGCGCGAGAAAAAGGCGAAGCGCTCGGCATCATCATAATGGCCATAAAGACCCTCTCGGCCAAAATAATATTGGTTATCTAAAAAATAGTAAATAACTCCGTTTTCGTGCGCCTCAAAAACGCCGCAATATTGTCTTCTCCAGGAAACAGGCACGGTAATGCTTGTTAAAAATGTCATTTTAGAACGCATTTCTTCGCTAATGGAAGCATAAAGAGGCAATATTATTCTGCATCCAACAAGTCTTTTGCGAAGCGCTTTAGGGAGAGCCCCAGCAACATCGGCAAGTCCGCCCGACATCGCAAACGGATAGGCTTCACTTGTAGCGTATAGTACTTTCATTTATTGTCCTCCAAAACTAGATAGTTTTTTCTTTTTCGATATAGATATGATTATCTTCTTTTCCTATAAGGGTTATGCCATCGGAAATTACTGCGGCTTTATCAAGAATAACATTTTTAAGAACGCAGTTTTTACCGATTTTTGCTCCCTGCATAATAACGGAATCGGTAATTTCCGCATTTTTATCAACCGTTACTCCGCGGAAAATAATGCTGTTTTTAACCGTTCCCTCAATTATAGAGCCGCCCGCAATAAGACTGTTTTCGGCATTGGAATTAACGCCATAACGGGTTGGCATATCATCGCGGGTTTTGGTGTAAACGGGGCGCTCCTTGTTGAAAAGAGCATCTCGGCATTCTTTTTTAAGCAATGATTTGCTTATTTTAGCATAACTTTCCTTGCTGTAAACCACCTCGGCAAAATCGGTTACCTCATAGCCTAAAACCTTAACTTCGCCTATGGTTTCCTTAAGCATTTTGCGATTTATGGAAGAACTGTTATATTTGGTTGCAATTTTTATGATTTCAATTAAAAGTTCGCGCTTTAAAATGTTTATTTGAAGGCTGTAATTTTCTTTTTCTTCTTCGCCTATGCCTACAACCTCTCCGTTATTCAGTTGAAGATATATGGTTTCGCGGTTTTCGTTTGGAATAACGCCTTTTTTATAGGCCATAGTGATATCGGCACCGCTTGTTTTATGGAAGTTTATTAACCTATCAAAATCTATATTGCTTACAATATCGCTATCGGTTAAAATAACATATTCTTCATTGCTGCGCTTTAAAAATGTCATAACGCCTGCTAAAGCATCAATTCGGCTATTGAAAAATCCTGCCTTATCGGTGCTGAAAGGGGGCAGCATAAATATACCGCCGCTTTTTCTATCAAGGTCCCAGGAAATTCCGCTTCCCAAATGGTCGAGCAAAGAACTATAGTTGCCTTTGGTTATAACGCCAACCTTTGTAATTCCTGCGTTAACAAGGTTTGATAGCGTAAAATCTATAAGGCGGTATCTGCCACCGAAAGGAATGGAAGCCATAGAGCGCTTTTTGGTGAAGTTAGGGAGTAATTCATCATTTGAGTTAGCAAAAATGATACCCATTACATTGTTTTTAATCACGGCGTTCACCCTCCTTTATGTTTTCTTCTATCATAAGTTTTGCGCCAATAACCGAGTTTTTGCCTATTGTTATATTGTCGCCAATAACGGTAATTCCCCAGTTACCAACCTCGCTATCTTCAGGGCTTTTGCCAACCTCGGCATTTTCTTCAATAACAGCATTTTCAGCAACGATTGCATAGCGCACCTTGGCGCCTTTTTTTATAACCGCGCCCGGCATTATGAGAGAATAATCAACCTCTGCGCCTTCTTCAACCGTTACATTTTCGAAAAGGATTGAGAAATCAAGATTTCCCAAAACCTCGCAGCCATCGGTTATAAGGGAGTTTTCAACCCGAGCCTTTCCGCTTATATAGTGAGGCGGAAGGGCGTGAGAACGGGAATAAATCTTCCAATTGGAATCGGATAAATTAAGGTTGATTTTTGGGTTTAACAAATCAAGGTTTGCATCCCATAAGGATTCAACCGTTCCAACATCCTTCCAATAATCATCAAATTTATAAACTATCATTTTCTCGCCCGCATTTAGCATTGCGGGGATAACGTCTTTTCCAAAGTCATTGGAAGAGGTGGGGTTCTTTTCATCCTCGGTAAGATATTTTTTAAGCTTATCCCAATTAAAAACATAAATGCCCATTGAAGCGAGTGTGCTTTTTGGGTTTTTCGGCTTTTCTTCAAATTCATAAATAACGCCGTTTTCATCAGCATTCATAATACCGAATCGGCTTGCCTCTTCTAAGGATACATTTAAAACCGCTATTGTGGCATCAGCATTCTGCGCTTTATGAAGTTCTATCATCTTCGAATAGTCCATTTTATAGATATGGTCGCCCGAGAGCACCAAAACATATTCGGGATTATAGCGCTCTATAAAATTCATATTCTGATAAATGGCATTTGCCGTACCCTTATACCAGTCTCCGCCCTTGCTTTTTTGATAGGGGGGAAGAACGTGAACACCGCCCGAGAGCCTGTCAAGGTCCCAAGGCTTGCCCGAGCCTATATAATCATTTAATTCAAGCGGCTGATATTGGGTGAGCACGCCGACAGTATAGATGCCTGAATTTATGCAGTTGGAAAGCGGAAAATCGATAATTCGGTATTTCCCGCCATATGGAACCGCAGGTTTGGCAATTTTTTTGGTCAGCACTCCGAGCCTGCTTCCTTGACCGCCTGCCAAAAGCATTGCAACGCATTTTGTTTTTTTCAAAATAATCACTCCTACGTTTATAATTTATATTTACCGCTTGTCTGATTTATTCTTTTTATCTATTACTTTATAGTATGTTACCGATAGTCCCGGAATATTAAGGCTTGCCGAGTTATCAAAACTATGCATCGGTTTTTTATCGGCCTTAATTCTCTTAAGAGATTTTTTGATTTTTCCGCCAAATTCACTCCAGCTGCTTGAAAAAACAGGTTTTATTTCATTGTTAGTTGGAACACCTATGCGGTAATCTTCTCTATCTATAGGGGTAAAGTTACAAACCACTATAAGAGTATCTCCGTTTTGTGATTTTCTCATAAAGGCTATAACGCTTTGCGCGTTATCATCCGAAGAAATCCAATTAAAGCCCTCCCAGGAAAAATCAATCTCCCAAAGCTCAGGATTTTCCAAATAGAAGTGGTTTAATTTCTTTGTGAACGATAACATTTGTTTATGCGCATCATAATCGAGTAAAAGCCAATCGAGAGCCTGCTTATAGTTCCACTCAATAAATTGAGCAAATTCATTGCCCATAAACAAAAGTTTTTTTCCGGGATGTGCCATCATATAGGCATAAAACGCCCTGAGCGAAGCAAATTTTTCTTCATATTCGCCCGGCATTTTATTTATCATTGAGCATTTGCCGTGAACAACCTCATCGTGTGAAATAGGAAGAATAAAATTCTCGGAAAATGCATAGAAAAACGAAAAGGTTATAAGGCCGTGATTGTCCTTTCTGAAAAGCGGGTCGAGAGAACAGTAGCGGAGCATATCGTTCATCCAACCCATATTCCATTTAAAATTGAAACCAAGCCCGCCCATGCTTGCAGGCTTTGTAACCATTGGCCAGGCGGTTGATTCTTCGGCTATCATAAGAATGTTTTCGTTTGCGGCAAAAACAGCCTCATTTAGCCTTCGCAAAAATTCAACAGCTTCTAAGTTTTCTCGGCCACCGAATGAGTTGGGTAACCATTCGCCATCGCGGCGGTTATAATCGAGGTAGAGCATAGAGGCTACCGCATCAACCCTTAAACCATCAAGATGGTATTCCTTAATCCAGAAAACCGCCGAGGAGATAAGGAAGTTCATAACCTCAACCTTGCCAAAGTCAAAAACGCAGGTGCCCCATTCCTTATGTTCTCCCTTTCTTGTGTCTTCATACTCAAAGCAAGGACTTCCGTCAAAACGGAAAAGGCCGTGCTCATCGCGTGGGAAGTGGGCGGGAACCCAATCAAGAATAACGCCGATATTATTTTCATGCATAATATCAATGAATTCCATAAAATCATCGGGTGTGCCATATCTTGAGGTTGGTGCGAAATAACCCGTTACCTGATATCCCCATGAGCCTTCATAAGGATATTCGGTTAGTGGCATTAATTCGATATGAGTGTAGCCCATATCTTTTACATAGCGTGCAAGTCGATGGGCGATTTCGCTATAGCTTAAAACGGTGCCATCATCATTTCTTTGCCAAGAGCCTAAATGCACTTCATAGATATTAACAGGTGAAGAATATATATTTTTGTTTTTCTTTGAGCAAATCCAATCATTATCTCGCCAAATGTGAGAGCCTAGAGGATATATCTTAGCGGCGGTGCCGGGGCTTGTTTCAAAATGGTGCCCAAAGGGGTCGGATTTTAAAACTGTTTTGCCGGAAGAATCTGTAACGGCATATTTATAATTATCAAATTTTTTAACTCCGTTGATTGTGGTTTCCCAAATCCCATCGGTTATTTTCATCATGGGTTGTGGATTCCAATCATTAAAATCCCCCACAACCGAAACTAAATTTGCCCTCGGCGCCCAAACTCTGAAAATGGCTTTATCATTTTCCAAAAAGGAGCCAAGGTAAGAATATGCATCGCTGCATAATTCATTATGAAATTTATTAATTTTCTCAAACATTTTTAAAACCCCAAGATATAATATTATCCTATTATATTATATTTTAACAAAGGATGCTTAGTTTTTCAATAGAAGTTGAAAGAAAATTTTGGTAATTTTAAAATAGCGTAACAATATTTATATATGGTTTTTTGTGTAAAATATATAAAAAACCGCCTATTTTGTCGAATAAGCGGTTTTTTAGAAATATTTTTATTTTTTGATAAATCTATATTGGGCAGCGCCGGTGTTATCATCATAGGAGTCCATTATAAATGTGAGTCCTGTGTTTTCGGCAAGGGTTTCCATAACGGTTTTAGTGGAATAAATAAAATAAGGGGTAATTTCTTTGCCTGTTTTCTTTAGGTGCTTAATAGCGGGGCAATATTCGATATTAACGGTTAGGGTGGTGCCATCGCTTTCAAGTTTTAAAACTTCGGGCGCTTTTTCTAAATTATATGTATCGCGAATTTTATCGGCAACAACCTTTAAAGCATCGCCCTCTTTTGCCTTTTCAATAACCTTGCGGTAAACATTATTGGTGTAACGCTTTAAATATTTTTCAAGATGCTCTTGGCCGAATTTTGAGCCGAGGTAGTGTATACCCATATTAAGTGAGCTGTGGAAATCTTTATGGAAATATTCGCGGTCGGCTGAGTGGATTTCCATTTTTTCACAGGTGTCATCCAAAACCATAAAGCCTTTAAAAATCTTGGGGTCGAAAATAAGGCTTTGGCAACTGGCTTTATCAACATTAATATGATTTCTTATCCAATCAAGCCCTACTTCATTGAGCGCGGCGCGGTAGTAATCGCAATGTCCGCAATAGTCATAATAAGGCTCAATGCCGAGCTCTTCTTTTAATTTTAAGAGTCTGCCTTTGGAGGGGCAGTAGTGCATGGTTGAATGAATCCAGCCTGCCTTTTCATTAAACCAGCGGGTGTTATCGGCGGCCTCTTCGGAAAGGGTTCCGTTCCAATATTCCCAGCATCCGCGAAGTCCTTTAGCCTTTGCATAATTAATTAGCGGAATTCCCTTGCCATCGGGTTTAAAGAGGTAGTCCCAAAATTCTTCAACTGCCGTATGCCCGCCAAAGTTTTCATCTATATAGCAAAAAAGTTCGCTGTAGGATGGGATAAATTCGGCGCAAGAAATCATAAAATCATCTCCAAAAAATTGTTTTAAAGTTTTAGTGGGGGTTGGTTTTAAAAAAAGAAGACAACCTGTAAAAAAGGTTGTCTTTCTATTTTAATTAATCGTTAACATAGGGTAATAAAGCTATCTGGCGAGCACGCTTAATAGCAGTTGTAAGCTCTCTCTGGTGCTTAGCGCAGGTGCCGGTAGCGCGGCGGGGAAGAATCTTAGCGCGTTCAGAAATGAACTTGCGAAGTTTTGCTACATCTTTATAATCGATAGCTTCGATGCGGTCAACGCAGAAATGGCAAACCTTTCTGCGAGGCTTTCTACGAGCGATTTTATCGTTAGTTTTTTCCATTGTTCTGCCTCCTTATATTATATTGAATATAGAGTTTAGAACGGCAAATCATCATCAGAACCATTATCAATCTCAACGAAATCGTTAGCCGAAGCGTTGCTGAAAGAAGCGGCTTCATTTGAAGCGGCACCATCGCGCTTAGACTCAACAAACTGAACATTGTTTGCAACAACCTCAAAAGCGGTTCTGTTTTTGCCTTCCTTATCTGTGTATCTGCGGGTCTGAATAGAACCCTCAATGCCAATCATGCTGCCCTTGCTGAAATACTTTGTAACAAACTCAGCGGTCTGGCGCCAAGCAACAATGTTGATAAAATCAGCCTGGGTTTCTTCTCCTGCTTTGTAACGGCGGGAAACAGCAATAGAGAAAGAAGTAACTGGGATATTGTTCGGAGTGTATTTAAGCTCCGGGTCGGCAGTTAGTCTGCCTGTCAATACTACTAAGTTAAACATATAGGTCTTCCTCCGTTATTTTTTAATAACCATTACGCGAAGCACGCCATCGGTAATGCCGGCAACACGCTCAAGCTCAGCCGGGAATTCCGGAGCGCTTTCAAAAGTTGTGAAAACATAGAAACCTTCGGTTTCATAGTTGATGGGATAAGCAAGCTTGCGTTTGCCCCATTCGTCTACATTTTCAACGGTTGCGTTTTCAGCGATTAATGCCTGGAATTTATCCTTTAAAGCGGTAACAGCCTCGTCTCCTGCTTTTACAGAAAATACCATAGCAACCTCATACTTATTCTTAACCATTCGTAGCACCTCCTTTTGGACTTAATGGCCTTGATTATTTAATCAAAGCAAGGAATTGCGGATATATCTCCACAAGTAAAATGATTATATCAGTAAATGGCAAAAAAGTCAACAATTATTTTTTCTTGATTTTATAATATAGTGTGTTATAATAAGAAAAAAGAGGTGATTATATGTTATTAGCCGTTGATATAGGCAATACTAATATAACATTAGGTCTTTATGATGATGAGCTTTTGCTTTTTACCGCAAGGCTTGCCACTAATAAAAATCATACTGCCGACCAATATGCAGTTGAAATAAAGAATATTTTAATGCTTCACTCTACCGGCCATGAAAGCATAGAGGATGCAATTATTTCTTCTGTTGTGCCAACTGTTGGAAAGGCGGTATCCAATGCTATTTCAATGCTTTGCCATATAGTTCCTTTAGAGCTCGGCCCAGGAGTTAAAACAGGACTCAATATAAAAATTGATAATCCCGCTCAGCTTGGCGCTGATTTAGCGGCGGCAGCGGCGGGCGCTCTTCATGAATATACAATGCCTTGTATCGTTATTGATATGGGAACTGCAACTACTGTTTCGGTGCTTGATGAAAAGGGTGCATTTTTGGGCGGTGTTATAGCGGCAGGTGTAAATCTAACGCTTAAAGCTCTAACCGAAAACACTTCGCAGTTATCCTCCATCAGAATTGAGGCGCCGCAAAGTGTTATAGGCACAAATACTGCCGATTGTATGCGCTCCGGTCTTATTTTAGGAACGGCCGCAATGCTTGATGGCATTATTGACCGCATTGAAAATGAGCTGGGCACCTCGGCTACAGTTGTTGCTACAGGAGGACTTTCCCGTGAAATCATAGGCCATTGCGAAAGAAATATTATATATAATGAAAATCTTTTGCTTGATGGTCTTCGCGTTATATACGAAAAAAACAATTAGGTAATTACCGCCTAAAGCGGATTACAAATATATGAACTGTATCCTTAAAGGAACAGTATCGGAGGTTATTTTATGGAAAACAGAAAACAAAACACAGAGCGGTTGGTTCTGGGCGCTATCTTTACGGCAATTGTTGTTGTGTTGCAGCTTTTGGGCTCGTTTATAAGATTTGGTCCTTTTTCGATTTCGCTCGTACTCGTACCCATCGTTATAGGCGCGGCGCTTTGCGGCTACAAAATAGGGGCTTGGCTCGGATTTGTGTTCGGTATGGCGGTGCTTCTTAGCGGTGATGCAGCGGCATTTTTGGGTATCGATGTTTTAGGCACTGTAGTAACAGTGTTGCTAAAAGGCACATTGTGCGGCCTTATAGCAGGACTTACCTATAAATTGCTGCAGAATAAAAATCGCTATTTAGCGGTTATGGCAACAGCGTTTATCTGCCCTATAGTTAATACAGGTGTATTCCTTTTAGGTTGTCTTGTATTCTTCTTACCCACCATAACCGAGTGGGGTGTTGCAGCAGGCTTTCAGAATGCAGTGGCATATATGTTTTTAGGCTTGGCAGGTGGTAACTTCTTGTTTGAGCTTGTAACAAACATAGTGCTGGCACCCGTTATTCTAAGGGTAATAAATTTTAAGAACAAGTAAAGCAAAACCGCTAAGAATTTCTTAGCGGTTTTTTAATCTTTAAAAATATTTTTGAAATTTTCGCTTTGCGCCAACGATACAAAATCATCGTCGGTTAATATAATATGGTCTGCGAGATTAACATTTATGCTCTTTAAGGAGTTGCGTAAGCTTTCGGTTATTTTTAAATCTATATTTGAGGGCAGAGCAATGCCGCTAGGATGGTTATGAGCTATAATTGCATTTGTGGCTTTAGTGTTAATTAAGGTTTCAATTACCTTTCTTGTGCTAACACCAACCGATGCGATATCTCCCTTTTCAATAACATTAAAACTTATTAGTTTGCCTTTATTGTTAAGGCTTAAAAGGGAAAAGACCTCTTCATTTTCAAAATAAGCGTAGCGGCTTAAAAGATATGTGCCGATTTCATCTGAATCATTAAGGCATGAAACGGGGCTGAGCATATCCTCTCCGTATGCCCTCATAATTTCGGGGATAAGTTTTAAAAGAATTGCCGAATGCTCTCCAATGCCTTCAACAGTTTGGAGTTCTTCAGGGGTTGCATTGAAAACATTTGAAAGGCTCCCGAATTTTTCGAGCAAAAGCTTGGCAGTAATTTTTGTATCTTTTCTTGCGATTGAATAAAAAAGTAAAATCTCTAAAATTTCATGGGGCGGAGTGCCTTTGATAATACCGTTTTGAAGAAATTTATCCTTAACTCTTCTTCGGTGTTCGGATACAAAATCTCTTTCCATTTTATCTCCCCTTTCAAAAAATCACTTAATAATGATAATACAAATTGCGATTATTGTAAATAGAATATTGAAAAAATAGGATAAAAATGTTATTATACTTTGGTAAGGAGGAGTTAGAATGGTAAGTTTCAAGGTAACTTCAAATGATGCTACACTAAGGCTCGATAAGTTTATAGCTAAGAATATACCCTCCTTGCCGAAATCTATGATGTATAAATTGATTCGCACCAAGGATATCAAGGTGAATGGAAAACGCGCCGAAATTTCAACAAGACTAAATGAGGGCGATATAGTAAGTGCCTATGTTAAGGATGAGTTTTTGGCTAAGAAACCGAAGGAATATGATTTTCTTCGCGCTTCAAGGCAGTTAAAAATTGTTTATGAGGATGAAAATATACTACTAGCAGATAAGCCGCAGGGAGTTTTATCTCATCCTGATGATAAAGAGTTTATTGATACCTTAATAGGCAGAATTCAGCGATATTTATATGAAAAGGGCGAGTTTAACCCCGAAGAAGAAAATAGCTTTATGCCGGCGCTTGCTAATAGAATTGATAGAAACACAGGCGGCATTGTAATAGCGGCTAAAAATGCAGAGGCATTAAGAATTCTTTGCGAAAAAATAAAGCACCGTGAAATTGATAAAAGGTATTTAACGGTAGTTCACGGTGTTCCAAAGCTTAAAAAAGATTTGCTGACAGGGTATTTAGAGAAAAATGAGCAAAAGAATAAGGTTTATTTAAGCGGCAGTAAAAAGGAAAATTCGAGCGAAATTAAAACCGCCTATACCGTTCTTTGTTCTAAAAACAATCTATCATTATTGGAAATTGAACTTTTAACCGGAAGAACCCATCAGATAAGGGCGCATTTAGCCTCTATAGGCCACGCGCTTTTGGGAGATGGAAAATATGGCAAATTGAATGAGGATAAAAAATTGGGCTTTAATAAGCAGGCGCTCTATTCCTATAAATTATCTTTTAGCTTTTTAAGTGATGCGGGAATTCTTAATTATTTAAAGGATAAAACCTTTATGGTTGATAGCGTTTGGTTTGCCGAAGAATTATTTGGTCATAAAATTTGAGATATTTTCAAAAAAATTTCAAAAATATGTTGACAAAACTCGAAAAAAGAGTATAATACAGTTATTGTTTTTCGCAGAAACTTTCGGAAGGCGACAACCGGAAGCGGAGAAAACTCTGGAGAATCCCGATATAGCGGGTGCCGAAGGTGCAAGGGTAAAACCGAATCTCTCAGGCAAAAGGACGGAGTGCACAATATTTTTTTGTGTAATTATGTCTTTAGTAATTCAGAGCTTCTGCGATAAGCAGAAGCTTTTTATATTTTATTTAGGAGGATTTTCTTATGCAGGCATTTCTTGATTCATGTTTAAACATCGTATCAAAAGCCAACGCCTACCTTTCCGACTACATTCTTATCATCCTTTTAGTTGGTGTAGGTCTTTTCTTCACTATCAAAACACGCTTCGTTCAGGTGCGTTGTTTTGGTGAGGGTATGAAAAAGGTGTTTGGTAACATCAAATTTTCAGGCAAAAACAAAGAGGGCGGATTATCATCCTTCCAGGCACTTGCAACCGCTATTGCGGCTCAGGTAGGTACAGGTAACATCGTTGGTGCTTCTGGTGCTATCTTAATCGGTGGTCCCGGTGCAATTTTTTGGATGTGGATAATTGCTTTCTTAGGTATGGCTACTATCTATGCCGAGGCTGTTTTAGCTCAGGACACAAAGGAAGTAGACGAAAACGGCGAGGTTCACGGTGGTCCGGTTTACTACATAAAGAAGGCTTTCCCGAATGGCTTTGGTAAGTTCCTTGGCGTATTCTTCGGTATTGCAAGTATTTTAGCACTTGGCTTTATGGGCTCCATGGTACAGTCTAACTCCATTGCAGAATCTTGCAATAATGCTTTTGGTGTTCCCGGTTGGGCAGTAGGCGCCGTTTTAGCCGTTATCGCTGCCGTTATTTTCATTGGTGGTATTCAGCGTATCGCTTCGGTTACAGAGAAGTTAGTTCCGATTATGGCTATCTTCTTCCTTGTTGGCGGTATTATTGTTTTAATTGCTAGAATTCAGTATATTCCCGCTACAATTGCGGTTATCTTTAAATATGCGTTTACCCCATCTGCTCTTATTGGTGGTGGTATTGGTATGGCAATTAAAACCGCTATTAGCCAGGGTGCAAAGCGCGGCCTCTTCTCTAACGAAGCTGGTATGGGTTCAACACCCCACGCTCACGCTCAGGCAAATGTTGAAAAGCCTCACGACCAGGGTGTTGTTGCTATGGTAGGTGTATTTATTGATACATTCGTAGTTCTCACTATGACCGCTTTAGTTGTTATTTCAACCCTCTTTGTAGGCGATGGAAAACTTGCAGGCCTTACAGGCGATGCTTATCTTGCCGCTACTTCAGGCGCAGAAGCTATTGTTTCAAAAACAAATGCTATGCAGCAGGCTATGGGCAGCATCTTCGGCGGAAATATCGGCGGAATATTTGTTGCTATTTGCCTTTTATTCTTTGCTTTCTCAACTATCATCAGCTGGAACTTCTTTGGTAAGGTTAACGTTCAGTATCTCTTCAAGAATAAGAAGTGGGCTGTGGTTCTATATTCTGTAATTGCAGTTGCATTTATCTTTGCAGGTACTTTACTTTCTAACGATTTAGTTTGGGAGCTTACCGACTTCTTTAACTACTTAATGGTATTACCCAACGCTATCGCACTTTTTGCTCTCTATAAGATAGTAGTTGCAGCATCAAAATCAAACAAAATAGAAAAATAAAAGAGTTACCTCTCTTTTATCTTTGTTCCCGAAGTGTAGCAACAGTTGCGCTTCGGGATTTTTTATTGAAATTTGAATTTAGTGGTGCTATAATTCCTTTAGAAAGAGGTGCTTTTTATGAAAATAGAAGAACTTGATAAAAATTTTCTCATTAAAACCGATATTGATGAGCCTGATATTAAATGGCATTCCGTTATGGAAGAACCTTTTGATATTTATGGGCTTTATAAAACAAAAGAGGAGGGGCTTTTCCGCCGAATGCCCAAAGAGATTGCCGAAAAGGTGAATATCGGTGTGCTTGGTTGGCACACAACTACTGCAGGCGGAAGAATTCGCTTTAAAACCGATTCAAAATACATAGCCTTAAAGGTTGAATATGATAGACTTCAGTTGGCTTCTCATCAGCCCGAACTTAATGTTGCGGGTTTTGATATCCATAGAATTGAGGATGGAAAATACATTCTTCAGGGCGTTATGATGCCGAATATGGATGATAATAATGGGTATGCTCGAAAAATTAATGCGAAGGGCACCCTTTCGGATTATCTTATTTCAATGCCTATGTATAATAATGTGAATAAGGTTTATATTGGTCTTAGTAAAGATGCAAAATTAGAGCATGGCGGGGAGTATAAAATAAAAACTCCATTCGTTTATTATGGCTCTTCTATAACTCAGGGCGGTTGCGCTTCAAGACCGAGCAATACCTATCAAGCCTACATTAGCGAACGCTTTAATGCCGATTTTATAAACCTTGGTTTTTCAGGCTCTGCAAGGGGGGAACAGGTAATTTACGATTATATTGCATCTCTTGATATGAGTGCTTTTATTTTTGATTATGATTGGAATTCTTCTTATGAAGAGGTTAAAGAACGCTATATTGAGGGATATAAAACAATCCGTGCGGCACATCCCGATATTCCGATTATTTTTGTGGGTTACCCAACCTTTAATCCGGAAGACAATGGCGGCGGCAGAGCGCAGGTTAAAAGAGATACATATGAATATGCGAAATCAATGGGCGATAATAAGGTGGCTCTTGTTGAAACACCCGAATTATGCAGTGGCCCGTTTATGTATCATTGCACCGTTGATGGCACACATCCAAACGATTTAGGATTTTACAGAATGGCAGAAAAAATAGGGGATGCACTAGCAAAATTTTTTTAAAAATAAAATCGCAAAGGGTAACCCTTTGCGATTTTTTATTTGAACATTGTATGAATTCCGTCCATAAGTTCGCCAACGGCGCGCATTGCTTTTGCTGAACCCTTTGATAAATTATGGTTATTATCCATTACCATTTTGCCGGCTGTGAGCAATGCCGCGCCAACAAACATACCTGTAACGGCTCCTTTTGCGAAGGTGGAAACTGTATTTTTTTGCATTTTTAAAACCTCCTTTTTTGTTATTATTTATAATATTTATATAAATATACTTTTAGGGTGTCTTTACAATATTAAATTTTTTTGGTATACTTTATTTTATGAGAAAAAATATTGCTTTTGTTTCGGCGGCGCTGCTATTACTTCTTAGCGGTTGCACCCCGAATTATAACAACTCTTCGACCCGTATCTTAATGGATACCGTGGTAAATATTGAAGCTGAGGCCGAGCAAACGGTTATAAATGAAGCCTTTTCAAAGGTTGAGCAATATGAAAATTTATTTTCAAGAACTATTGCTTCGAGTGAAGTTTCAAGGCTTAATTGCGGCGAGGTCTTTGAAGTAAGTGAGGATACTTTAAGTTTAATTAACTCATCCATAGAGTATTCAAAAAAATCGGGTGGTGCTTTCGATATAACTATCGGTAGCGTATCTTCCCATTGGGATTTTGCAAATGGGATAAAACCCGAAGATGAGGAAATAAAAGAATATATTACCAATGTTTCTTATGAAAAAATTAAAATAGTTGATGGCAAGGTAAATCTTTGCGGAGCCAATATCGATTTGGGCGGCGCAGCAAAGGGCTTTATTGCCGATAAGCTCAGAGATTTTTTAAGGGAAAAGAATGTTGAAAATGCAACTATTAATCTTGGCGGAAATCTTGTTTTAATGGGAAAAATTCAGGATATCGGTGTTAAAAATCCGTTTTCTGATGGAACAATAGCCACCCTTCGCGTTAAGGATAAAGCGGTTGTAACGGCGGGCACTTATGAAAGAGCTTTCGAGCTAAATGGAAAAAAGTATCATCACATATTGGATACTAAAACAGGTTATCCCGTAGACACCGATTTGGTTTCGGTAACGGTTATTTCCGATAATGCTACCGATGCCGATATCCTATCAACAACCCTTGTGTGTTTAGGATTAAATGAGGGGCTTAAATTTATCGAAAAACAAGAAAATATCGAGGCTTTATTTATAACTAGCGATGGAGAAATTCATATTTCTTCGGGAATTTATTGCAAAGATGGAATTTATCGACTATAAATGCTATGTTTATTCATAATTATGTGATAAAATTAGAGCAAATATAGAAAGAGGAATAAAAATGGGTTTACTTAAAAAACTTTTTGGAGACTATAGTCAAAAAGAAATAAAGAGAATAATGCCGCTTAGAGATAAGGTTTTATCTTTTGAAGAGGAATATAAGGCGCTAAGCGATGAGCAACTTAGAAACAAAACCGCCGAGTTTAAGGAAAGATTGGCGCTCGGGGAAGACCTTGATTCACTTCTCCCTGAGGCATTTGCTGTTTGCCGAGAGGCTTCCGACCGCGTTCTCGGTATGCGCCATTTCCCCGTTCAGATTTTGGGCGGAATTGTGCTTCATCAGGGAAGAATAAGCGAAATGAAAACCGGTGAAGGTAAAACCTTGGTTGCAACCTTGCCGGCATATCTTAATGCGCTTTCGGGCAAGGGTGTTCATATTGTAACGGTCAATGATTACCTTGCTAAG
This sequence comes from Acutalibacteraceae bacterium, assembly GCA_045656145.1. Taxonomy (GTDB): domain Bacteria; phylum Bacillota; class Clostridia; order Oscillospirales; family Acutalibacteraceae; genus SIG565. The sequence goes on from JAZOQP010000001.1 coordinate 23,560, forward strand.
CGTGATAGCGAGTGGATGGGTAAATTATATCGTTTTCTGGGTCTTTCGGTTGGCCTTATTATTCACGGAATGGAAAATGATGAAAAGGTTGAGGCATATAACGCCGATATTACCTATTGCACGAATAATGAACTTGGCTTTGATTATCTTCGCGATAATATGGTGGTTTATAAAGAGAGCCGAGTTCAAAGAGGGCATAATTATGCCATTGTGGATGAGGTTGACTCAATTCTCGTTGATGAAGCCAGAACTCCGCTTATAATTTCGGGCAGAGGGGATAAATCTACCGATTTATATGTAAAGGCTAACGCCTTCGCAAGAAATCTTCGTATGGTTAAGGTTAAGGAAACCGATGCAAAGCAGACCGATGAAGAGCAGAATTTTAATGGCGATTATGTTGTTGACGAAAAGGCAAAAAGCTGCACTCTAACCCCCGAGGGCGTTAAAAAGGCAGAGGAATATTTCGGCATTGAAAACCTTAATGACCCCGATAATATGACCATCTCTCATCACGTTAATCAGGCAATTAAAGCCTATGGTATTATGAAGCGCGATGTTGATTATGTCGTTAAAGATGGCGAGGTTATAATCGTTGATGAATTCACAGGTCGCCTTATGTTCGGCAGACGCTATAATGAGGGACTTCATCAGGCAATTGAGGCTAAGGAGGGTGTAAAGGTTGCGGATGAATCAAAAACGCTTGCAACCATTACATTCCAGAACTTCTTCCGCCTTTACACAAAGCTTGCCGGTATGACCGGTACCGCCATGACAGAAGAACAGGAATTCAGAGAGATTTATAAACTTGATGTTATTGAAATTCCCACCAATAAACCACTTTTAAGGGAAGATGAAGCCGATATAGTTTATAAAACCGAAAGGGCAAAATATAAGGCGGTTATTGATAAGATAATTGAATGCAATAAAATAGGCCAACCTGTGCTTGTTGGTACCGTTACAATTGAAAAATCCGAACTTTTAAGCTCCCTTTTAAAAAGGCAGGGAATAAAACATAATGTTTTAAATGCTAAGCATCATGAAAAAGAGGCCGAGATTATAGCTCAGGCAGGTAAATTCGGAGCTGTTACCATTGCAACCAATATGGCAGGCCGTGGTACCGATATTATGCTTGGCGGTAATGCTGAATATTTAGCCAAAGCCGAGTTAAAGGCCGAGGGGCTTTCCGAAGAGCTTATTGCCGAGGCAACAGGCTTTGCCGAAACCGATGATAAGGATATTATAACCGCAAGGGATAGATATAAGGCTTTATACGAAAAATATAAGGCTGAAATTGCCCCTGAAGCCGAAAAGGTAAGGCTGGCGGGAGGTCTTTGCATTATAGGTACCGAAAGGCATGAATCAAGAAGAATTGATAATCAGCTAAGAGGTCGTGCAGGTCGACAGGGCGATCCCGGCAGAACACAGTTTTATATCTCCCTTGAGGATGATTTAATGCGACTCTTCGGCGGAGACAGGGTTTATAATATGATGGACTCTTTAAGGCTTGAAGAAGACATGCCGCTTCAATTCAGCATTCTTTCAAATGCCATTGAAAATGCTCAAAGAACGGTTGAGGGTAATAACTTCGGTATTCGTAAGAATGTTCTTGAATATGATGATGTTATGAATAAGCAACGCGAACTTATCTATACCGAGCGCAACAAGGTGCTTGATGGCGAGGATATTTCTTCTAACATTATGTCTATGATAGAGAGCACTATTGATGGCGCCGTTGCTACCTATTTAGAGGATGAGGTTGTTCACGATAATTGGAACCTTGAGGGATTAAGAAGATATACTTTCGGATGGCTTACAAATGAGGATGATTTAAAATTCACAACCGAGGAACTTGGAGACACCTCCCGCGAAGAAGTAAAGTTAATGCTTTTAGATAAAGCAGAGCAAAAAATGGCAGAAAAAAGAGAAAAATATGGCGCAGAGGCGGTTGAAGAGATTGAAAGATATGTTCTTCTCCATGCCGTTGATACCAATTGGATGAACCATATTGATGCTATGGCGGAACTTCGCCAGGGTATAGGGCTTAGAGCATACGGTCAGCATAACCCCGTTGTTGAATACCGAAATGAAAGCTATGATATGTTCTCAAGTATGACTTCGGCTATCCGCGAAGAAACTGCAAAGGCGGTGCTTTCGGCAGAAATCAGAAAAAATGCCGAAATTAAGAGAGAAAAGGTTGCCGAGGAAACAGGAACAGGCGATGATGGTTCGGTTTCTAAAACCGTAAGAGGCAAGGGCGTTGTTGGCAAAAATGCATTATGCCCGTGCGGTAGCGGCAAAAAATATAAGCGTTGCTGCGGTAAGGATATTGATTAATATGAATAAAAAGGTTTTGGTGGCGCTGTCCGGTGGTGTTGATTCCTCCTTTACTGCAAAGCTTTTACAGGATAAAGGATACACCTGCTCGGGCGCTATAATGGAGCTCTGCGGCAGCGAAGGGGTAGCCGACGCTGAAAACATAGCGAATCAGTTAAACATTCCTTTTTTTGTGCTCAATAAAAAGGATGAGTTTAAGATGCAGATAATCGGCAAATTTATAGCCGATTATTTTGCCGCGCTCACTCCGAATCCATGCATTGAATGCAATAAAAAAGTGAAGTTCGGCGCTTTTCTCGATTATGCCAAAGAAAATGGTTTTGATTTTATAGCAACAGGGCATTATGCGAGAATTAGATATAATAATGAAACAAATGAGTATGAACTTTTAAAGGCAATAGATGAATCAAAGGATCAAAGCTATGTGCTCTATTTTTTAAATCAAGAGCAATTATCTCGAATTCTTTTGCCTCTTGGAGAGTTTAGCAAGGCGGAAATTCGCGCTCGCGCAGAGGAAAACAGTTTTTCGAATGCCAAGAAAAAGGATAGTCAGGATATTTGCTTTGTGCCGAATAAAGATTATGCTAAGGTAATTTCCGAAATTTCGGGAATTGAGTGCCCAAAAGGTAACTTTACCGATGTTAGCGGTAAAACTTTAGGCGAGCATCAGGGTATTATTAACTATACCATTGGGCAAAGAAAGGGACTTGGCATAGCGCTCGGCAAACCTCAATTTGTTATAAGCAAAAATAAGGATACAAATGCTGTTGTTTTAGGCGATGAAGAGTATCTTTTCTCGAAATATGTAAAGCTTTCTGATGTGTCTCTTATTTCGGGTAAAACACCTGCTGCGCCAATAAAAGCCGAGGTAAAACTTCGCTATTCTATGAAGCCGCAACCTGCCATGGTTACCGTAACCGAAAATGAAGCGTTAATAGAGTTTGAGGAGCCGCAAAGGGCGGCAACTCCCGGGCAAGCGGCGGTTTTCTATCAAGGAGAAAAGGTGCTTGGCGGCGGAATAATTAAAGGAGAAAATTAATGGAAAAGATATTAAATGCTCTTGAAAATAATAATATTGAAGCCCATTATTTTAAAACAAAGGAAGAAATTTGCGCTTTTGTAACTGCTCTTTTGCCCGAAGGCGCTAAGATTGCTTCGGGTGGCTCGCAGTCTTTAATCGATAGCGGAGTTTTTAATTTAATAAGCAGCGAAAAGTATGATTATATCGACCGCTTTAATGTAAAAAACGAAGCGGAAGAAAGGGAAATGAAGGCGAGATATTTCACCGCCGATTATTTCTTTTGTTCGGCTAATGCCGTAACTGAAAATGGCGAGCTTGTTAATGTGGATGGGCGCTCAAACCGTGTTGCCGCCATTCTTTACGGGCCTAAAAATGTAATAATGGTTGTTGGAAAAAACAAGATTGTTAAGAATATAAATGAGGGGCTTCTTCGCGTTAAAAAAATAGCCGCTCCTAAAAATACAGTAAGGCTTAATTGCGCAACATTTTGCAAGGAAAAGGGATATTGCGTAGCGCTTGAAAATCCCGAAATGGCTTCGGGTTGCGAGAGCAATGCCAGAATTTGCTGCAACTATGTAATCTCCTCTCATCAGCGCGAAAAGGGTAGAATAAAGGTGCTTATCTGCGAGGAGAATTTAGGCTTTTAGGTAATTTTAAAACTTCATTTTGCATATCTATTTTTGGAGGTATGTAAGATGAAGTTTTTTGTTTCTTTGATTTTATGTTTTTCTATTTTAATATTTCCTGTTTCTTCCGCTACTCTTTCAAGCGAGTATATAGATGAGGATTTATATTCTCCTTTGCCCGCTTCCACCGAGCCCGCGGCTCCCATTGGGCAGACCTTACAGTTAGGGGCTCGCTCGGTAATACTTTTAGAGCCAAAAACAATGCAGGTGCTTTATGAAAGCAATGCAGATGAAAAATTGCCGCCCGCATCCATAACCAAAATTATGTCGCTTTTGCTCGTTATGGAGGCCATTGATAGCGGAAGCCTTAAAATAGAGGATACAATAACTGCCAGCGAATATGCCTGCAGTATGGGAGGCTCGCAGATTTGGCTTGAGCCGGGAGAAAAAATGAGTGTTGATGACCTGCTTAAAGCCGCCTTTATTGCAAGCGCAAACGATGCAACAGTTGCCTTAGCCGAAGCGGTGGCGGGAAGTGAAGAGGCTTTTGTTGCGCTTATGAATGAAAAAGCGAAGGCGCTCGGAATGAATAACACCACCTTTAAAAACACAACAGGACTCGATGCAGAAGGGCATTTAACAACTGCTCATGATGTGGCCTTAATGTCGGCAGAACTTATAAAGCACGAGAAAGTTAAAAACTATTCAACCGTTTGGATGGATACCCTCAGAAACGGTCAAAGTGAGCTTGTAAATACAAATAAATTAGTTCGTTTTTATGAGGGTTGCACAGGACTTAAAACCGGAACAACCTCTCTTGCGGGCTCCTGCCTTTCGGCAACTGCCGAAAGGGATAATATGAGTCTTGTTGCGGTTGTTATGAAAGGGGAAAATTCAAAGGAGCGTTTTGAAGCGGCAAGAAAACTTTTAAATTACGGTTTTGCAAATTATTCTTTTTCCGAAATTGAGTATGATAATTCGGTGCCGCTTAAAATAAATGTGGTAAAAGGGACTAAGTCTTATTTAGAGGTAAGTCCAAAAGAGAAACTAAACGTCCTTTTAAAGAAAAGCGAAAAGGGAGAAATAGTAAGAAGTCTTGAAATCAGTGAGAAAATAGATGCGCCGATAAAAAAAGGAGATGTTGTTGGCAAGGTTTTTATAAAATGTGGGGAAAGAAGTCTTGGAAGCATTGATTTATTGGCAAAAGAGGATGTTCCTAAAATTTCTTTTGGCTTTATATTTTCATCTCTTTTAAAAGCGCTGTTTACTATGTGAATATTTTGAAAATTTTATAATATTTTTATTGAAAATATTTGGATTTTAGTGTAAAATAAAATTAAGAAAATAAACGGAGGCTTAAAACTTAAATGGCAATAAAATTCACTACTTCCTATGCGAAAGATTTTTTAAGAGAAAACGATATTAAGGGTTTAGAAACTCAGGTGGCTGAGGCTCATAAAACCGTGGCCGATAAATCGGGTCTTGGAAACGATTTTCTAGGTTGGGTAGACCTTCCCGAAAATTATGATAAAGAAGAGTTCGCCAGAATTAAAAAGGCGGCTGAAAAAATTAAGAGCGATACCGATGTTCTAGTTGTTATCGGTATTGGCGGCTCATATCTCGGAGCTCGCGCAGCTATTGAGTTTTTAAAGAGCCATTATTATAACAATTTAAAGAAAGATACCCCCGAAATCTACTTTGCTGGTAATAGCATCAGCGGTTCCGCTTTAAAGGAACTTTTAGATTTATGCGAAGGCAAAAGGGTATCAATTAACATTATTTCAAAATCAGGAACAACAACCGAGCCTGCCGTTGCTTTCAGAGTTTTCAGAAAGCTTATGGAGGAGCGCTATGGCGAGGAAGAGGCAGCAAAGCGTATTTACTGCACAACCGATAAATCTCGCGGTACTCTAAAGGCTCTAGCCGATGAAAAGGGTTATGAGTGCTTTGTTGTTCCGGATGATGTTGGTGGCAGATTCTCGGTGCTTACAGCCGTTGGTCTTTTACCCATCGCTGCGGCAGGTGCCGATATCGATGCATTAATGAAGGGCGCAAATGAAGCTCGCAAGGAGTATTCAAACCCCAATTTATATGAGAATGACTGTTATATGTATGCGGCAGCCAGAAACGCTATGTATCGCAAGGGCAAGGAAATTGAGATGCTCGTATCCTACGAGCCGAGACTTACCCAGCTAGCTGAATGGTGGAAGCAGCTTTATGGCGAGAGCGAAGGCAAGGATAATAAGGGGCTTTTCCCCGCATCCGTTACCTTCTCAACCGACCTTCACTCAATGGGTCAGTACATTCAGGATGGCAGAAGAATTCTCTTTGAAACGGTTATAACCGTTGGCAACTGCGGAAGCGATGTTATCATTGAGGAAGAGCAGACTAATGGCGATGGTCTTAACTTCTTAGCAGGTAAGCCGATGTCCTTTGTAAATGAAAAGGCATTTGAGGGCACAGTTTTAGCCCATGCCGATGGCGGCACACCGAGTTTCGTAATCTCGGTTGATGAGGCAAACGAAGAAAACCTTGGCAGACTTATCTATTTCTTCGAAAAGGCTTGTGCTATTTCAGGTTATATGCTAGGTGTTAATCCATTTGACCAACCCGGCGTTGAGAGCTATAAAAAGAATATGTTTGCTCTTCTCGGAAAACCCGGTTATGAAGAAATGAGAGCAGAGCTTGAAGCAAGGCTCGGCAAATAAAAGCAAAAATTCCGCTTTTAGCGGTAAAATATAAAGGAGATGGCAATTATGATTAAACTTATCGTTGGAAAAAAAGGTTCGGGTAAAACTAAGAAATTAATAGACTTAGTAAATGCAGCTGCAGAATCTAGTAAAGGCAACGTTGTATGTGTTGAGCAGGGAGAAAATCTTCGCTTTAGCGTAAAGCATAAAGCAAGACTTATCAATAGTGAAGACTTTGGCATTAAGGGTTATGGAGAATATTATGGTTTGCTCGCAGGTATTAACGCAGGCAATCATGATGTAACCGATATCTTCGGTGATGCAACACTCCGCATTGGCTCAAGAGACTATAACGAGCTCGCAGAATTCCTTGATAGAGTTTCGGCTTTAGCAGAGGATAGCCATGTTAACTTCTGCTTCACAATTTCGGCTGACAAGGAAGAACTTCCTGCAAAAATCTTCGAAATTGCTGAAGAATTATAATTAAAACTTTAAGGGGCAACCGAACTACTCGGTTGCTCTTGTTTTTTATAAAATAAAAACTCTTGACAAAAGGGGAGCCTACATATATAATATATATCGTGAAAATTGGGGGGATTCCGTGATTTTAGATTTAAAGAAGGCTTTTGCCGAGGAAAAATATAAGGAATCGTTCCAATTTAGTATTGATATGAGCGAAGAAGAGTTTTATGGTGTTCATCCTTTCTTAGAACCCGTAAATGTTGAAGCTTTGCTCAAAAACAGTGCCGGTGTGGTAACGCTTAAAACGTCTGTTTCGGCCTGCTATCAAGCCCCTTGCGACCGCTGTGCTACCAATTGCAGCGAGAGTATCAGGGTGGATAAGGAGTATATCCTCGCTACCGAACTTGAAAATGAGGATAACGATAATATCCTGCTTATAGCAGAGAATGAGTTAAACTTGGCAGAACTTTGCCGAACCGATGTTATGCTTCAAATCCCGATGAAGCATTTATGCAACCCTGATTGTAAGGGACTATGCTCGGTTTGCGGAGCAAATCTTAATGAAACAACTTGCTCTTGCAACAAAAAGCAGATAGACCCGCGCCTTGCGGCACTTGCAGAACTTTTAGATTAATTATAACTTTTAAGGAGTGTTTTAAAATGGCAGTACCGAAGAGAAGAACTTCAAAAGCAAGAAGAGATAAAAGAAGAAACAATTTATGGAAGCTCACCGCTCCCACACTTGTTAAATGCTCACGTTGCGGCGAGTATAAAAGACCTCATAGACTCTGCGCTGCTTGCGGCTACTATGGCGACCGTGAAGTAGTTAAGGTTGAGGACTAATTAAAAAACAGGCTTTTAGGGTAGAGGGGGAAGGATATCCTCCTCTATTTTGTTTTAGAGAGAAATTTATCGAAAGAGAGGGGAAAAGGGATGTCGGTTATTATCGGCGGAGTTAAAAAGGGCTCAATAGCCTTTAAAAAGGGTATAAAGGCCGAAGATTTACTTCTTAGCATTAATGGCAACGAGATAATGGATGTTCTTGATTACCGCTTTTTTGAAAATGATTCAAAGTTAATTCTTTCCCTTTGCCGAAACGGTAAGGAGTTTAAAAAGACTATCAGGAAAAAAGAATTTGAAGAAATAGGTCTTTTGTTTGATACCTATTTGATGGATAAACAGCGCTCTTGCAAAAATAAGTGCATATTTTGTTTTATTGACCAAATGCCAAGGGGAATGAGAAAGAGCCTTTATTTTAAGGATGACGATTCACGCCTTTCCTTCCTTTTCGGCAACTATATAACCCTTACCAATATCACAGAGCACGAAATCGAGCGCATTATAAAAATGCATATAAGCCCAATTAACATTTCGGTTCACACAACTAATCCCGAGCTTCGCGTTCAAATGATGAAGAATAAAAATGCAGGCAAGGCGCTCGGCATTATTGAAAGATTTAATAATGCGGGCATTGAGATAAATTGTCAACTTGTTTTAGTGCCTAGCGTGAATGATGGCAAAGAACTCGAGCGTTCGCTTTCCGATTTAATGAAATATGAGAATGTGAAATCGGTAGCGGCGGTGCCTGTTGGGTTAACGAGATACCGTGAGGGTCTTGAGAAAATTACCCCATTTAATGAGAAAACCGCCAAGGAAACCTTGGATATAATTGAAAAATATGCCGCAAGTTCTCTAAAGGAATATGGCTCCCGCCGAGTTTTTGCTTCGGATGAGTTTTATATTCTCAGCAATCTGCCCTTCCCAAATGCCGAATTTTATGAAGATTTTCTTCAGCTTGAAAACGGCGTTGGTATGTGCGCGCTATTAAAGGAAGAGGTGGAAGAGGCGCTAGAATATACCGAATTTGAGGGAGAAGCCTTGCCCTGCTCTACCGTAACGGGCGAAGCGGCATATCCACTAATCAAATCACTTATAGAAAAAATTGGCGAAAAATTCGATATATCTTGCAATGTATACGAAGCGAAAAATGAATTTTTCGGCGGCAAAATAACCGTTGCAGGACTTCTCACAGGATCCGACCTTATAAGAGAATTAAAGGGCAAGGATTTAGGCCAAAGGTTATTAATACCATCCTCTATGCTTGAGAGTGAAAATGTGAAGTTTTTAGATGATATAACGGTAGAAGAACTAGAAAGAGAACTAAATGTTAAGGTAAGTATAATTAATATAAACGGGCAGGAATTATTAGATGCAGTTTTAGGAAGAGAGGGAAGATAAATGGCAAAACCTATTATAGCGGTTGTTGGAAGACCAAATGTTGGAAAATCAACCCTTTTTAATAAGCTTATCGGCAAGCGCCTTTCAATTGTTGATGACACTCCGGGTGTTACCAGAGATAGAATCTATGGCGATGCCGAATGGGCAGGCAAAAAGTTTATGGTAATCGATACCGGAGGTATTGAGCCTAAAACCGATGATTTCATACTTAAAAGCATGAGAAATCAAGCCGAACTTGCAATTGAAATGGCAAATGTTATTATATTTGTTACCGATTTAAAATCGGGTGTTACTGCCGCCGATATGGATGTTGCTTCAATGCTTCAAAAAAGTGGCAAGCCGATTGTTTTATGCGTTAATAAGTGTGATAAAATAGGCGAAGTTCCGCTTGAATTTTATGAGTTTTATAATTTGGGTCTCGGGGAGCCCATTCCCGTTTCTTCGGTGCATGGCCACGGCACAGGCGACCTTTTGGACGCTGCCTTTGAGCATATAGAATTTCCAAAGGAAGATGAACTCGATAGTGAGGTTATCAATGTTGCCGTTATTGGCAAACCAAATGCAGGCAAATCTTCGCTTATAAACTATATTTCGGGAGAAGAGCGCTCTATTGTATCGGATGTAGCGGGAACAACCCGTGATGCTATCGATACCGAAATAGAGAATAACTACGGCAGGTTTAACTTTATCGACACAGCAGGCCTTAGAAGAAAGTCCCGTGTTGAAGACACTATTGAAAAGTATAGCGTTTTAAGAGCCAAGATGGCAATTGAAAGAAGCGATGTTTGTGTTATAATGATAGACGGTGAGGATGGCTTTACCGAGCAGGATTCCAAGGTTGCAGGACTAGCTCTTGAGCAGGGTAAGGCATGTATAATTGCCGTTAATAAGTGGGATATTGTTAATAAAGATTCCTATACTATGGATGCATACCGCAAGAAGCTTATGAAGGACTTTTCCTTTATGACCTATGCGCCGATTATCTTTATTTCGGCAAAGACAGGGCAGAGAATTGACCGTCTTTTTGATTTAATTAAGTATGTTCATACCCAAAACACAATGCGTATTTCAACAGGTATGCTTAACGATGTTTTAGCAGATGCAACAGCCAGAGTTCAACCGCCCTCGGATAAGGGCAAAAGGCTCAAGATATTTTATATCACTCAGGCTTCAACCAAGCCGCCAACTTTTGTTTGCTTCTGCAACAAGGCAGAGTTGTTCCATTTCTCATATCAGCGCTATTTAGAAAATCAAATACGCTCAACCTTCGGTCTTGAGGGAACACCTGTTAGATTTGTTATCCGCGAACGAGGAGATAAATAATGAATTTTTTCTATGCCACCCTAACGGTTATTGCCGCCTATTTAATAGGTAGCATTAACTTTGCAGTAATTTTCACAAAGAAATATAATAATGTAGATGTAAGAGATTTCGGCTCGGGTAACGCGGGAACCACCAATGTTTTGCGCGTTGCAGGCAAAAAAGCGGGAATTATAACCTTTGCTTGCGATATTTTAAAGGGAGCAGTTGCCGCTTTGCTCGGCTTACTTATCTTTGAATATTTGTTATTAACAAAGGAATATGGAATGTTCCTTTGCGGACTTGCTTGTATGCTTGGGCATTGCTTCCCTATCTTCTTCGGCTTCCGCGGAGGTAAGGCGGTGGCAACAAGTGTTGGTATATTTGCAGTTTGTTGCCCAATAGCAATAGTGATTGGTCTTTTAGGATTCACGTTAGGTGTTATAATTTCTAAAATCGTATCGCTTTCTTCCTTGATAGCAACATTTATAGTGGTTGGCGTAACCTGCGTTTTGTCTTTTAGCGGATGGTATTCGGCAAATGCTAATCCAATGATGATATCTATAATAACTGCTATTTGCGGTTTGCTTGTTATTTTAAGGCATTTAGAAAATATTAAGAGAATTTTAAACGGAACCGAAAAGAAGTTTAAAATGAAAAAGGAGAAAAATTAATGGCTAAGGTTACGGTCTTAGGTGCAGGCGGCTGGGGTATGGCTCTGGCTATGGTTGCAAACAATAAAAACCATATTGTGAATATTTGGTCTCCCTTTTTAGAAGAGGTTGAGGCCCTTAAAGCAACGCGTACTAATGAAAAACTCCTGAAAGGCGTTTATCTTGATGAAAAAATTGGTGTTACAACCGATATAAATATTGTAAACGGCAGCGATATAACAATTATTGCGGTGCCTTCGGTAGCTGTGAAATCTGCAACCGAAAGGTTAAAAGAAGTTGAAAACACAGGTATTATAGTTAATGTTGCAAAGGGTTTTGAAAAGGAAGATGGAAGACTTTTAAGCGATGTTATTAAAGGCGTTATGCCAAACTGTGATTTGGTTGTTTTATCGGGTCCCTCCCATGCCGAAGAGGTTGCCCGCAATCAACCAACAACGGTTGTTGCGGCATCGGATGATTTGGATAAAGCATTAATCGTTCAAAATCTTCTTTCAAATGAAAATTTCAGAATTTACACCAATAATGATGTTACGGGTGTTGAAATAGGTGGAGCCCTTAAAAATGTTGTGGCGGTTTGCTCGGGAATCTGCGCAGGTTTAGGTCTTGGCGATAACACAAGAGCCGCTTTAATAACAAGGGGACTCAGCGAAATGACAAGGCTTGGAGCCGAGCTTGGAGCTAAAGAGCATACATTTTTAGGTCTTTCGGGAATCGGCGACCTTATCGTTACCTGCCTTTCGGAGCATAGCAGAAATAACCGCTTTGGTAGACTTGTTGGAAGCGGCGTTTCGGTTGAAGAGGCGCTCAAAATGGTTGGAACGGTTGAGGGCTATTATGCAACCCTTCATGCCCATAATTTAGCCGGCGAATATAAAATAGAATTGCCGATAATCGAGCAATGCTATGAGATACTTTATAAAAATATACCGGCTTCGGATGCCATAGATAATCTTTTAGGCAGACCGCTGAGAAGAGAGTAGTATGAAAAAAAGGAATGTTGTTTTTAATATAGCCATAGTTTTTTTATCACTAATCCTTGCATTTTCGGCTTTTATGTTGGTTAGAGGAATTATTATAGGTAAAAACGAGCAAAATGAGTTTGAAGAATTAACCGAGCTTGTTGAAACCGAGCTTGAAACTCCAAAAGAGGAGCAAGGTGAAGAAAAGCAAGAATCCTCTAATAAAACGCAAAAGCGCAATCTTGCGGCGGCTATAAATAAGAATAAGGATTGTATTGGCTGGATTTATGTTGAGGGAACAATAGTAAATTACCCTGTTATGTATACAAAATCGGTGCCGGAAAAATATCTCCATTTAAGTTTTAATGGCAAAAAGAGTAAAGCGGGAACGCCTTTCCTTGATTACAGATGCGAGGGAGATGTTACCAATAAAATCCTTTATGGGCACAATATGAAAAACGGAACTATGTTCCATCAAATGAAAAGATATCTCACAAAAAGTTATTATAATAATCATCCGTATATCGAGTATGAAACGATGGATGGTGTAGAAAAGTATAAAATCTTTGCGGTGGCAAAGGTTGTGTCTAATCATAAATGGTATTCATTTATTAACGCCAAGGATGAAAATGAATATAATACCTTTATTAAAAATTTGAAATCCAGGGATTTATATGAAACGGGAATCACTCCCGAATATCCCCAAAAACTTATAACCCTTTCTACGTGTTCGGGGGAAAACAGATTAATAGTTGTTGGAGTTTTGGAAGAATAGTATCTCTAAATGCAGAGATGCTATTTTTTTATTTGGTAAATTGGATGAATTTTCCGTGCAATACATATATATAGTATACAAATTTTAAAATTTCCAATAAAAAATAGCAAATATTGTGGTTTTGCCTCTTGAAATATTAAAAAAGTGTGTTATAATATACTTACTCGCTCAAAATATGGCGTAAACAATGCCATTTGATAATCGAAAAACACAATATATAGTGAATGGGGAGATAAATGTATGCAGATTATTAAGAGAAGCGGCTCGGAAGAAACTTTTGATATTAATAAGATTATCGTTGCTATTACTAAGGCAAACGAAAGCGTTAGTGAAGCCGAGAGAATGACCCCTGAGCAGATAAACGATATTGCTCAAAGCGTAAAAAACACCTGTGGCGCAGTTGATAGAGCGCTAAGCGTTGAAGAAATTCAGGACTTAGTTGAAAACGGAATTATGCAAAAGCAGGCATTCAAGGTTGCAAGAAGATATATTAAATATCGTTACAACCGCGCTCTTATTCGTAAATCAAACACAACCGATGAGCAGATTTTATCGCTTATCGAGTGCAATAACGAAGAGGTTAAGCAGGAAAATTCCAATAAAAACCCAACAGTGAACAGCGTTCAGCGTGATTATATGGCTGGTGAGGTTAGTAAGGATATAACCAAGAGAATTCTTTTGCCTAATGATATTGTTGAGGCTCATGAGCAGGGTTTAATTCATTTCCATGATGCCGACTATTTCGCTCAGCATATGCATAACTGCGACTTAGTAAACCTTGAGGATATGCTTCAGAATGGTACAGTTATCAGCGGAACATTTATTGAAAAACCGCATAGTTTTTCAACCGCTTGTAATATTGCTACACAAATTATTGCTCAGGTAGCTTCTAATCAGTATGGCGGTCAGAGTATTTCTCTTACCCACCTAGCTCCCTTTGTTCAGATAAGCCGCGAAAAGTTAAGAAGGCAGGTTGCCGAAGAGTTTGCGGATATTGATATTGAAATTTCTGAAGATAAGCTTAATAAAACGGTTGAAAAGAGACTTCGTGATGAAATTCGCAAGGGTGTTCAGACCATTCAGTATCAGGTTGTAACCTTGCTCACAACTAATGGTCAAGCCCCATTTGTAACCGTGTTTATGTATCTTAACGAGGCCAAAAATGAGCAGGAGAAGGAAGATCTTGCGCTTATTATCGAGGAAACCCTCAATCAGCGTATTCAGGGCGTTAAGAATGAAGAGGGCGTTTGGATAACACCCGCTTTCCCGAAGCTTATTTATGTTCTTGAAGAAGATAATATCAAAGAGGGAACAAGATTCTGGTATCTAACAAAACTTGCTGCTAAATGTACCGCTAAGAGAATGGTGCCTGATTACATTTCCGAAAAGATTATGCTTAAAAATAAGGTTGATAAAAACGGTAATGGTAACTGCTATACCTGTATGGGTTGCCGCAGTTTCTTAACCCCCTTTGTTGATAAGGATGGAAAGCCAAAGTATTATGGCCGCTTTAATCAGGGCGTTGTAACCGTAAACCTTGTTGATATAGGCCTTTCTGCCGGTGGCGATATGGATAAATTCTGGCAGATATTTGATGAAAGAATGGAGCTTTGCCATAGAGCTTTACAGTGCCGCCACGAGAGACTAACAGGCACTTTATCCGATGCTGCGCCTATTCTTTGGCAGTATGGTGCTTTGGCACGTCTTAAAAAGGGAGAAACCATTGATAGCCTTCTCCATGGCGGTTATTCAACCATTTCTCTCGGTTTTGCAGGTCTTTGGGAGTGCGTATACTCTCTTAATGGCAAGAAGTTAACCGAGCCCGAGGGAGAAGAGTTAGGCCTTCAGATTATGAAGAAACTTAATGAGTATACTGCTAAGTGGAAGGCTGCAGAGAATATTGACTATTCACTTTATGGCACTCCGCTTGAGAGCACTACCTATAAGTTCTCAAAATGCTTACAGGCACGCTTTGGTATAGTTCCGGGTGTTACCGATAAAAACTATATCACCAATAGTTATCATGTCCATGTAACCGAGCCTATCGATGCGTTCGATAAGTTGGCGCTTGAGGCGAAATTCCAGGATTTATCCCCGGGTGGAGCTATTTCCTATGTAGAGGTTCCCAATATGCAGGATAATATCCCCGCAGTTCTTTCGGTAATGCAGTATATTTATGAGAATATTATGTATGCCGAGTTAAACACCAAGAGCGACTATTGCCAGGAATGCGGCTTTGATGGCGAAATTGAGGTTATTAAGGATGAGCATGGAAAGCTTATCTGGCGTTGTCCTAAGTGTGGCAACACCGACCAAGCTAAGATGAATGTTGCTCGCCGCACCTGTGGATATATCGGTACTCAGTATTGGAATCAAGGCAGAACTCAGGAAATTAAAGAAAGAGTATTGCATTTATAAAAATTCAAAAAACTCCGAGTGCACAACTCGGAGTTTTTGACCCTAAAAAATAAGGGAGATTTATTTATGAATTATGGCGAGATAAAGAAAAATGATATTGCAAACGGCCTCGGCGTTAGAGTTTCATTATTTGTTTCGGGGTGCAGACATTGCTGCAAAAACTGTTTCAATAGCGATACTTGGAGTTTTTCTTTCGGAAAACCTTTCACTAAGGATACCGAAGAAGAGATAATAGAGGCTTTAAAGCCTGATTATGTTAATGGCTTTTCTTTGCTTGGCGGAGAACCGTTTGAGCCTGAAAATCAAAAGGAATTGTTGCCGTTTTTAAAGAGAATAAAAAAGGAATTTCCAAATAAAGATATATGGTGTTATACAGGCTTTCTGCTTGATGAAGAAATTTTGGGAGATAGCCGCGCTAATACCGAATTTACAAAGGAAATGCTGTCTTTTATAGATATTTTGGTTGACGGTAGATTTGTTGAGGAATTAAAGGATATTTCCCTTAAATTCAGAGGCTCTTCAAATCAGCGCGTGATAGATGTTAAGAAAACTCTCGAAACCAATGAGATAGTTTGGGTAGAAAATCTTAAATAGGGGTATGGTAATGGAACATAAAGCATTTGAAGAAACCCAGGTTTTAGTGGCGGCAAAAAAAGAATATCCAACCGAGGAGGTAATTTGGGATTTCGTTAATATTAATGGAATTTATGAAAATAAAAAGAAAAGGCTTCTTATTGTGGGGGATAGCATAACTGCAGGGATTTATTCAGTTATTGATAGCGTTGTTTCTCCTTTTTGGGTTGTAGATTCTTTTACAACCTCGCTACCTATTAACGATAAAGATTTTTTGCCAACCTTTAAAAATGTACTTTTGCAGTCCGGTAAGCCTTATGATGTTATACACTTTAATAATGGGGGGCACGGGCTTGAAACAGATTGCGAATATGAAGAATCTTATAAAGAGGCGTTAGCTTTAATAAAGGAACTTCACCCAAATGCAAAAATAGTTTTAGCCACCTGCGTTACTACTTATAAAACCGAGCCTGATGGTTCCTTTAAATTGAAAAGACAAAGTTGGCACAAGTTTACCGATTCCAGGGATAATATAGTTAGAAAACTTTGCTCAGAATTTGATTTCCCGCTTAATGATTGGGCGGAATATTCAATTAAAATTAGGGACGACCATGTGCCTGACGGCGTTCATTACACCGATGCAGGCTCGAAAAAACTAGCTTTTCAGATTGCAAAGTTTTTAAGGTAGGTGGTTTAGATGGCAGTAGATTCAGGAAGAAGTAAATTTAAAGATTATGTTTCCACCCAAAAAGTAATAGAGCATTTACCGAGCGATAAAAAGGGCGAAAGAATGTGGTCGAGAACCTGGCTACCCGGATTATATAATAATTCAAAAAAATATATGCTCCTTTTGGGCGATGCTATAAGTGAAGGAATGAGCTTTTATTATGAAAGCTTTTTGGGCGAAGAATGGATACTTCATCGCCAAACAGGTTCTATTTCTATTACCGATGAACTATATATGGAAAGACTCCGATTTGCGCTTTCTGCTTCAAGAAAGGAATATAGCGCAATTTGTTTTACTCCTTCGGTATCGCTCGAAGAAACGCCTGAAGACTTTAGCAAAGCACTAAGAGAAGCTGTAAAAACAATTAAGGAACTACAGCCGAATGCAAGGCTTGTTTTAGCGGGAATCACCCTTTCAAATCCGCTTAAAGCGGGCAAGGGAAGAAACATTAAGATTTTCGGATTTAATAAAGCAATTTTGCTTGCGGCAAATGAGTTTGGCGGTAATTTCGTCGATTTGGGCGCGCTTTCTCAAAAAATAAACCTTGACCACACCGAAGATGGAACTTTATTTACCGATACGGGTTATCAAAAACTTGCCTTTGAGGCGGTTAAACACATTAAATAATAATTGTTTTTATTGACAAAAAATTCACTTTTTAATATAATTAAAGTGGAAAAGGAGGCAATATTATGAATAAACTTTTACACTACATAATCTCAAAACAGCACCATAAATTCCGCCACACAGTTGATTGGAATTTAGGTGAGGAATATGCGGCTAAGGGCCTTTCTCCAATTGAAAGAATGACCGACCGCTTTGAAAGACTTATAAAGGAAGAAACCCCCGTTATTTTACCGGATGAAAAGATTTGCTTTATAAGAACCGTTGCGAACATTCCCGATTGCTTTACCGAAAAGGAATGGGAGGAAATCAAAGGAAAGCATTATATCCACGAGCTAGGATATATGTCAAACCTTTCTCCCGATTATGAGCGCATTATTTCGCTTGGTCTTTTAAAGGTCAGAGAAACTGCGGATGAATATTCTCGCCGCAGCATTGATGCTATTCTCGATCTTGCCGACCGCTATAAAGCCGAGGCTAAAAAGCAGGGCAGAGATGATATTGCTAAAGTGCTCGAGGTAGTGCCGAGATATCCCGCAACAAATCTTCGCGAAGCAATGCAATTCTTCCGCATTGTGCATTATGCTTTATGGCTTGAGGGCAACTATCATAACACAGTTGGCAGACTTGATAAATATATGTATCCGTATTTTAAAAAGGATATGGATGCCGGCGTTTACACTTTTGACTCCGCTTTAGAACTTGTTGAGGACTTTTTCCTTTCTTTTAATAAGGATAGCGATACCTATGTTGGCGTTCAGCAGGGTGATAACGGTCAGAGTATGGCTTTAGGCGGTCTTGATGAAAACGGTAACGAAGTATTTAACGATTTCTCAAAGCTTTGCTTAAAGGCAAGCAATAATTTAAAGCTTATCGACCCGAAGATTAATCTTCGCGTAAACTCTAAAACACCTATTGAAATATATGAGCTTGGAACCGAGCTTACCAAAGCCGGTCTTGGTTTCCCGCAGTATAATAATGATGATATTGTTATCCCCGCCCTTGAGGAGCTCGGCTATGACCATAATGATGCAGTGAACTATGTAACGGCGGCTTGTTGGGAGTTTATTATTCCTGCAGTTGGCGCCGATGTTGCTAATATTGCGGCTCTTTCCTATCCGAAGGTAATAGATGAAACCTTCCATAAATGCCTTAAGAATGCAGAAACCTTTGAGGATTATTTTGCTGAGGTTCAAAAAGAGATTTTCTCAGAGTGTGAAAAGATAACCGCTTCGGTTAAGGATTTATGGTTTGTTCCGTCTCCCTTTATGAAGGTTATGATGAATCTTCCCGATATTGCCGATGGCGGAAAGTATAACAACTTTGGTGTTCACGGAACAGGTATTGCCACCGCGGCAGACTCTTTAATGGCAATAAAGAAATATGTTTTCGATGAAAAGAGGTTTACTGCTGAAGAATATATCAAAGCGGTTGATGAAAACTTCGAAAATAATAGTGAAATGCTTTCTCTTCTTCGCTATGAAACACCAAAATTTGGCCAAAACAATGATGAGGTGGATGCTCTTGCAAGCCGCTTAATCGAAACCTTCTCGTCTGCTCTTGATGGCAAGAAAAATTGCAGAGGCGGTATTTGGAGAGCGGGCACAGGCTCGGCAATGTATTATTTATGGCATGCTGCCGAAATCGGCGCTTCGCCCGATGGCAGAATGAAGGGCGAGCCTTTTGGCACCAACTTCTCTTGCAGCATCTATGCAAAGATTCCGGGACCCATTTCGGTTATTTCATCCTTTGCAAAGCCCGATTTCAGCAAGGCAATTAATGGCGGCCCGTTAACACTCGAATTCCATGGCGGAATGTTTAATGATGCCGATAGCATCGGTAAGGTTGCTCGCCTTGTTAAGCAGTATTTTGATTTGGGCGGACATCAATTACAGCTTAACGCTGTTAATGCCGAGGCAATGCGTGATGCTCAGCTTCATCCTGAAAATCATGCTCAGCTTGTTGTTCGTATTTGGGGTTGGAGTGCATACTTCGTTGAGCTTGATAAGGAATATCAAGATCACGTTATGATGCGCCAGGAATACACCGTATGATAGGAACAGTATTTGATATCAAAGAAATGACGGTACACGACGGCCCAGGCAGTCGTGTAACCGTTTTTCTAAAGGGTTGTCCGCTTCGTTGCATTTGGTGTCATAATCCTGAGGGATTAAGTGCAAACCCTGAACTTATGATAAAGCATACAGGTTGTTTAAAATGCGGAATGTGTCAAAAGCCATGCAAACATCCTGAATGTCAGCCGTTTGGGCGCTGCTTACATGCTTGCCCAAAAGGACTTGTAACCCTATCGGGTATAGAATATACTCCAAAGGTCTTAGCCGAAAAATTAAAAAGCTATGAAAACTTTTTGAATTCGGTTGGTGGTGGCGTTACATTCTCGGGCGGAGAACCACTGCTTCAAGGCGAGTTTGTTTATGAAACCGCAAAGCTTTTGCCGAATCTTCATAAGGCTTTGCAAACGAGCGGTTACTGTGAAAATGATCTTTTTAAAAAGGTTATATCGGTAATGGATTATGTTCTTTTTGATATAAAACTTGCCGATAGCGAGGAGCATAAGAAATATACAGGCGTCGGCAATGAAAAAATAATTGAAAATTATAAAACCCTTGTGGAATCGGGAATTCCTCATGTTGTAAGAATTCCGCTTATACCCGGAATTACAGATACCAAAGAAAATTTAACTGCAATTTCAAAAATAGTTGGGGAAGATAGGGTAGAAATCATGCGCTATAATCATTTGGCGGGCGCTAAATATTCAATGGTTGGAAGAGAATTCACTCTACCTGATTTAGAATCAAACGAAATAGATTTATCTATTTTTAAAAATGCAGTAATGCTATAGAAATTATTTAGGCACGCTTTAAAGCGTGCCTTGTTTTATCATTTATGCAAATTTTTGAGAAATAGAGAACACTAAATGCCATTGTTAATGGTTTAAAGATAATTTATAATAGAGGTAGAAATTAAGGAGGTAATTGTTATGGATACATCAAGAATCACCGCTGCCATATGGCCTTGGGGAACGGGAACAAGAGAGCAGATGGAACTTGCCGCAAAGGAAGTTACAGAAATAGGATACAAGAGCTTTGAGAGCGTTAAAGCCGCAATCTATGCTTTTGATTTAGATTTAAAGGCCTATAAAGAGGTGCTTAACAGATATGATTTAAAGCCTGTAAGTTTTTATTTTCATGCTCCGCAGAAGGGCAAGGAAGATGAACTTTTTGGAAATATTGATAAGGAACTTGAATTTATCGCTGAGCTTGGCGTTAAAAGAATTTGCCTTCAAGCAACAGGCGGCAGACCTGAAGTAATGGATGAAGCGGCGCTTGATTATGAATTAAACACTATAAGAAAGTTTGCCGAGAAAACCCGCGAGTTTGATATTATGTCTAACATTCATCCGCATTATAACACATGGGTTATGTATAAAAATGAGATTGATAATATCTTAAGAAATCTTGATTCCAAGATAATTCAGTTCGCTCCCGATACCGCCCACCTCACCGTTGGTGGTTGCGACCCCGTTGCAGTTATTAGGGAGTATGCTGAGCGCGTGAACTTCACTCACTTTAAGGATATAAAGGATGTGAAGCTTGAATCCGAGGGAATTTCCAGCGCAGGTATGGAGGTTTATTCAAACTTCTGCGAACTTGGTACAGGTGTTGTTGATTTTAAGAGCGTGTTTGATATCTTAAAGGGAGTTAACTATGATGGTCCTCTTTGTGAAGAGTTGGATAGGGCTCCTGTAAGCAATGCCGAATCGGCAAGAAATAACTATAATTTTTTATTAAATAACTATTAATAGAAAATACCGCAAGAGACTTAGTCTCTAGCGGTATTTTTTCTGTATTCTGATGGGGAAAGGCCATCAATTTCCTTGAAAATTCTGCAAAAGTTTTTATGTTGGGTAAAGCCAACCCTGAATGAAATTGCCTAAATGCTTTCATCGGTTTCGGTGAGCAGGATTTTTGCTTTTTTAACCCTATATGAATTTAGATAATTATGGAAGGTATCATTTGTGGCGTTTTTAAAGCTGCGGCAAAAAGAACTTTTTTCATATCCCGAAACGGCTGCAACATGCTCTAATGTTATATTTTCTCCATAGTGCATAGCAACATAATCCAGCGCTTTTTGAATTTTTGAAACGACAAATAGGCGTTGCTGTTGGCTTTTGGTAACATTTTCGTTTGCAGTAAGGCCATCAAGCAATAAGGATATCAAAAGGTAGGTTTTACCGCGAAGTTCCAATGTGGTGGCAAGAGTTTTTTCGGCGCAGAAAATCTCCGCAGCGCATTTAATCAGATTAAGGTTCTTAAAGAAAATAACTTTGGCGCAAATGGCGAATATATCGGCTTAGATGTTAAGGCTATGAGAACCCAAAAATCAGAGGACAGCTATAATCATATCGAAACCAGCCTTAAGATTGCAAAGGCTATGGAAGAAAAGGTTAACAGATATGATTATGAGTATGCTGAAAAGTGTATAAAAGAGAGAAATTATGAAGCACTTGAGTGCTATGTGCTTGAGCTTATTATGGGCTTGAAATAATATTTATTATGTTCTAAATACCTATATCCATAAACACCAATTTTCACTTACTCTTTATTTGGTAATTTAGAACAAGAAAAACCCGCCATCTTAAGTTTTTAAGATGGCGGGTTTATTTATCTTCCTGTAAAATCTTTATCAAATGTGATAACGGTATAATATGTAGGATTTATTTCTTTAACCTCTTTATCAATTCTTTCGCGAAGTTCTTTTTCGCTAAGCTTTACCGAAGAAGGAATAACAACATCGAAAATAAAGTTTGTTCGGTTATCGCTCTTTGGGGTCATGCGGAAATCGTGCAGGGTTAAAGCGGGGTTAATTTCGGTCAATTTCTCGGCGATTGCTCTTTTAGCAAGGTTAATTTCCTCATTATTGGTTTCAACGGGGTCCATATGAATCACAAGCTCAATGCCAAGCTTTTCTTTAACCACCTTTTCGCAGGTGTCAATTCTTTCATGGCATTTAACAATATCTATATCGTGCGGTACCTCAACATGAACAGAAGCAAACTCTCTTCCGGGGCCATAGTTATGAACGATTAAATCATGAACTCCAATAAAGCCTTCGAATGATAAAATTGTATCAACAATATTATCAATTAATTCTTTTTCGGGAGGTCCGCCAAGGATAACATTCATTGTGTCTTTGGCCAGCATAATTCCCGAATAGAGAATGAAGAGCGATACTGCTATACCCATAACCGCATCAAGATTGAAGGGTAGGGTTAATAGTTTTGAAATAACAACCGAAACTAAAATAGCCGAGGTTGTTATTGAATCGTTAAGGCAGTCCTGCGCGGTGGCAAAAAGGGAGGCGGCATTTATTCTTTTGGCAATTTTTTTATTAAATAGGAATAACCAAAACTTAAATAAAATAGAAACCGCTAAAATTACAATTGAAATAATAGAATAAACGGGTTGCTTTTCGCCTGATAAGAGGGAGGAACCGGAATCCTTTAAAAGTTCAAATCCAACAAGCAAAATGAGGGCGGAAATTATAAAGGCGGATATGTATTCCATTCTTCCGTGACCGTAAGGGTGGTCTTCATCGGCAGGCTTGCTTGAAACCTTAAAGCCTATCATTGTGATAACCGAAGAGCCCATATCGGTAAGGTTGTTTATACCATCTGCCATAATTGAAATACTGCCTGATAGAACACCTGCCGTAATTTTTATTACCGATAAAAGAATATTGCTTATAATTCCTGTGAGGGAAGCCAGAGTTCCATAATCCTCTCTTACCTTTTCATTATTTACATTTTCACTGTTTTTAACAAAAAGTCTAATTAATAAATTAAACATTAAAACTTGCTTCCTTTACTTCCTTTGCTTCCAAAGCTTACGCCTGAAAGTATATTTGTTTTAACCGTAAAAGTTAAATTATCGCGGTTTCTCTGCCTTTTAAATGCAAGGGAGATAAGGCGGTCTAAAAGTTCGGGATATTTAATGCCCGAAGCCTCCCAAAGATAGAATGCAAGAGAGCCGGGGATGGTGTTAATTTCATTAACATAAACTTCGCCCGTTTTATCGTTTAGCAAATAGTCAATTCTAACAACACCCGAAGCATCAATGCATTTAAATACATTTATAGAGATTTCTTTAATTTTTTCTGATAATTCATCGCTTATATCGGCGGGCAGCTTTCTTCCGAGAGAAGCCATACCCTTTGAGCCAGAATTACCCATATATTTATCGTTATAGGATAAAATTTTATCGTGCATAAAGGGCTCTTCACAAACCGAGGCAATAGCCTCATCAGAGTCGCCTAAAACCGAGCAATTGATTTCGCGGAGATTTTCAACTGCCTTTTCAACAAGCACCTTATCAGAAAAAGAAACGGCTAATTTAATGGCGGATTTAAGTTCATCTAAAGTGTCTGCTTTTGAAATGCCGATGCTTGAGCCTAAATTTACAGGCTTTACAATAGCCGGAAGACCGCAAAAGGCTTCGATTTTTGCTAAAATCTCATCCGATTTAGCGTTAAATTCTCTGGCGGAAAATTTAATGCAGGGCAAAACGGGAAGTTTAGCTGCCATTAAAACATCCTTGAAAATTGCCTTATCCATACCCACTGCGGCCGATAGAATATTGCAACCAACATAAGGGAGTCCTAAAAATTCAAGAAGGCCCGAAATGGTGCCATCCTCAGAGTTTGTTCCGTGAACAATGGGTAAGGCTACATCAAGCGCTATATCTTCCTTTTTTTTAAAAAGTTTATTATCAAGAAAATGAACAAAAACCTGTTCCCCTGATTTTATTAAACTTACGGGGCTTGATTTTTTAAGAAGAGCAGCCGTGTTTTTGAATTCATCAATCTTCATCATGCTGTCGCCTGTATAGGTTTCACCCGATTTGGTTACATATAAAGGAATAATATTATATTTTTCCTTATCGAGAGAATGCATTGCCTGAACAGCCGAGATAATAGATACCTCGTGTTCAACCGTGCGGCAACCGAAAATTACTGCTAAATTTGTTTTCATAAAGTCATCTCCGTTAGTTTAAATAGTTATCGGGTAAATCGTTTTCAAGTAAAACGGCGGTATTTTCATCAGCAAAGCGGGAATATACCTCCATAGCCTCTTTAAAGGAAGAAACAATAAAGAGGTTATCCTTATTAAAGTTGGTTGTGGCTATAGCGTCGTTTAGAGGCACGGCTCTTTTTTTGCCAACAAGAATTATTATATCCGAAATCTGCGCGGCGGCAAGGCCTAATTTATAATTGAAGTTATATTCTTCTTCGCCAAGCTCAACAAGACCCGGCGTTACGATAACCTTTTTCATGTTTTTAAAGGATGCTAAAACCTGAAGTGCTTCAATGCAACCCTCAGGGTTGGCATTATAGGCATCATCAAGGCAAACCGAACCATTCATATAGCTTTTAAGCTCTAAGCGGTGTTCGGTAGGCTCTAAACGTGATACAGCGTATTGAATATCCTCAGGGGAGATGCCAAGCCTTAAAGCAACGGCTGCGGCTCCTACAATATTAATAACATTGTGTTTTCCGAGAAGCCTTGTGGAAACGGTGAAATCATAACCACCGCCAACAATTCTAAAGGTGGCGCCTTCGGGCGAATAGGAAATATCTTTAGCATAAAATTCGGCGGAATTGTTGCCGAATGTGGTGCAATTTCTTTCTCCCAAGCGTTCGGCAATGCCTGCGCTATCAAGGTTTACAAAAACTTCGCCTCTGTTTTTTATTACAGAATCATATAATTCGAATTTGGTTTTAAAAACATTGTCAACACTTTTAAAGGTTTCAAGGTGCTGCGCGCCTACCGATGTGATAACAGCCATATTGGGATTTACAATATCGCAAATCTCTTTAATATCGCCAATGTTTTTAGCGCCCATTTCGCAAACGAAAATTTCGGTGTTTCCGCGAAGCTTTTCGCGAACTGTTCTTACAACACCCATTGTTGTATTATAGCTTAAAGGAGTGGCAAGAACATTAAATTTTTCGGAGAGGATTCTCGATAAAATGAATTTGGTGCTGGTTTTTCCGTAACTTCCCGTTACACCAATTACCTTTAGATTCCTTGCGTTTTCAATCTTCTTTTTAGCATCGTTAATGTAGTATTTCGAAAAGGCGAATTCAATCGGCTTTGTAAGGAAATAACAAAATAGAGTGAGCGCGGGGGAGAAAACGGTTAAAAATATGAGAAGACAAAGGAAAATTCCTTTTTCGGGGTTAGTATTTGATAAAACTAAAACGATTAAGATTATATTAATAATAAGCGCCGCGGCGAAGAGCCTTAAAATGCGCGAAGTGAAAACAAGCTTCTTGATAGACTTCTTATGTGTGGAGAATGCATCATAAATTTGATAAGCGGCAAACAAAATAACGCCCGCCATAGCAATATATGGATTTATAATGTATGCAATGCAGATTCCGCAAAAAGATAGAGCCAATGCCACCATGCTTTCAAAGAAAGAATCTCCAATCCATTTAAGGTAGCGGCTCGGATAATATGAATTTTGCTGGAGCATTTGAAACTGCTTATAAAGAGAGCAAACCGATGCTAAAACACAGCAAATGCATATAAAGATAAATGCTAAGTTGTTATCCATTCTATTTGCCTCCTAAAAAACTTCTGAGAATAGCGTGGGCCTGAATTGGTTTTTCGCAAAAAGAGAAATGCCCCGTGCCTTCCAAAACACAAAGACCCGAATCTTTAATTAAGGATTCAATAATTTTAGCATCGCTCAAAGGCGTTGCGGTATCCTTATCGCCCCAAATAAGTAAGGTGGGGCAAGAAATGTTAGGTAAAATATCGCGAAGGTCTGTGTTGACAAGTTTTACCAGTGTTTGCCTTAATACAGGTGGAGCTGCATTATAATCAGCCGAGCCGTAATGCGCCCTTGCCTTGTTCAATAAATTTTCACTATGGTTTTTAATGAAGGGTAGCGTGAGTACTGCCTTAATAAATTTAAAACTTTTAGCGCGAAAAATCTGTTTGGCGCTTTTCTTAGGAATAAGACCTGCAGCATCGAGCAAAACAATTTTAGGAGGAGAGAGGAGTTTATTGCCTGCAAGATATAAACAAACCCTGCCACCATGTGAATGGCCGATGATTATGGGTTTATTAAGATTTACCTTTTCAATAAATTCCAAAACCAAATCGGCATAGTCCTTAGTTTCCCAAGGAGATGGCATGGTTTCGCTTTCTCCGCAACCCGGGAAATCAAGTGCGGTAAAGCGGCAAATGTCAGACAGCGCATTCATAAGCGGCGCATAAACCTTTGCGCTCGAACCCCAACCGTGAAGGAGTAAAACATCACAGCCGCTGCCCTTTTGCTCATAATTTATTTTAAGGTTTTTAACAATAATTTCCATATCATTACCTCATAATGCATATAACTAAATTTATTATACCAAAAAATTAATAAAAAAAGAAGAGGTAATTTTAAAAAAATGCAATTATATGAAAATTCGTTAAAATAACACAAAATATAGGGCCTTAAATTTTGAATTGACAATATAGCGAATAAAGGGTATAATATACAAGTGATATTATTTGCAAAATGGCAATACTAATTATAGAAAAATTTTTAAGGAGTGCCTTTTTTGGAAAAGTTTGTTATTAAGGGCGGCAAAAAGCTCTCAGGCAGAGTTAGAATAAGCGGTGCTAAGAATGCTGCAGTTGCAGTTCTTCCCGCTGTTCTTTTGGCAGATAGCCCATGCATAATTGAAAACCTTCCCGAAATATCCGATGTGGCGGCTATTTGCTCTTGCCTTTCGGGTATTGGCGCAAAGGTTAAATATATAGATTCCGGAACGGTTGAAATTGACCCCACAGGTGTTAATTCCTTTGTGGTTACAAAGGAAATGGCTAAAAATATGAGGGCTTCAAGTTATTTTCTCGGCGCATTGCTCGGCCGTATGAAGAGGGCCCGCGTGGCACCTCCCGGTGGCTGTGATTTCGGCGTTAGACCTATAGACCAGCATATTAAAGGCTTTGAGGCACTCGGAGCCAAGGTTTCTATTGAAAACGGAATGG
The DNA here is from genome assembly GCA_045656145.1 of Acutalibacteraceae bacterium. GTDB lineage: Bacteria > Bacillota > Clostridia > Oscillospirales > Acutalibacteraceae > SIG565. The sequence continues at coordinate 51,049 of JAZOQP010000001.1, forward strand.
TAGAGGCGCGTTGCCAAAAACTTGGCGGCGGATCGGTTTATCTTGATGTTGTATCGGTTGGCGCCACCATTAATATAATGCTTGCCGCAGTTAAGGCAAGGGGCACAACTGTTATTGAAAATGCCGCAAGGGAACCGCATATTGTTGACCTTGCAAACTTCTTGAACTCTATGGGCGCAAATATAATGGGCGCCGGCACAAATGTTATTAAAATCCGCGGTGTTGAACACCTTACGGGAACTACCTATAGCGTTATTCCCGATCAGATAGAAGCGGGCACATATCTTGTTGCCGCAGCAGCAACCAAGGGCGATGTTACTATTACCGATGTAATTCCGAAACACCTTGAATCTATAATTGCCAAGCTTGCCGAAACAGGCGTTACAATCGAGCAGGGCGATGAAGAGGTAAGGGTGTATGTTAAGGGTAAATTAAAGAGCTGCAATCTTAAAACAATGCCACACCCGGGCTTCCCAACCGATATGCAACCCCAAATGGCCACATTATTAACTATAGCCGAGGGGACAAGCATCATAAACGAGGGTGTTTGGGATAATCGCTTCAGATATGTTGAACAGCTAACCCTTATGGGCGCTAAAATTCAGGTTGATGGCAAGATGGCGGTTATTAAAGGCACCGATAGGTTAAATTCTGCTCCTGTAAGGGCGGTAGACCTTAGAGCAGGTGCCGCAATGATTATTGCAGGTCTTATGGCGGATGGAGTAACCGAGATTGAGAATATTGAATATATCGATCGCGGTTATGAAAAGATTGTTGAAAAACTGTCGGCTCTCGGCGCTGATATTAAACGTGTTAACACCGAATTTGGCAGCATTAAAAATAAAGCAAACTAATTAATTCGGGCCGTCTTAGACGGTCCGTATTTTTGAAAGGAGAAAAGGCTATGGCAAGGATTTGTCCGTTATTTTCAGGTTCAACCGCTAACAGTACATATGTAAGCGGCTCTTCGGGCTCTTTTTTGGTTGATGCCGGCTCTTCCTTTTCTTCCTTAAAAAAGGAGTTTGCCGAAAAAGGCTTCCTCTTTGGTGAGTTGAAGGGTATCTTTATAACCCATACCCATTCCGACCACACAAAAGGCCTTTCGGTATTGCTTAAAAATGTTGATATTCCCGTGATTGCAAGCCATCAAACACTTGAATATTTAATAGAGCATAATCTTGTTCCCGAAAAAGCTAATCTTTTAGAAATAGATGAAAAAGGAATGGAATTATCGGGTGCGCAAATTAAGTTTTTTAGCACCAGCCATGATGCTTTAGGTAGCGGTGGATATTCATTTTTATTGCCTGATGGAAATAAAATATCGGTTTGCACCGATTTGGGCGTTGTAACCGAAAGTGTAAGGAATGCAATTTTAGGAAGCAACCTTGTAATGCTTGAATCAAACCACGATTTAAAAATGCTTAAAAATGGTCCTTATCCGCCCGAGCTTAAAATGAGAATAATGAGCGACAGGGGACACCTTTCGAATATATCGGCGGCTAATGAACTTAAAAATCTTTTAAATGGCGGAACAAATCGTTTTATTTTGGCGCATTTAAGCCAACATAATAACACTCCGAATTTAGCGCGCTCTGCTGCAACTGCATCGCTCCTCGATTTAGGGGCGAAGGCTTCGATTGATTATATATTAAATGTAGCGGCGCCAAAGGGTAACGAGGTTGTGTATTTATGATAAAGATTAAAATTATTGCCTTAGGCAAGCTTAAGGAAAAATATTGGCGGGATGCTATTGCGGAGTATGCAAAAAGGCTTGGCGCATTTTGTAATTTTGAAATAACCGAGCTTACCCCCAAAGCATTACCCGATAATCCGAATGAAGCTCATATAGAGGCAGCGCTTCTTTCCGAAGCCGAAATGATAATAAAGGCAATTCCTAAAACCACAACGGTTGCAGCCTTATGCATTGAGGGGAAACAATTTTCTTCCGAAGATTTAGCAAAAGAAATTCTTTTAGCGCAGCAAGAAACGGGGAGTATTACATTTATAATAGGCTCTTCTTTTGGCCTTCATAAGAAAATTAAGGATTTAGCTAATGTGAAAATGTCAATGTCTAAAATGACCTTTCCGCATCAGCTTGCGAGAGTGGTGTTATCCGAGCAGATATATAGGGCATTTAAAATCAACGAGGGCTCGGCTTATCACAAATAAATATAAAAAAATACTTGACCTTTAGGGTGGGTTGTGTTATAATAGCATTACCTCTGAAGGTCTTTTTTTTTGCGCAAAAAATCGACCGAAAAGTAAATTTAGCGTATATTGTATGTGCTTCGTTTTTTACCATCTATATGTTGTAAAAAACCGATATTCGCGGTTGCTGAGGGAGGCTCATTTGCAAGAAAATGCAAAAATTATTTTCCGTAAAACGGGAGGTGCCGTCATGAGAGTTAAAATCACTTTAGCTTGTACAGAATGCAAGCAGCGCAATTACAACACAATGAAAAACAAGAAAAACGACCCCGACAGACTTGAAATGAATAAGTACTGCAGGTTCTGCAAGAAGCACACCGTACACAAAGAAACAAAGTAAGGAGGACAAACGATGAAGGTTATCAACAAAATTTGTCAGATTTTGGCAATATTGTTCGGCGTTACCGCTTTGTTTTTGTTCTTTACAAACTTTGCAACCATCGTTTCTGCAACAGGTACCTATAATATAGCAGGTTCAATTTTAGCATTTGGCGGAAAGCTCACAGCTGCCGGTGTTAAAATGGCAAAATCTAGCGATTTGCTTTTCTGCTTCTTGGTATCCCTTTTAGCAGTTGTATGCGGCGGATTTACCTTTAAATCTAAGGGTGCAAGATATTTTGGACCGGCTTTCGCGCTTGTTGGAGCTATCTATATGCTCGTTATAACACTCAGCGCTCCGAACTTCTTTATCGATGCTCGTCCTTTAGAGGTTGCCCTCGCAACAGATGTTAGTTACTGCTTATCAGTAACCCTTACAACAGTTGCTTTGTTTGTTTGTTTCGGCTTTGGTACTGCACATTTACTTATTGATGATTACATTATCGCATCGGCTTCAAAGGATAAGTTAACTCTTCCCAAAAAGATAGTTCGCTTCTTGCGTGACTATAAGAGCGAAACAAAGAAGATTGTTTGGCCCGGAATTAAGGATGTAGTTAAGAACACAGTAATAGTTCTTATTATGTGCGCTGTTGTAGGTGCTTTTATCTGGTTAGTCGATTTCGGTCTTGGCTCATTACTCCAGGAATTATTAAAACTTTAATAAATATTTGGAGGCGTAATTATGGCAGATTTAGGCGATGCAAAGTGGTATGTAATTCATACCTACTCAGGCTATGAAAACAAGGTAAAGAACGATCTTGAGAAGATGGTTGAAAACCGTAAAATGCAAGACCTTATAGTTGATGTTAATATTCCTACCGAAACCGTAACTGAGGTTAAGGGAGACACCAAGCGTGAGGTTGAACGCAAAATCTTCCCCGGTTATGTTCTTGTAAAAATGATTGTTACTGACGACAGTTGGTTTGTTGTTCGTAATATAGTTGGCGTAACGGGCTTTGTTGGCCCTGCGTCAAAACCGGTTCCGCTAACCGATGATGAGGTTGCAGCTTTAGGCGTTGAGAAGCACAGCGTTGAGCTTGAATATAAAGTTGGCGACAATGTTAAGGTTACTTATGGACCATTTGAGAATTTAGAGGGTACTGTTGAGGAAATTGATATTCCCGGCGGCAGCGTTCGAATTCTTATTTCCGTTTTTGGCAGACAAACACCTGTTGAAATGGAATTAGACCAGATTACTTTGGTTGATTAATTTATTAATTAGCAGCAAGTCTGCTTATTAAGCGGCTATTTTGCCGCCGGCGGTAATACCGCCACGGTGGGAGGAGCAGGAAGATGAATGCTCCGCCAGGTGAAAATTCACTATTTACCACGAATATTGGAGGTGCAAACAATGGCTCAAAAAATCACAGGTTACATTAAATTACAAATTCCGGCAGGAAAAGCCACACCGGCTCCGCCTGTTGGTCCGGCGCTGGGTCAGCACGGTGTAAACATTATGGCGTTCAC
>JAZOQP010000002.1:0-3155 GCA_045656145.1 Acutalibacteraceae bacterium
TCGTATTCGACTTCACTAACCATAATAGGTTGATTGTATCCAAAGTCTTTAATTAGTTTTTCAAATAAAGTCATTTTTTCCTCCTGTCTATTGAGAGAAAAATGAAGATTACTACCTAATTTTTCTCTCATTGATTTTGATGAAATTTTGTTGTAAAATAGTGTTAAACACTTTCTTTTATCCGTTTACGTATTAATAAGCAAAAATGCTCAAAACCCGCATAAATACTGGGTTTGTAGATGTTATATGTAGTGTAATAAACCTCCCTTTATGTAGATTTGTGTGTAGAAAAAGACCATACCCTCGTTTGTTGGGTATGGTCTTATTTTAACATCATCAGGAGGGAAAGCGCCCTCCAGATGGAGAGCCAACCGCCTACCCGTTATGGTAGCCCTTAAGGATGCATTGCTGCATCATGTAAATTTTAGCATAGAGCAAAAATATTGTCAAATAAATACGAACTGTCATAGTAGCCAAAGATTCGAGGAAATTTTCTCGAATCTTTTTTCATTTTACAGGGGGAGAAAAATGCAGAAAAAAGCAACTTATTCTATACAAAGGGAAAATCTATCCCACTTGAACCTTGACAAAAATGCTTTATGCATCATAGTAGTACACTGCGTAACAATTCGGTGAGCGGCGCTTTTGCGAAAAATCTGTTTACTGACTATTAACAGCTGCCATGATACCGAATAATGATACTTGCCGAATGCTTAACGGCGCCAAATGAGTGGCTATATATAAATTGTGAATTATATGTAATGCGGAACTTGGTGCACCCAGTGCACTTTGTAGTCAACCGATGCAGTGTATCCCTCGGCGAATGGGGCTGAAAAAATTCGCAAATCACAAAATTTTATAGTTTTCAGATTGCTGATAAACTAAGGCTTTTTAACTAATTTTCATTATTTTTTTAAATTGAAAATTTTGACAAGATTTTTTGATATGTGTAAAATCGAGTTGCAATAGGCGTTATACTATAGCAGTGAATTGCACCTCGTTTTTTATACAAGGAATTCGGAGGTGTAAATATGGCTGATAATAATCGCTATAAGAAAAAGCAAAAAGAGAATTTAGCAAAAGAACAAACCTACAAAGCAAAAAACGGATTGGTATTTATGGTTGAACCGGTATTCAAAACCGACGGCCATAATACCCTCACAACTGCTCTCATAAGAATGATGCAGTTTGATGTTGAGCTCTCACGCTAAACTCCTTTTGCAGCTATAGTACCAATGCATTGTGCTGTGTATTTGACTGCGGAAAGGAGGATTTGTGTCAAAGTCAAATCTCAATACTTTAGTCCGCCTTGGCATCGCTTGTATATATGTAAGATTATCTCGAGATGATGATTTGGAAGGCGAAAGCTATAGTATCAGCAATCAGAAAAAGTTACTTTTAAAAATCGCAAAGGACTACGGCTACACCGACATAAAGATTTTCTGTGATGATGGTGTTTCAGGCGTTACAATGAACCGCCCGGAATTCAATAAAATGATAAAGCTTATTGAAACGGGAAAGGTTTCTGCCGTATTTGTTAAGGATTTATCTCGCCTTGGTAGAAACTATATTGAAGTAGGAAGATTGATTGAAGATTTTCTTCCCGAACATAGTGTCCGCCTTGTGGCTGTATCTGATAATATTGACAGTGATGAAGGCGATAACGAATTTGCACCCATCAAGAATCTTTTTAATGAATGGTATGCACGAGATATTAGCAAAAAGCGTAGAATAAGCAACAAAATACGTGGCAGTGCCGGAATGCCACTATCTCCCCCACCGTATGGTTATATGAAAACACCGGATGATCCCTATCATTGGACAATAGATGTAGAGGTTGCTCCCGTTGTGCGAAGAATTCATATTCTTTATTATAACGGTATGGGACCGCTGCAGATAGCTAACATATTAACCGACGAAAAAATACTGACTCCTTTAGAGTATCTTGCAAGGAAGGGCATTAAACGTGCCGGAAACAGACAGCATCCTAACCCTTATCAATGGGGTCACTCAACTATTCTTAAAATTCTTTCAACCCAGGAATACTGCGGCGATATAATTAACTTCAAAACATATTCAATCTCTTACAAAAAGAAACAGCGTTTTGCAAATAAGCCTGAAGACATGATGGTATTTAAAGATGTGAATCCTGCAATAATTGAAAGAGAATTATTTGAGGCTAATCTCGAAAGAAGGAATAATGAGAAAAAAGGAACCAGAAGCAGAAATAATAAAGATGGTGAGAGAAATATGTTTTGTGGGCTATTAATTTGTGGTGATTGTGGGCGCAACTTAAACTATCATTTCCATCAAAAGAATAATAGTATTAAGTATTTTAACTGTCCAAATTACAATAGCGGCAAAAGAAAGACTTGCTTTTCTTCACATCATATACGTGTGGATTTTCTTGAGGAAGTAGTACTTGGTGAAATAAGACGTCTCACCCGTTTTGCGACTCGATATGAGGACCAATTTACCAAACTTGTTGCAGATTACTCTAAAACGGTATATCAGGCCAAAAAAGAATCAAGAACCCAACAGCTTGAAACCCTCAAAAAACGGGATAAGGAACTTGATAAACTGTTCGAGAGTATATACGAAGATAATGTATCAGGTAAGCTGTCTGATGAACGATTTAAGAAAATGGCTGCAAAGTACGAAGATGAACAAAAGGAAATTTCTGAGCTTATCTGCAAGTTGCAGGCAGAAATCGAAGCCGATGAATCGAAACACAGTACGATAGACAGTTTTATTTCTACAGTAAAAAAATATACTCGTGTTAAAAAGCTTAACCCTGTTATGTTAAATGAGCTAATTGATCATATAGAGGTTTATACTATCGAAAAGGTTGATGGAGTTAACATTCAGCGGTTAAAAATACATTACAAATTCATCGGAACGGTAGACTTGCCTGACATTGCACCATTGCCAAATATTGAGGTTCCTATGCGAAAAGGTGTTACGGTTAATTATATGCCGGCGCCATCAATATAACTTAAGGAGATGTAATTTTCAGAGAACATATATACAAATAAAAACAAAAAAAGATAGCTATAAAAAGCTATCTAAAAAAGGTAAATATAGTAATAAAAAGCGAGCGACGTTAAAGAATTTGGAATCCTATAACGTCACTCGCAATGGTCGAGGTGACAGGA
>JAZOQP010000003.1:0-10587 GCA_045656145.1 Acutalibacteraceae bacterium
GAACGGAATACAGCTTCAACAGCGCCCATTAACTGCTCTTTAGGATCGGTGGGGAAATCCTTACCAATCTTATTTTTATACTCAGCTTTGAACTGCTCAGCTAAAACCTTAAGGTCTTCTGCTGTAAGGTCAACGTCCTGAGTAACGCCCTTTTCTTCCTTCATTTTGTCGATAAGCTCTTCAAAATACTTCTTACCAACTTCCATAACTACATCGGAATACATCTGGATAAATCTTCTGTAGCAGTCATAAGCCCAACGAGCGTTGCCGCTCTTTGCAGCCATAGTTTCAACAACTTCTTCGTTAAGACCAAGGTTTAAGATGGTGTCCATCATACCGGGCATCGAAGCGCGAGCGCCTGAACGAACCGAAACTAAAAGAGGATTTTCCTTATCACCGAACTTTTTACCGGTGATTCCTTCCATTTTATCAATGTGCTCCATAATCTGTGCCTGAATATCGGCATTGATTTTTCTACCATCCTCATAGTACTGTGTACAAGCCTCTGTAGAAACAGTGAAGCCCTGCGGAACAGGAAGACCAATCTTGGTCATTTCAGCAAGGTTTGCACCCTTACCGCCGAGACGCTCACGCATGCTTGCATCGCCTTCTGTGAACAGGTAAACATACTTGTGACTCATTTATTTTTCCTCCTATTTTTCAGCAAATTTAATCATTTGCATTTTTGATTTTTCACCCTTATATATAGGGTAGCAATTTATTATACCATATTTTTCAGAAATTTAAAGGGGTAAAAGCGAAAAATTTTGGCATTTTTTAAGAATTTTTTAGTGTTTTTCAATAAAATTTAATATTTCTTCGCTCTTTTCTGCGATTTTTTCTATTTCGCAGACTTTTGCGGTGTTTAATTTTTTAAGACTTGGGCCGCCCCAAATATTAAAAAAGCGGGGTCCTATCCAGCTGTAAGGCGGGGTATCAAAAAAGAGTCCCGCGAATATGTTTTTTGCCGCAAGAGAGGGTTTCATAAACACTATCTTCATAAGCGGCTTAATTATTTTATAAAGCCATTTTGGATAATGGTCTGTAATACCCGTTAGGGTAATGCCCGGATGGGTTACCGCAACCTTTAAATTCGGATTATTTTTAGCCAATTTGAAATGCGAATACATTAAATACCGCTTGGCATTCCCATAAATTAAATGGAAACCTCTTTTGCCGCTAAAATCTATATCCTTTTCATCACTTTTTGAATAATTATGGGCAATACTTCCAACCACTACAATTCTCTCAAGTTCATCTTTTAGCGCACAACTTAAAAGATAGGGGGAGATAAAATTGATTGTGAAAACGTTGTTATACCCTGATTCTGTTTGCTTTAAAGGGATTTTATAAGCGCCCGCATTATGTATTAAAATATCGGCGCCCTTCATTTTGATTTGCTCGGCTAAGTTTTTTACCGAAAGAGCATTTTCCATATTAAAGGTTATTCTCTCTATTTCCGATAACGGAAACTCGGATTTTAAAATTTCCTCGCCGAATTTTGCTTTCTCGGGGTTTCTGTCTATCATTATAAGGCGAGCGCCTGCCAACAAAATTAATCGGCAAAGCTCCTTGCCGATACCACCCGTGGCACCCGTTATTGCAACGGTTTTACCCGAAAGACTTAAGTCTTTGTTTTTTAAAAAATTTCTCATTTTATAAATTTAAAAAGCTCTTCTTTTTCTTTCCTTCTTTTTGTTCTTTGCCTATCTCCCTCTTTGGCATAGCCTAGAGTTATAACAAGTCTTACGGGGCGCTCAAGATTACATATTTTGCGGATTTTTTTATCATCTAACCATCCGATAATGCAGCTTGAAAGTCCCTGCGCCGCGGCTTCGGCGGTAATGTATGCCGCTAAAATTCCAATATCCATTGAGCGATAATCGGTATCCTTAAATTTTGCACCGAGCCCTGCGGTTTTGGTATATGCCTCCTCGGAAATTACCAATAATAAGGGCGCCTGGTCGGCAAAAGCGTTTAGCCCCATACTCATTGTTGCTTTCGCTACTGCGGTTGCCTTTTCACCCTCACAAACGGTTACCAAATAAGGTTGCCCGTTGCATGCCGAAGGCGCAATTCGAGCCACCTCTAAAATAGCGTCAAGCTTTTCCTTTGGCACCTTCTTTTGAGGGTCATAATTTCGGCAAGACTGCCTTAAATTTGCAATTTCTGAAAAGTTCATAAAAATATTCCCCTATTTAATAATTAATCTGAACACCTGTGTTGCGGTTGCAACCAAGTTTTCATAGGCATTTTCCTTTTTAAGCGCTTCCTCAAGGGTTACAACGCCCCTTAAAATCGGGAAAAATGCATCAATGCCATAATTATTTAAAATCTCGGCATCCTTGGTTACGCAACCCGAAAAGGCTATAACCTTTTTGCCATATTTCTTAGCAAGTTTTGCAACGCCAACAGGCGCTTTACCCATGGCGGTTTGTGAATCAAGTCTTCCCTCTCCCGTTACAACCAAATCAGCATCTTTAATATAATCTTCAAGCCTTGTTTTCGCTAAAATAATATCTATTCCCGGCTCTAAAACGGCATTGGTAAAGCTTAAAAATGCAAAGCCAAGTCCTCCTGCCGCACCGGCGCCCTTATAGTTTTTATCCGCCGTGGAAGATACCGTTTTTGCTATGTCGGCATAACGAGATAGCCAAGCATCCATCTTTACAATATCTTCGGCCGTGGCTCCCTTTTGGGGTCCATAAACTGCGCTGCAGCCTTTTTCTCCACAGAGTGGATTTTCAACATCGCAGGCAATTTTAAATCGGCAATTTTCAAGCTCGGGGATAACATTTTTAAGCGAAATTGAGACCAAATTTTCAAGTCCCCTTGCGCCTTTTTCTATCACGTTTCCGTTTTCATCCAAAAACTCAAAACCCAAGGCGCTGAGCATTCCAACACCGCCATCATTAGTGGCGCTGCCACCGATACCTATAATAAAATCTCGGCAACCTTTATTTATGGCATCTAAAATCATCTCGCCAACACCATAGGTGGTGGTAAGCATGGGATTTCTTTCTGAACTTTGAATAAGGGTTATTCCTGCTGCCGCCGACATTTCTATAACGGCGGTACCATCATTCATAATGCAATACTGCGCATTAACCAAATCTCCTAAAGGGCCGCACACCTCTACCGATACTTTCTTACCCTCTTCTGCCATAGCCTCAACCGTGCCCTCGCCACCATCGGCTAAAGGACGGACGATAACCTCGCTATTGTTATCTAATTTTAAAACCGCATCCCTAACGGCATTACCCGCCTCAAAGGAAGAAAGGCTACCCTTAAACGAATCTATTGCTACAACTATTTTCATCTTACAATTACCGAAATACCATCAGGTATTGCAACAACCGTTGGCTTTTCCTTTCCGATAATTTCTTTAGCCTTAATTAAAGCCTCTTCAACCGAGTGCGCAGGAATCATATGCATATTTTCTATTATTTCATCCTCCACCTCGGATACATATATAACAGTCGCCTTCTTAAGCACCCTTAAAAAGACCTGAGTTTGCCATTGGTCAGGCTCGGTTTCACTTCGAGAGCGGGAAAGGAATATATCCATAGTTTTATTAATATCCTTTTCATCGGCCAATTGATGATAAAAATGGTCTCCGCCAACGCCATCATTTGAACGCGCAAGCATTATTATAACGCCATTATCCTTAACGGTTGCTTCAGCGGCGGTCATTCCCTTTACCGCCTGATACACATTTTGGTCAAGCGGATAACCGCCATTTGTTGTTACAACTATATCGGCAGGCCTTTTCTCCACTCCGCATTGCTCGGCTAAAAAGTCGGTTCCTGCCTTATGAGCCTTTTCTACATCGCCCGCCACAGCATAAATAACCTTTTTCTCGGCGTTTAGCACAACATTCACAATAAATGCAAGCTTTGCTTGTTTTGCCGCCCAAAGCATATCTGTATGTATGGGGTTGTTTTCAAGTATACCCGTTCTTGAATTTTCATCTGCTATAAACTCGCTGCAATGGTTTCCAAGCACCGTGCTTCTGCCGGCAACTCCCGGAAGCACACTCTTTCTGCCGCCTGAGAATCCTGCAAAGAAATGAGGCTCAATAAAGCCCTCGGCCAAAAGCAAATCAGCCTCGGCTGCAAGCCTGTTAATCTCGCATTTGCTACCCGAAGGCAAGGTTCCTATATCAATAAGCATATCGGTTTCATCGCAATCATGAATATAAATTTTTTCATTATTCATGATTTCCTCGCCAAATTTATCCGAAAGCTCGGCCATGGTTGTTGCGCGGTGGCAACCCGTTGCTATAAGCAAGGTTATATCTGCATCGGGGTTTCCTTTTCTTATTTCTCTGAGCATCGGAGGGATTATAAGGCGGCTCGGCACAGGGCGAGTATGGTCGGAAGCGATTATAACTATTTTTTTCTTCCCTTTTGCAAGAACGGATAATTCTTCGCTTCCAATAGGTGCATTTATTGCATTCTCAACAAGCTCACTTTCGGAAAATTCCGGAACATATTCATTAATGCAAGACTCAAACACACCTATAAGGTCTTCGTTCTTAAAATCATAATCGAGTTTTCCTTTTCCGTAATGAAACGATACTTTTTTCATCTCTTTCCCTTCCTTTTCAAAAAGCTTTATTATCAAAGGCACCAAAATAAGCTGAATAATTATGCCCGGCGCGGCATCTATAAAACCGCCCGTTAAGAAAGCATAAAAGCCGAAACTTTTAGCCGTTCCAAGCAGTAACAAGGATTTTGCAATTCCCCAAACAATCCTGCCCGAAAACATTGCAGAAATAAGGCTTATATAAATTCTCGCAACACCTTTGATTTTTGTTTTGTTATAAATTAATCCAATTATTAGGCCATAGGTTGCAAGCTCTGCCGACATCCAAACTGCATTTGGAAAAATCGGCGGCATTCCAACCGTTACCGAGCGGATAAATGGCACCATTAGTCCAACAATAAAGCCATAGTTTGCCCCGCAAAGTGCTCCGCAAAGAAGAACGGGCAGATGCATCGGCAAAAGGCTATCCCCTATTTCCTTAATCTGCATTGTTAAAAAAGGAAGAGTTATTGCGGCAGCCATAAAAAGCGCCGATAGAGTAAGCCTTTTTAGTTTATTTTTATTCATAAAACCACCCACTTTTTTACTCTGAAAATTAATTATATTCTTATATTAAAACCGAGATAAATTACTCATGGCTCCCTCTGACGAGGGAGCTGGATTTTGCGAAGCAAAAGACTGAGGGAGAGATTTTTTAATAGTTAAATCTATATATTCACATACGCCGTTGAAATTACGGTCAATATCTAAATTGCATATTCTTAAAACTGTCAAATTCATATTCTCTAACTCTTTTTTGCGAATATTATCTTTTTCTATTTGCTCAGTTGTATAATGCCCTCCGCCATCAAGTTCAACAACAAGTCTTGCTTTCGCACAATAAAAATCTGCTATATAATTTCCAAGAGCCTTTTGCCTTTGGAATCGTATAGGATAATTTCGCAAAAATTCATACCACAGTTTTCGTTCCCAAAGAGTCATATTTTTTCTTAAAGTTTTAGCAAGAGGGATATTTGCTTTGTTATATTCTTTCATGCTCTCTCCCTCCGTCAAAACTAAAGTTTTGCCACCTCCCTCATCAGATGGAGGCTTGGTTTTTTGGCAGATATTTTCCATAGTTTAATATAACATTTTCTATCTATTTTTTCAAGTTATATAAGAATAGTATTTAACAAAAAATTAAAAGCCTTGAAAAATTCAAGGCTTTTTAATTATTCGCTTATTGCTTTTGCATGGCTTTTTGAGATTAACTGTAAAATACCAACTATTCCAACAAGCGCTATACCGATAACATCGGTAATTACGCCCGGGTAAATCAGTAAAAGTCCGCCCGCAGTAGAAAGAATTCTTTCATACCAAGCCATACCTTTGAGGAAATATCCCTCAAGCGCTGCCGAAATGGCGAAGATACCAACAAACGAAGTGATTATTATTAAAATTACCTCAAACACGCTTGTTACATTTATAAACAGCATTGCGGGGTTAAGCGCAAACACATAAGGCACGATAAAGGCGCCAATAGCAAGCTTGGTTGCTGTAACAGCGGTCTTCATCGGGTTAGCTCCCGCAATTGCTGCGCCCGCATAAGCTGCAAGGGCTACGGGAGGGGTTAAATCGGCAACAATTCCAAAATAGAAAACAAAGAAGTGTGCCGCTAAATCAGGAACACCCATCTTAATAAGAATGGGAGCGCAGGTAGCTGCCATAATGCAATAGTTTGCCGTTGTGGGAACACCCATGCCAAGAACTATACAGGTAAGCATTGTTAAGAACAAAGCAATTATAACCTTATTTCCTGCAAGGGCTAAAATTCCGTTAATGAGCATGGTTGCGAGGCCTGTCATAGTGATGGTGCCTGCAATGATACCTGCAACGCCGCACGCAACAGCAACTGTTATCATACCCTGACCGCCTGCCGCTAAGGCTTCCCAAATTTTCTTAGGAGTAATGCGGCTTTCCTTATTGAAAATGCCAACAACTATTGTTGCAACAATAGCAATTGCGGCGGCATAAGCTATTGAGCGCGAGCCCGAGCTTACAAGCACAATAAGAATAATAAGCGGTAACAATAAATAAGACTGTTTTAAAAGCGGAAGGAATCTTGGAAGTTCTTCCTTTGTAAGACCTCTAAGGCCCTCTTTTTTAGCCTCCAGATGAACCGCAATGAAAACACCTAAGAAGTAAAGGCAAGCAGGAAGAATTGCCCTTACAACTATGTTGCTGTAAGGAACGCCGATGTTTTCGGCCATAAGGAAAGCGGCGGCGCCCATAATAGGAGGCATTATTTGACCACCTGTTGAAGCGGAGGCCTCTGCCGCAGCAGCAAATTCAGGCTTGTAGCCTGTTTTTTTCATAAGCGGAATGGTAACCGAGCCTGAGCCAACGGTATTTGCAACCGAGGAGCCCGAAACCATACCTTCAAGCGCGCTTGCTACAACAGCAACCTTTGCAGGTCCGCCCGAAAATCCACCAACTACAGCATTGGAAATTCTTATAAAGAAATCTGCAATTCCCGTTCTCTCAAGAAACGCGCCGAAAATAATGAATATAGCTATATATTTAGAGCAAGTATTAATAGGAGTTGATAAAATGCCTGAGGTTGTGGTATAGAAAAGGTTACCCACAAGGCTCTGAATTCTACGCATAATATCGGGATTTGTAAGTCCCCAGCCGAGCGCATAAACAATGAATGCGCCGCCAACAACAATAATCGGAATGCCAACACATCTGCGGCAAAGTTCTAATAGGCAGAGTATACCTATCGTTCCGATTATAATCTGATAATCCTTAAAGGATTTACCCTGTTGAATAATGGTTACGGCATCAAAGGTGTAATAAAAAAAGGAACCCGAACCCAAAATCATTAAAATAATATCATACCAGGGCATAAAGTTTACCTTTTGAGTGCCCTTTTTAATCGGATATACAAGATATCCCAACAAAACGATACAACCAACGAAACTTGAAAGTCTGATAGCATCAAGCCAAGTTGCGAAGAAAGTTACATAAATGCAGAAAAGAGCAAAAGCGGCTAAAAGGCAATTAACAATTATCTTCGGAGTGCCTTCCCAAACGCGCACGTTTGATTCTCTATCAAACTTTTTCATTACAGCATCAAGGTCCATTGGCTCTTCTATTTTTTCTTTTTTCTTAAATAACTGCAACCTACTCTTCCTTTCATAAAATATTAAAATAGCTGCGACGGAAAGTCGCAGCTATTACGGCTTTAAAGAATTATAAAAATTAAATTATTTAACTTCTACTTCAATTCCCTTTTCTTTAAAGTATTTTGCTGCACCTGCATGGAAAGGAACGGTAAGACCTTCTGTTGCGTTCTCTAGGCTTAATTCCTTACCCTTTGCGTGTTCTGCGCTAATAGCTTCGATATTATCAAAGATAGCAGCAGTTAAATTGTAAACTGCATCTTCAGAAGCGTTTGCATCTACAATTAATGTAGCCTTAACGGTTACGGTTGCAATTTCCTCTGCCTGACCCTTATAGGTTTCAGCCGGAATCTTATAAACTGAATAGAAGGTGTTATCCTTCATAAGCTTTTCAGCAATAGCGCCATCAATCGGAACAATGCGAGTGTTGGCGTTGGTCATGCTAAGCTCGGTAATTGCGGGAGTGGGAGCGCCTGCAACGATAAATGCTGCATCAATCTTACCATCCTTTAATGCATCAGCGCTTTCATCAAAGTTCTGATACTGAGGAGTAATGTCTGTTTCAGCAATACCTGCAGCTGCGAGAACGTCCATAGCGTTAAAGTAAACGCCTGAACCGGGAGCGCCGATAGAAACCTTTTTACCCTTTAAATCGGCAACCGATTTGATTTCAGGATTAACTGTTACTAACTGAACAGCCTCTGCATAAAGACCTGCAACTGTGCGGAAAGAAGTGATAGCACCCTCGGTCTCGAAAGAACGTGAACCGTTCCAAGCATAGTGCATAACATCAGACTGAACTGTACCTAACTGATAATCGCCAATGTTGATACCCTGAATGTTATCCTTTGAACCACCTGTAGATACGGTGTTAACTGTTACGCCTGCGTTATTGGTAATATACTGACCAATTATTCCGCCATAAGCGTAATATGTACCTGTTGGGCTACCTGTACCCATTGTCATGGAAGTTGTTCCGCCGCAAGCTGCAAGAGAAACAACCAACGCGAGAGCTAGCACTAAAGCTATAATTTTTTTCATAATACTTTCTCCTTTTATTAAAGATACTTGTACTATTATAATACAGCTTTGAAAATTTTTCAACTAAAAATTATTGTTTTTTATCAAGTTGATAGTTTCTTGCATACATTAAAAGGTCTAAACCAACCATTAAAAAATTAAGAACATAGAAGAAAAGAACATACCATTTATCAGCAATAGCAGCCATATAAGCATCGTTCACAAGCTTTGAAATAATGCCTGCTATGTAGCCAAAGAAAATAAGGAGTAAAAAAGCAAGGCTTTTGCCCTTTGTTGTTCTTGCCTTATAAGATTTAATAACGTTAAGCGGCCAGGATATACCAAAGCTCACTATCATTGTAACCTCTAAAATTTCTGCCATTTTTCATCCCTCCAAAAGTTTATATTCATTATATAATAAAGGAAATAGAAAGTAAATAGCAAAAATTTAAAAAAACACTTGACAAAAAAGTGCCAATGTGATATATTATTTAGGCGCAATTTTGCTGGTGTAGCTCAGTTGGTAGAGCAGCTGATTTGTAATCAGCAGGTCGGGGGTTCGAGTCCGTCCACCAGCTCCAGCATTTTTTGAGTCTTTAATCGGACTCGAAGCCTGAGAGGGTGAGCGGCGTGAAGAAAACATCATAGTATGATGTTTTTAGTCGCGAAGTGTGCAGCGGCTATGCCGCAAGCACGGCATACTTTTCGTAGAAAAGGATGCGTCCGTCCACCAGCTCCAGCATTTTTTGAGTCTTTAATCGGACTCGAAGCCTGAGAGGTAAAATGCAAAACTTAATATGGGAGAGTTCCCGAGTGGCCAAAGGGGTCAGACTGTAAATCTGCTGCTTTTTAGCTTCGGTGGTTCGAATCCACCCTCTCCCACCAAATTGGAAGAGTACCACCGAAAGGTTGGTGCTCTTTTAATTTTCGGCTGAGAGGTTGAGGTTTGAACAGAGTGTGCCATTCGCAATAACATTATACAAAGCATCGCCTTGATTTGTTTTAGAAAAAATGATATAATAATTACATAAACTTCTATGCAATCGATAATAAGGATGCTGAGATAATGATTATTTTAATAACGGGCGCTTCTCACACAGGCAAAACCGTGCTTTCTCAAAAACTGCTTGAAAAATATAAATATCCTTATCTTTCCATTGACCACTTAAAAATGGGGTTAATCCGAAGCGGAAACACCACTCTTACGCCTTTAAGCGAAGACGAAGAATTAACTAACTACCTTTGGCCGATTGTAAGAGAAATAATCAAAACCGCAATTGAAAACAACCAAAACCTAATTGTTGAGGGTTGCTATATCCCTTTTAACTTTCAAGAAGACTTTGATGAAAATTATCTTGCACACATTAAATACTATTGCCTTATAATGAGTGAAAAATATATCAACTCACATTTTGACAATATAATAAAATATGAACGCATTATTGAAAACCGCCCTGAAAACTCCTGCGCCAAAGAAGAAATTTTGAAAGATAACGCAAAGCTTTTATCACTTGCAAAAGAGCATAATTTCAATTATATTTTAATTGATGATAACTATGAAATAAACATTGATTTATAATCTTAAAAAACACCTGCTAAGTAGGTGTTTTTGTTGCTATTTTTCGCTCTCTATTGTATAATTAATTTGGTGTTATATATGTTAAAATTTGTAAAATCAACAATTAAATATACCGCCTCATTGTTATTAGCAGGCATTTTTGGAGGTATTATCGGCGCAGGCTTTGCGCATACCATTAATTTGGTTACAGAACTTCGCGAAGCCTATCCTGCTTTGATTTTCCTTTTACCCCTCGGCGCTGTTGCCACGGTGTTAATTTATTCCGTTTTAAAGGTT
>JAZOQP010000004.1:0-35282 GCA_045656145.1 Acutalibacteraceae bacterium
TGTCAATTACATTAAAGGTGCAAATAAATATAAAATTGCTTGTAATAAACGCTTAAATAAGGGTCTTTTTTTCCAAACATCAATTTTAATTTCTTTAGATTCTTCAATCACCTTTATCATATCTACCTTAATATCCGTTACTGTATCGTTGTCACAAATCCAAGCGCCACATTCAAAATGAAAAACAAAGCTTCTGTTATCCATATTAACCGTTCCAACAGTTGCTACTGAATCATCCGAAATGAAAACTTTTGAATGAATAAAACCCGGCAGATATTCAAAAATTTTAACCCCTGCATCAAGAAGTTCTGAATAATAGTATTGGGTAACAGGATGAACATACCATTTATCAGGCTTATTTGGGGTAATAATTCTAACATCTATTCCCGATTTAGCAGCCAGACACAGTGAGGCAATCATTGTGTTATCAAGAATTAAATATGGAGTTTCAATATAAACGTATTTTTGCGCAGTGTTAAGCATTTCCATATATATTCCTTGACCAATATTTACTTCATCTAGAGGGTCATCGCAGTAAGGAATATAGAATCCATCTTTAATTTGATTATGAGATGAAAATTTTTCGTTAATTGAAATGGATTTTCCTGTGGTGAATTCCCACATTGAGCAAAACATAGCTAAAAATGTGTTAACAGCTGTTCCTTTAAGCATAATTCCACAATCTGACCAATGCCCAAAACGATTCATTTTGTTGATGTATTCATCTCCAATATTTATGCCTCCTGTAAAAGCGGTTTCCCCATCAATAATAACAATTTTTCGGTGGTTTCTGTTGTTCATAAAAATATCGATTGAAGGCCTTATAGGGTTAAAAGCCGAAATTTCAATCCCATATTTTTTTATGTTAGAAACAAAATTTTCGCCCTGTCTTTTTATAGAACCGAAATCATCGAATATGATTTTAATTTCAATATTATTTTTTGCTTTTTCCTTTAAAATTTCGAAAATTTTATCCCACATATAACCTTCGCCAAGAATAAAAAATTCAATATAAATATATTTTTCGGCCTTTGAAAGTGCTGTTAATAATTCATTAAAAAACTCCTCGCCAGTTTTTAAAAAGGTGCTTTTAGTGTTATTCATAATTGGAAATTTACCAACATTTGTTAAAAATGCCGCCTGCCTGAAATGAAGCATATCATTGTAAATTAAAGCACTTGAATTTTCATTAGAATTAAGCAATGAAAAATATTTTTCATTGCATTTTTTAAATTTTTTCTTAATATGCGGGAATACACGTCTACCGCCAAATAAAAGATAAGCCAACACACCAAAAACAGGAACAATAAGTATGAAAATTATCCACATTATTTTATAACTTTGATTTCCTCTAACGGTTACTATGTGAATAACAAACCCAATTCCAATAATAAAAGCTAAGGAATTAATCCAAGTAATTTTATCGGTAAAGCGGATTATCGAATTTGAAATTATTAGTAGTTGAATTGCTAATAAAATTAAACTTAAAATAGTTCTGGTTTTTATTCTGATTCCTCTGCTTTTTTTCATCAAATCACCTCATCTACATTGATAATAATCCTTAAATTTTAATTTTTTATGAATTTATTAATTTATTTACCAAAAATTCATAATTAGTAGTAGAGAAAAAATAAATTATATGGTATAATTTAAAAAAATTATTTTGGGGGCAAATGCATTGTCGAATAAAATATTTAAAATTACAAATGGGGTAGATGGTGTATTTGTTGAAAACACCCGTTTTAACACTACCGTTATTTCCCTTAATTTTTATTTACCGCTTAAAAAGGAAACCATCGCAGAAAATGCCTTGTTGCCTTATGTTTTAACCTCATCAAGCGAAAAATATTCCGATTTTACAAAACTTAATATGAAACTAAATATGCTTTATGGCGCAGATTTATCGGTTAGTGTTAATAAATTGCGCGATGTTCAGCATATTAAAATTGCAATTTCGGTAATCAATGACGAGTATGCAATGGATAAAAATGAGTCTGTTGTAAGTGAGGCAATGGAGCTTCTTTTATCGCTCGTTTTTGAGCCGATAATAGTTGATGGCGGCTTATCACCCTATGATACTGAGCGTGAGAAAAGAAAGCAAATAGAGCATATTTTAGGCGAAATAAATGATAAAAAAACCTTTGCCAAGAATAAAATGCTGTCTCTTATGTTTGAGGGTTCGCCTTATGGTATTTCTAAATATGGAATTATTGAAGATGCCGAAAAAATAACCCCCGCTGCACTTTATAATGCATGGCATAATATGTTAAACACCTCTTATGTTAGAGTTCAGGTAATAGGAAAGGCCTTGCCTGAGGGGATTTTCGATAAAATTCGCGAGCGAATTAATAAATTTTCTCGAGAAAATATTATTGATTATACAATTAGTAATCCTGTAAAAGCAGTAGAAAAAATTAAAAGTTTAACCGAAAGGTATGAGGTATCTCAGGGTAAACTTGTTATGGGATTTTCTTCCGATTTGCATGGGGAAGATGCATTAACTTTAAATATTATGTGTGATATTTTTGGTGGCGGACCTTATTCACATCTTTTCGAAAATGTAAGAGAAAAGATGAGTCTTTGCTATTATTGCTCCGCAGCGGTTTTAAGAACAAAGGGACTTCTTATTGTTCAATCGGGTGTTGAAGCAGAGAATTGTGAAAAAGCCGAAAAGGAAATACTCAATCAACTTGATTTAATAAAACAAGGTAGGTTTTCAGATTTTGCATTTGAAGCATCCATAAAAGCTATTACAGGCTCACTAAATTCATATAATGATAGTTTGTATGCGCTTGATAAATGGTATTCAAATATTATTTTAAATGATAATTTAAAAACTCCTGAATCTATGATTGAAATGCTTAAAACTGTAACTCGCGAAGATATTATTAAAGCGGCAAATGGGATAAAGCTCAATACAGTTTATAAACTTATGCCTAAGGAGGAGAAGTAATGAATACTAAGTTTTTTCAAAATGAAATTTTAAAAAGCAGTTATTCTCTTACCGAATTTCCTAACGGTTTACAAGTTTATATTTATCAAAATAATGATTTTAATTCGGCTTATGCGGCGTTTGGAACAAGATTTGGCTCAATTGATTCTTCTTTTACCTCTAATAATGAGGAGATTACTGTTCCTGATGGTGTTGCTCATTTCTTAGAGCACAAGCTTTTTGAAAGTGAAGATGGAGATGCATTTTCTAAATATGCAAAAACAGGCGCCTATGCCAATGCATTCACTTCGTTTGATAGAACTTGTTATATTTTTTCCTGCACCGAGCGTTTTGAAGAGAATTTAGATATTCTGCTTAATTTTGTTCAATCCCCTTATTTTACTGCAGAAACCGTAAAGAAGGAACAGGGAATAATTGGGCAGGAAATTAAAATGTATGATGATTTGCCATCTTGGCGAGTTCTTTTTAATATGCTCGAGAATATGTATCATAATCATCCTGTTAAAAAAGATATTGCAGGCACAGTTGAGTCGATTTCCAAAATTGATGAAGATGTGCTTTATAAGTGTTATAACACCTTTTATAACCCGGCTAATATGTTCATTTGTATTTCCGGTAATGTTGATAGAAAAGCGGTCTTAGAAAAAATAGAAAATGCCATTAAAACAAGTGAAAGAATTAAACTCGAAAGAGCAAAAATTTTAGAGCCTGAAAATGTTGTTAATAATTATATTGAGCAGCATTTAGAGGTTTCAATGCCAATGTTCTCTTTTGCTTTTAAAGAGGATGTTTCAAAAAGCGGAAATTCTCTTAAAAAATCAATTATTATGAATGCGCTTATAAAACTTATCTGCGATGATGCAACGAATCTTTATAAACGACTTAATGACCTAAAACTTATTAATGATGAATTTGATGCCGAATATTTTGCGGGTCCGAATTTTGCCTCAGTTATGTTTGGCGGAGAATCAAATGATCCAAAAAGGGTTGCTGAAGAGATATTAAGCGAAGTTGAATTTATTAAAAATAATGGAATTAATGAAGAACTTTTCGAAGCTATCAAGCGTGATATGTACGGTCAGGCCCTAAAAAGATATAATAGTGTTGAAGCGGTTGGATTAATGCTTGTAGATTCTGCAGTTTTAGGTTATAATTATAATGAAGAATTGGATATTATTAATAATTTAACTAAAAATGATGTTTTACCTTATCTTTCTGTTTTTTCTAAAGAAAACTCGGTGCTCTCGGTAATTAAATAAAGGAGAATAAAATGCTTTATAATGTAACGCTCTTCGGTTTGGAATTTTCTATTAATCCTATTGCTTTCACTTTGCCTATTGGTAACGGTTGGAGTGTTTATTGGTATGGAATTATAATTGCTCTCGGATTTTTGTGTGCTGTAATTTATGGCTACATAATGGCGAAAAAATTAGATATTGATTTAGACCGTATGTTAGATGTAATCCTAATTACAACACCTCTGGCAATTTTATGCGCAAGAATTTATTATGTTATTTTTGATGGCGTGAAATTAGATTCAATTTCCGATTTCTTTGGTTTTTCTGATGGCTCAGGTTTCTCAGGCCTTGCAATTTATGGTGGTGTAATTGGAGCATTCGGTATAGGCGCTCTTGCTTGTAAACTCAGAAAAGTAGATATACTTGATATGTTCGATTTAGCCGCTACAGGATTTATTTTAGCGCAGGGAATTGGTCGTTGGGGTAATTTCTTTAATCAAGAAGCGTATGGCACCGTTACAGGCAGCACTTGGTGGGGAATGACCAGTGATAGAATTGTGCGAGAAATGGGAACAACCGAGCTTGTTCATCCTTGCTTTTTATATGAATTTGTTTCGTGCATTTTAGGCTTTTTCCTTTTGAATTATGTTTTAAAACACCGCAAATTTAAAGGTCAGGTTGTTATTTCCTACTGCATTTGGTATGGCTTTATGAGGGCCTTCCTAGAGCTTCTTAGAACAGATAGCCTAATGATTGGAAAAATAAGAGTTTCCTCCTTGCTTTCTTTTGTTATTTGTATAGCCGGTATTATTGCTATGATTATTATTTTAAAGAAGAAAAAAGAGAAAAGCTTAAATATGGAATATGTTCCTATGTTTGAAAATCAAGAAATAAAGGAAGAAGAAAATAATGACAAAGTTGATTAATGGAAAAGAAATATCCGAATATATTAAAAATTCGGTAAAAAATGAAGTTGCTCTTCTTAAAGATAAAGGAATAAGCGTAGGT
Organism: Acutalibacteraceae bacterium; assembly: GCA_045656145.1. Taxonomy (GTDB): domain Bacteria; phylum Bacillota; class Clostridia; order Oscillospirales; family Acutalibacteraceae; genus SIG565. The sequence goes on from JAZOQP010000004.1 coordinate 5,200, forward strand.
CTTGCAGTAATTATAGTTGGCGATAATCCCGCTTCTAAGGTTTATGTTGCCAATAAGGAAAAAGCTTGCGAACTTTTAGGAATTAAATCTTATAAGTATGCGCTCCCCGAAACCACTACAAATGATGAACTTCTTGAGCTTATTGATAATCTTAATAAAGATGATAATATTGATGGCATTTTGTGTCAGTTGCCGTTACCGAAACATCTTGATGAAAAAATTATTATTAATAGAATTTTGCCGGAGAAGGATGTTGATGCTTTCCATCCTCAAAATGTTGGTAAAATTATGATCGGCGATTATGATTTCTTGCCCTGCACACCCGCAGGAGTAATTGAAATGCTAAAATATGAAAATATTGATATTGCTTCTAAAAATTGTGTGGTTATAGGACGCTCCAATATCGTTGGTAAGCCAATGTCAATGCTCCTTTTACACAATAATGCAACCGTTACAATATGCCATTCAAAAACTAAAAATTTAAAAGAGGTTTGCGCTGCTGCAGATATTTTGGTTGTTGCGATAGGTAGAGCAAAGTTTGTTACTGCTGATATGGTAAAGCCTGGCGCAGTTGTGATTGATGTTGGAATGAATCGTGATGAAAACGGTAAGCTTTGCGGTGATGTTGATTTCGAAAATGTTAAGGATAAAACATCTTTCATTACTCCCGTGCCGGGTGGCGTTGGACCTATGACTATTGCAATGCTTATGAAAAATACCCTTACAGCAGCTCAAAAGAAATTAAAATAAAGGAGAAGCGGTTTGAAAACTCGGTTTTTAAGTCTAATTGCGGTGATAATTATAATTTTTTCGCTTTTCATCGTAACTGCTAATGCAGAGAAAATTGAAAAATTTAATATTGAATATTCTTTATCTAAGGAATTTATTGTTTTAACCGAGGAAAATACTGCTTCGAATGAAAACGCTATTAAATCTTTAGGTTTTACTAAAGAGTCTTTTAAAGACTATATTTCGGCGAATAATATTGTTCTTTTTGCTTCGCTACCTGATAAAAGCTGTCAGATAACCGTGAATGTGAACAAAACTGAATTTTCCGAAAAAAGTGAGGACCTTGATTATTTAGATGATTCTTACATAGCGCAAATTCGCTCTAAAATTGTTAACAAGAAAATCGATTCAAACAAAATCTATATCATAAATTCAACAAAATATATCTTAATTGAGAATTTAGGTAAGGATAACGCCGGAGAGTTTTCCTCTTTGCAGTTTGTAACTATTAAAAATAAACGCTTATATACTGTTACTATCTCTTTTAATAATGAGGAATTAACCGAAGAAAACACTATGCTTGCAGAAAATTTAATGAAGGGCTTCATTATTTCGGCACAAAAGGAAAAGGTTAATATTAAAAGTTTTCAGAATATAACCGTTAAGATTATTCTAATTTTATTTATAATCTTTTTAGCAGCGTTGGTAATTTATTTTGTTGCAACCTTGATTAGTGATTTTCTTAAGAATAGAAATACAAGTGACGTAGCGCCGTATGTTAAAATTAAGAGAAGGCGTTTTAAATAATTTACTATTTGTTAATATTTTTTTAAAAATAATGTTTTATAATAATCTCAATATTTCTTTAAGGAGAAAAGCATGGAAGATTTTAATGTTGATAAAACTATTGAAGAAAATTATTATTCAGTAACTCCCTATAATTCTAAATCTGAAACTCGTCAGAAATTTAGTTTCGCAACACTTATTTTATCATGTATAGCATCGGCTTTAATTGCGGCTATCGTGGCCACAAGTGTTGGAGTTACTCTTATTAATAAAAATATTAATAAATTAACACCTGAGCCAAATCAAACCGAGAATCAGTCTAATAAAGAGGAGTTGCCCGAACCTTCAAACGGTAAGACTACCATAGAAATTACAGGTGTTACCGAATCGGTAATTGAGGCGGTGGCGCAAAAGGTAACACCGAGTGTTGTTGGTATTGTTACCACCGAAGCCACGGTTAATTTTTTCGGAGGCAGCGATGAAGTAACAGGCGAGGGCTCGGGAATTATTTATTCTCCTGATGGCTATATAATTACTAACTATCATGTAATTGAGAGCGCGGTTAATGCGACTCAATCAAATATTGAGGTGTTTTTATCTGATAATGTTGAAGATGGCTATGAAGCCACAGTTGTTGGATATAACATTTCTTATGATTTAGCCGTTATAAAAATTAATGCAACTAATTTAACCGCTATTGATTTTGCTGATTCTTCTAAGGTTAATGTGGGTCAATATGTTGCAGCTATCGGAAGCCCCGGCGGACTTGAATTTATGGGCTCAGTAACCTTTGGCATTGTCAGCGGACTAAATCGTGTAGTATCTGATAGTTCAACAGGAACTGAGGTTCAATTAATTCAAACCGATGCCGCAATAAATCCTGGAAATTCGGGTGGAGCGCTTGTTAATACCAAAGGCGAGCTTATTGGTGTAAATAGCTCTAAAATAGCAGCAACTGCCTATGAGGGTATGGGATTTGCTATTCCTTCAAATAATGTTAAAGAGATTTGCGATAATATTATTGCTAAGGAAAACGACCCCAACCCATATATAGGAATTACTCTCAGCGAGCGTTATACAGGCGAAATCCTTACGCAATTAGGTTATCCTGCAGGTGCGGTTGTTAAGAGCGTTATTAGCGGTGGACCTGCTGAAAAATCAGGAATTCGAAGCGGAGATATCATTGTTGAATTCAACGAAACTGCCATTGAAGATTTTAATGTTTTAACCGAGGAAATCTCAAAAACCAAGCCGGGCGATACCGTAACTGTAAAGATTTATAGAAGCGGTAGATATTATTCAACTTCGCTTAAGGTTGGTTCAAACAATTCTCAGTAAAATTAAAACCTGCAAAATTTCGGTTTTGCAGGTTTTTTTACTTGTAATTTTTATTATTTTATTATATAATTATTCTGATAAAGTGGGGTGTTTTATATGTTGATTGAAGCTCTAAGGGGCGATGTTAATCTAACCGAATTTTTAATTTATGCATTATCCGCTTTGGTGGTTGTATTTTTAGCTCTTCCGGTTCATGAATTTGCTCATGGATTTGTGGCTTCAAAACTTGGAGATCCAACCCCTAAATATACCGGAAGACTTACCTTAAATCCCTTTGCGCATATTGATTATTTTGGTGCTGCAGCCATTTTGCTTTTTGGCTTTGGTTGGGCAAGACCTGTTGGAGTTAATCCCCGTTATTTTAAAAACTCAAAAGTAGGCATGTGTTTAACTGCAATAGCCGGTCCTGTTTCAAATATATTAATGGCATTTTTCTCTTTATTGATTTTTAATGTTGTTAATTACTTTTTATTTGATATCAGTTATTCAATAATGATTTATGTGCTATTGTTCTTTTATCAATTTGCCCTTATTAATATAAGCCTTGCGGTATTTAACCTTTTACCAATTCCGCCGCTTGATGGAGCAAAGGTTTTAGGTGTTATTTTACCTTCAAGAATTTATTTTAAGGTTATGCAATATGAACGATATATAGCCATTGCTTTATTGGCGCTTTTATATCTCGGCGTTCTTTCATATCCGCTAAGTATGTTATCCTCTCTGATTTTTTCCGGTGTGAGTTGGCTGGCAGATCTACCTTTTCAACTATTTATTTAATTGGTGATACTATGGAATTTCCTTATGTTTATCGGTTGGAGAACTTTGAGGGTCCTCTTGATTTGCTTCTCCAACTAATTGCGCGAAACAAATTAGATATTTATGATATTAAGTTATCTGTTCTAATCGATCAGTATTTAGAGCAGGTTAATTTGATGCAGCAAGAAAATCCTGATATAGAGAGTGAATTCTTGGAGATGGCTTCAAGGTTAATCTATATAAAAACTGCGAAACTATTACCAAAGCACGAAGAGTATGAAAGACTTAAGGATGAGCTCTCAGGTCAGTTAATTGAGTATCAAATTTGCAGGCAGGTAGCTCAGATGTTATCAGAGCGCTCAGATGGTTTTGATAAATTTATTAAAGGACCTTCTGCTGTTGAATTACCTAAAACTTATACCTTAACTCATGAGAAGCAAGTGATTTTTGATTCATATTTATTGGCTGTTGGTAGGGGTCAAAGAAAGTTACCGCCTCCAACGAATGCCTTTGTGAAAATCGTTGCTAAAAAAATTGTTTCGGTTTCTTCGAAAATAGTTTTTGTTATTAGGAACCTGTTTAAATCGGGTCCTCAAAAGTTATCATCGCTCTATAATCAATCAAAAAGCCGTTCTGAAATGGTTGCCACTTTCTTAGCAGTCTTAGAGCTATGTAAGGCCAATCGAGTAGAATTAAAGGGCGATGGCGATGATGCCGAAATTAATTTAATTAAGGAGAAAAGAAAATAATGAAACCTGAAAATATAGTAAATTCTCTTTTCGCGGTAATCTTTGCAAACGGAGAGCCTATTAGCATAAGGCGCCTTTGCGAAACTTTTGAAACCGAACCGCAAGTTATAACCAAAGCCGCTAAAATTTTAAAGGATAGCCTTGAAAATTCTCCGCTAGAGCTTTTGGAATTGGATAATACATATCAGTTAGCAACAAAAAAAGAGCATGGTGAGTATATTAAGAAGGCTTTTGATATTAAGCGTAAAACTCCGCTTTCGAGCGCAGCGTTTGAGGTTTTGGCTGTTATTGCTTATAATCAGCCCGTAACCAAATCTTTTGTTGAGCAGGTGCGTGGAGTGGATTGTTCAGGTGTTATAACAACACTTATTGAAAAGGAACTTGTTGAAGAAAGGGGAAGGCTCGAACTTCCGGGAAGACCTCTTTTATATGGAACAACAAAGAATTTCTTGCGTTGCTTTAATCTAAGTTCTCTTGAAGATCTGCCCGAACTTCCTAAGGTTGAAGGAGTTGTTTCTCCTGATATTGCAGAGCAAATGCCTGTTGAGGAAGTTCAAGAAGAATTATAATTTGAAAAATTTTGTTAATAATTTTATAAAGGGGGAAATGCTATGATTATTGCTATTATTTTAGGTGTATTAGCGATAATTTTAGCGCTTCTCTTTGTTCCTTTAAAATTATTTATTTCTTTTGATGAAGATTTAAAGGCGAATATCACATATTTTGGCTTTAAAATTAAAACTGATAAGCCTTTAAAAAAATCTTCCTCTTCTGAAAAGAATTCCAATAATCAGGAAAATATTTTAAAGAAATTATATAGCGAAAATAGTTTTAAGGAATTTCTCAATATTATTTTTTCTTTTTTAAAAACGGTTTTTAATCAACTTAAATTTATAATTAAGCATATCAGAATCTATAATTTTGATTTAAAAATTTGGGTGGCAACCGAGGATGCGGCAAAAACTGCAATAGAATATGGTGTTGTATCAACCGCTGTTTATAATTTCTTGCAGTTTGTTTCAGGAATTGCTAATCTAAAACTTAAAAAGGTTGATATTTATTCCGATTTTGAATCGAAAAAATCAAAAGTAATATTTTCAAGTTCGGTTAAAATTTCTCCAATTTTTTTAATAATTTCAGCAATTATCATTCTTAAGAATTTATCAAATTTAAAGGGAAGTGTTACAAATGAGCGAAAATAACATCAAGGGAATTATGGATATTACCATGGATAAGCTTCGCGCCATGGTTGATGCCGATACTATTATCGGAACTCCTGTTGAAACCGCGGGAATAACTTTAATTCCCGTATCAAAAGTATCATTTGGCGTGGCATCAGGTGGTTCTGATTTTGCCAGCAATAAAACAAGCGCAAGCCTATTTGGCGGCGGCGGCGGAGCAGGTGTTTCAATTGTTCCAATCGCATTTATAGCTATTAGTGGCGGAAATGTTAAAATGTTACCCGTTTATAACGAGCCTTCTTCGGTCGAACGTGCTATAAATATGGCTCCCGAATTAATTGAAAAGGTTAAGGAACTTTTTAATAAAGAAAAATAGTTATATTAAAACACACCGCTTAGTAAAATATAATATCTATATTTTCGGGTGTGTTTTATGCGTTTTTTAAAAATTTTAATTCTATCCTTTTTCCTCGTTTTTTTATTTATAATTCAGGCATTTGGCCTTGAAACCTCGGCTAAATCGGCCGTTTTAATAAACGCCGATACCTTTTCGGTGCTGTATAGTAAAAATGAGTCGGAGAGGCTCCCGATGGCAAGCACCACCAAAATATTAACAGCGCTTTTATTGGCCGAAGAAAATTCTCTCCAAAGAGTTGTTAAAACAACATCTCAAATGGTAAACGTTGAAGGCTCTTCTATGGGATTAAAGGTTGGGGATACGGTTTCACTTAATGATTTGCTTTATGGTATAATGCTTTCTTCCGGTAACGATGCCGCAAATACTGCCGCAATCTCAATTTCGGGTTCAATAGATAAATTTGCCGAGAAAATGAATAGAAAAGCGCAGGAGTTAGGTTTACATAACTCTAATTTTGTAACACCATCAGGTCTTGATGCAAATGAGCATTACTCTTCGGCTTATGATTTATCGGTTTTAACGGCTTATGCCCTTAGAAATGAAATTTTTGCAAATGCCGTAAAACTAAAAAACAAGACAGTTGCAATAAGCGGTAAAAGCGTTACACTAACTAATCATAATAAACTTTTAAACCTTTATCCTTATTGCATAGGTGTTAAAACAGGTTTTACTAAACGCTCAGGCAGATGCCTTGTGTCTGCTGCTAAAAAAGAAAACACAACCCTCATTGCAGTTACTTTAAATGATGGAAACGATTGGCAAGACCATATAGATATGTTTGAATATGGTTTTTCGATTGTAAAAGATACAGTTGTTTTTCCAAAGGTTAAAAATAAGGTGCCGATAATTTCTAATACATTTGAAGAGGTTGAGATTGAGTTTGAGCCTTTAGAAATTGGCACTACCGGAGAAGAAATTACATATAAAATTAATTTACCAAGTGTGATTACGGCGCCTGTTTCTAAAAATCAGTTACTTGGAAATGTAGATTATTATGCTAACAATAGATTAATAGCCACCAAAAATATTTTGGCTAAAAATGAATATAAAAATGAAAGTTCGGGCTTTAATTTTTTCGATAGATTAAGCAGAATTTATTTAATTTTAATTAGGAGTATTTAATGAGAACCGTAAAAGTAAGATTACAAAAGCATTTATCGGCGGCTGGTGTAGCTTCCCGCAGAAAAGCCGAAGAATTAATAATGAATGGTAAGGTTAAGGTAAACGGGCATGTTGCAAGAATTGGCGATAGCGTTGACCCCAAGCGTGATAAAATTACCGTTATGGGCAAGACCGTTGTTGCTGTTAATGAAAAGGTTTACATAATGCTTCATAAACCTCGCGGTTTTGTTACAACGCTTAGCGATGAATTTTCTCGCAAATGTGTTGCAGATTTGGTTAAGGATGCGCCCCAAAAGGTTTTTCCCGTTGGTAGACTTGATAAAGATTCTGAGGGTTTAATTTTCTTAACTAATGATGGCGATTTTGCCAATCGCTTAACTCATCCGAGCAGTCATGTTAATAAAACCTATAGGGTTACCGTTAAGGGCGAAGTTAATGATGAAAAGTTAGACAAGCTTTGTAATGGAATTATAATTGATGGTGTTAAAACTCTACCTGCAGAGGTGTTTATTGCCGAGAAAAAGGAAGATAGAACAGTTCTTATTTTTATAATTCATGAGGGAAGAAATCGCCAAATCAGAAAAATGTGCGAGGCTGTGAAGCTCGAGGTTATCCGATTAAAGCGCACCGAAATTGCGGGCGTAAAGCTTGGTATGCTCGGTCAAGGCAAATGGCGTCCACTTAATGAAAAAGAACTTCATCGCCTTGAGAATATTAGCTCAAGCAAAAAAGAGGTGGAGTAATGATAACTGTTTTACCCGTTAAAACCGAGTTAGAACTTAAAGAACTTTATGATTATTTAAGCTTTTCATTTAATGATAATTCAGGCGCCGTTGTGGCGAAAGAAAAGGAAGAATTTTTAGGTTGCTGCCTTTTTGAAATTGATAATGAAAAAATTATTATTAATCATATAATTCCTGAAAAAGATATAATGCTTGCCGATGGCATTTTAAGGTCGGCGCTTCATATTGCAGACTATAGGGGAATAGAAAATGCTTATTTTTCGGAAACCGCCCCTGAAAATCTCTTTAAAATCCTGGATTTTATTAAAGATGAGGATGAAAAGTCGCTAAAAATTGAAAAATTGCATGAAAGTAGCTGTTCTTGTCAAAAAAATAGCAAATAATTCTTGCAAAATTGAAAAAGATGTGTTAGAATACTACTGTTGATTAAAAATTCGGAGGTGCATGTTATGTTATGGTTTGAGTATCTAATAGGTGCATTTATTATTTTAGTTTCTATTGTTATCATCGCTGTTGTTATTTTGCAGCCCGGTCATAGACAGGGAATTAACGGCGTAATTTCCGGCGGCGCTGAAACATTTCTTTCCAAGAATAAGGCAAGAGATTTCGAAACCTTCCTCGCTAAGTGGACAAAGGTTATCGCTATTATCTTCTTCGCTTTAGCCTTAGTTGCAAACGTAATTGCTTTCGTTGATTAATTTTATATAACCTATCAAAACCTCGGTGAAACCACCGAGGTTTTTTCATTAAAAAAAGCCAAGTGTTATTAACAACACTTGGCTAATTTTTATTCAAATATTGTATTTCCGTTTGAGTCGATTGCAACGATGAGGGGGAAGTTATCAAATTCAAGTTTTTTAACCGATTCACAGCCTAAATCATCGAAAGCGATTACTTCACTGTTTTTTATGCACTCTGCGGCAAGCGCTCCGCAGCCACCTAAAGCACAAAGATAAACGGCTTTATTTCGCTTTATGGCTTCAATAACCTCATTATTTCTTTCGCCCTTTCCAATTGTGCAAGCAAGTCCCATATCATAAAGGGTGGGGGTGTAAGGGTCCATACGAACCGAGGTTGTAGGCCCGCAGCTGCCGATAGGCAAATTATTAGGAGTTGGGGTGGGGCCTGCATAATATATTGTGGCATTTTCTATTTTAAAGGGGAGTTCTTTTTTATCACTTAAAAGAGAAAATATTCTTTTATGAGCTGCATCGCGTGCTGTGTAAACAGTTCCTGAAAGATAGACTGTGTCGCCAACGGAAAGCTTTGGAATAACGCTTTTAAGAGATGAAGTATTTGTATAAAAAGTGTTCATTATAAGTTTGCATAAACCTTTTCAAAATTTTCAGCGCGTTCTTCTTGAGTTTCGGTAGATTTTTCAATGATGGATTTTGTGTTTTCAAGAGTTTCGTTCAACTTTTCAACATCACTTGTGAAATTACGGCATAAATCATTAATCTTTTCCTTTACCGAATTGAGCGCAGAATTTGCTTCATTAATGGCATTAATGTTTTGCTCAATCTCGGTATCGGTAGCAGATTTAGCCTCATTTGCGGCGCTCATAATAGCTTTAGCATTAGTTTGCGCAACAAGATAAAGCTTTCCGATATTATCGCTTAGAGTTTTAACCTCTTCATATTTTTCGCGATAGAAAACTATATCCTTTTCGAGATTTTCCTTTTCAGAAATAACAGAATTTAATTTTTCATTTAAAGAAGAAATTTCTTCTTCCTTTGCTTTAATTTTGCCGTTTAAATCGGTTCTAACCTCGGCGTGCTTAATAGATTGCTTGTTTAAATACTCAGCAACATCTTCCTGATTATAACCGAATAAGCTTTTACGAAATCCAAATGCCATAATTATTCTCCTAATTTCATAGATAACATAATTATACCATATCGACGAAAAATTACAAGAAAAACTTTTTATTATGCATTTATGCATTTTTTATGCAAAATTACTTGAAATAATAAACTTAATGTTATATAATAAATAATAATATATTTTAAGGTGGTGCCTTATGCTTTCCAGAAAAAAAGCCAGAGAAAATGCATTTATATTAATTTTTGAAAAATCTTTCAATAATTCCACTTTGGAAGAAATTCTTGAAACTGCAAAACAAGTAAGAGATTTTGAAACAGATGAGTTTTCAGAAAAACTCTTTTTCGGAGTTTATGAAAACATCGATTTAATAGATAACCTTATTAGAGAAAACCTAAAGGGATGGAAATTAGAAAGAATTTCAAAAATTGCTTTATCCTTAATTCGTATGGCGATTTATGAAATTATTAAAATGCCTGATGTTCCTGTAAGTGTTTCGATAAATGAAGCTGTTGTGCTTTGCAAAAACTATGCCACCGATGAGGATGCCGCATATTTAAACGGCATTTTAGGCTCGGTTGCAAGAAGTATTGAGAAAGAGGAAGAATAATGTCTTCTGTTTTATCGGTAAAGCAACTGAATTTATATGTTCGCTCCTTAATTGAAAGTGATGTGAAGCTTTCCTTTATAAGCGTTACCGGCGAAATTTCAAACTATAAAAATCATTATTCGAGTGGGCATAAGTATTTTACCCTTAAGGATAATGATGCCGCCATTCGATGCGTTATGTTTAAAAGTAGTGCTTTAAAACTTAAAACCGAGCTTTTCGACGGTTTATCGGTTATTTGCAAGGGAAGAATTTCGCTTTATGAAAAGGATGGAACATATCAGTTTTATGTTGAAGAAATTTTGCCTTTGGGCGAAGGTGCGTTGGCTATTGAATTTGAAAAAATTAAGGAGCGATTAAATAAACAGGGGCTTTTTGATTTATCTCATAAAAAGCCAATTCCGTCATTTCCCAAAACTGTTGCGGTTGTAACATCTGATACAGGCGCTGCTTTACAGGATATTTTAAATGTTATTTCCCGCCGTTATCCTATTTGTGAGATAGTTTTGTGTCCTGTTTTGGTTCAGGGCGCGGGGGCTGCCGAAACTATTATTGAAGCCTTGGAAAGACTATATTCTCTTAATTGCGCCGATGTGATAATTGTTGGCCGTGGCGGTGGCTCGGCAGAGGATTTGTGGGCTTTTAATGATGAAAGATTAGCCTACACAATTTTCAAATCTCCAATTCCCATTATTTCAGCGGTTGGTCACGAAATTGATTTTACAATTTCCGATTTTGTTGCCGATTTAAGAGCGCCGACTCCCTCGGCAGCAGCAGAACTTGCAGTGCCTGATATTTCTGAAATTAAAACACATATTGATAATATTTCTTTTAGAATTAAATCACAAATTTCAAAAAAACTTGAAAATTCAGAACTTAAACTTGTTAATCTTAAAAATTCAAGATATTTTAAAAACCCAAACACAATTATTGAAGAAAAATCCCTTTATTTTGATAAATTAATTGAAAGATTTAATAACTCAGGGGAAAATTTAATTTTAAAAGCGGAAAACAAATTTAAACTTAATGTTGCAAAACTTGAGGCATTAAGTCCGCTAAAGGTTTTAACAAGGGGCTTTTCGGTTTTAAAAATTGATGATAGGATAATTAAAAGTATTAAAGAAGTTGAAAAGGATAAAAACGCTCAGATACTGTTATCCGATGGTGAAGTTTCTTGTAAAATTATTGGAATTAAGGAGTAGCTATGGAAAAGCAAAATATTTTTGAAAAATCTCTTTCGGAACTTGAAAATATTGTTAAGCTTTTAGAGAGTGGAGAATGCTCATTAGAAGAGTCTATAGAACTTTATAAAAAGGGCGCAACACTTTCAAAAGAGTGTAATGAAATTTTAGAGAATGCAAAACTAACAATTAAAACTATTTCTGATGTTGAGGAAAACAATGCTTGATTTTAAACAAACCTTAAAAGATTATGTAGATATTATCAATTCAAAATTTGAAAACGCTGTTGATACAAGTGATAAAGATTATAGCCGAGTAACCGAGGCTATGCTTTATTCTCTTTCAATCGGCGGAAAAAGAATAAGACCAATTATAATGCTTGAATTTTTCAAGCTTTGCGGTGGAAAGGGCGATGGCATTTATAATTTTGCGATAGCTCTTGAAATGATTCATACCTATTCGCTTATTCATGACGATTTACCTTGTATGGATAATGATGATTTTAGGCGCGGAAAACCCTCTTGCCATAAGGCTTACGATGAGGCTACCGCCGTTTTAGCAGGAGACGGTCTTTTAACCGAGGCATTTCATTTCGCTTCTGAAGCTGAAGGTCTTGATGATTCGCAAAAAATCAAAGCAATATCGGTTTTGGCCGAATGTGCCGGTGTTGCAGGTATGATAGGCGGTCAAATGATTGACATTGAGAATGATGGCAAACCTATCACACGCGAAAAACTCCTCAAGCTTTATCGATTAAAGACAGGCGCGCTAATTTTATCGGCGGCGAAGATTGGCTGTATTTTAGCAAAACGCGAGGATAAATTGTCTTTTGCCGAAAAATATGCTAAAAATATTGGCTTGGCTTTCCAAATTGTTGATGATATTTTAGATGTTACGGGAGATGCGGCTATATTAGGAAAGCCTATTAATAGCGATGCTAAAAACAATAAAACCACCTTTGTTACCTTTACTTCGGTTGAAGAAAGTAAAAATGAAGTGGATAAACTAACACTTGAAGCAAAAAATTGTATTGATATGATAGGAGAAAACGGCGATTTCCTAAAAGATTTAGCCGAGTATCTTGCAAATAGAAATTATTGAGGTTAAATAGTGGACTATAAAATTTTAAACAAAATAGAACATCCTTCTTTTGTTAAAAAATTAAATGAAAATGAATTAACTATTCTTTGTGAAGAGATTAGAGATACTCTTATTACCACCGTTTCTAAAAACGGTGGTCATTTGGCGTCCAATTTAGGCACTGTTGAGTTAACAGTTGCCCTTCATAGAGTTTTCGATTCGCCTAAAGATTCAATTTTGTTTGATGTTGGCCACCAGTGTTACACACATAAATTATTAACAGGAAGATTTTCTGAATTTGATACCATTCGTAAAGAAAATGGACTCTCCGGTTTTATGCGCCCACAGGAGAGTATTCATGACCCAATTATAACAGGACACAGCAGTAATTCAATTTCTGCGGCCTATGGCATTTATAAAGCCAAAATGCTTTCAAAGGATAATTCTTCGGTTATTACTGTTGTTGGCGATGGTGCTTTTACAGGCGGTATGATTTATGAAGCGCTTAATAATGCAAGTAATGGCAAAGGCAATTTTATTGTTATTTTAAATGATAATAAAATGTCTATTTCAAGAAATGTTGGCGCTCTTGCTCGTTATTTTACTTTAATCCGCTCTAAAAATTCATATCATAGCTTAAAGAGGAAAATCAGGCGTGGACTTGAAAAGATTCCGTTTGTTGGTTATAAAATTGCAACATCAATTTTCAATTCTAAAACTATGCTCAAGAATGCAATTTATAAAAGCAATGTTTTTGAGACATTAGGTTTTGATTATTATGGACCCGTTGATGGTCATAATATTGCCGAACTTGAAAATATTTTGAAAATTGCAAGAAAGGAATCAAGACCCGTTCTTATTCATGCAATAACAACTAAGGGCAAAGGTTATTTATTTGCTGAGAATGACCCTAAAAACTATCATGGTGTTTCTTCATTCGATATCGATGAGGGCGCGGCTATTGGTTCGGTGGATAATTTTTCAGCAACTTTTGGAAAAGCGTTATGTGATTTAGCCGAAGAAGATGATAAGATTTGTGCTGTTACGGCTGCAATGGCAGAGGGAACAGGTTTATATAATTTTTCAAAACGTTTTAAGAATAAATTTTTCGATGTTGGCATTGCCGAGCAACACGCTATGACCTTTTCTGCCGGACTGGCTTCGAAGGGTATGAAGCCTTATTTCGCGGTTTATTCCTCATTTTTACAGCGTTCGTTTGACCAAATTATCCATGATGTTGCAATTGGAAATTTCCCTGTTAGAATTTGTGTTGACAGAGCAGGAATTGTAGGGGAGGATGGAGAAACTCATCAGGGCATATTTGATGCGGCTTTTTTGAGTTTGATTCCCAATATTAAAATTTACTCTCCGGCATATTATTCCGAGTTAACCAATATTTTAAAAAATACCAAGGATTTTTCTAATCCAATAGCATATCGCTATCCGAGGGGTAGTGAACCGGAGGCTTTTGAAGAACTTGAAAGTGATAAAGAGTTTTCTGTTATTGGAAGCGGTGAAGCGGTAATTATTACCTATGGTAGAATTTCAGCAAATGCCTATAAAGCTTATTTGAAACTTAAAAATGAGGGTAAAAACGTTGCCATCATAAAATTAAATCTCATTTATCCTTTTTCAAAAGAACTTGTCGATACTGTTTCTAAATTTAAAAAGGTTTATTTCTTTGAAGAGGGTATTTTATCAGGCGGTATAGCAGAGCACCTTTTGGCTAAAATAAATGGTCAAATAGATTATAAAATTTTTGCTATTGATGGAGAATTTGTTCCATCCTCAAGCGTGAATTCAGCGCTTAAAAAATATAAATTAGATGAAGAATCAATTTATGAAATTATTAAAGGAGAACTTTAATTGGCTGAGAAACTTAGAATTGATGCACAACTTGTAAATTTAGGTCTTGCCGAAAGCCGAGAAAAAGCCAAGGCTTATATAATGGCGGGAATAGTGTATGTTAATAATCAAAAGGTTGAAAAAGCCGGGGATACAGTAAAACCCGATGCTCAAATTGAGGTTAGGGGAGCAACCCTTAAATATGTTAGCCGTGGCGGATTAAAGCTTGAAAAAGCTATTGCTAATTTTCCTATTGATTTAAATGATAAAATTTGTGCCGATATTGGCGCTTCAACAGGCGGATTTACCGATTGTATGCTTCAAAATGGCGCAAAAAAGGTTTATGCTATTGATGTTGGATATGGTCAGCTTGCCTGGAAACTCAGAACTGATGAGAGAGTAATTAACCTTGAGCGCACTAATTTTAGATATGTAACAAGCGAACAAGTCCCCGATATCTTGGATTTTGCTTCGGTTGATGTTTCTTTTATCTCACTTTATCATATTTTACCTGTTATGAACACTCTTTTAAAGGATGGAGCATTTGCCGTAACCCTTATTAAGCCGCAGTTTGAAGCAGGTAAAGATAAGGTTGGTAAAAAAGGCGTTGTTAGAGATAAAAATGTTCACATTGAAGTTATAGAAAAGGTTTCAAAGTTTTATTTGGATAATGGTTTTTCACTATTGGCTCTTGAGTTTTCACCTATTAAAGGACCTGAGGGCAATATTGAATATTTAGGATACATACAAAAATGCGATACCCCATATATCAGCGATGAAATATCAATAATTGATGTTGTTGAAAAATCACATCAAAACTTAAAGGAGGGTTAAAATGAAGATAGGTGTGTTACCAAACCTTGATAAAAGAGGCGCTGCAGCAGCGGTTGAAAAAATGGGTAAATTATTTAAAGAGTGGGGAGATACCGCTTATTTACCCGATAGTATGTTTGGCACCGATTATACCCTTTTACCCGAAAAAGAAATTTATGAAAAATCTGATATTATAATAACTGTTGGTGGCGATGGCACCATTATTCGTTATGCCAAGCTTGCCGCTAAAGCAGGGAAACCCGTTTTAGGCGTTAACGCGGGTCGTATGGGATTTTTAGCACAGGTTGAACCTAATGAGTTAGAGTTATTAAAAAACCTTAAAACAGAAGAATTCACAACCGAAAAGCGTATGCTTTTAAATGTTGATTTAATTGAAAACGGTAATTATAAATCTAGTTTTACCGCAATGAATGATATTGTAATTTCCGGTGGATATGTTTCAAGAATTATAGATATTAAGGCGTATTTTGGAAATGAATGTGTTTCATATAGAGCAGATGGAATGATTATTGCTACTCCTACAGGCTCAACCGCTTATTCGCTTTCTGCAGGAGGTCCAATTATTGATCCTGTTACCGAGTGCATCTCAATAACTCCTATTTGTTCACACACCTTAACCGCAAGGCCTATTATTTTAAGCCGAGATGCTGAAGTTAAATTCAAAGCATTTTCTCTTAAAAAATCAGATATTTTCTTTTCAATAGATGGAAGAAAAGCTGGCGAACTTAAACCAAACACAGAGATTGTTATAAGCAAATCCAAATACGCTGTTGATTTGATTAGATTTAATGATAAGTCTTTTTATAAAACTATTTCTGAAAAGTTTAGGGAGGGAGGTTATAATAATGAAAAATAAAAGACACGAAAGAATTTTAAAGTTAATTCATGATAATGTTATTGTTACTCAGGATGAACTATTAGGATATCTTTTATCGGAAGGCTTTAATGTAACCCAATCTACCGTATCACGTGATATTAAGCAATTAAAAATTGTTAAGGCACAGGATTCAAGCGGAATTTATAGGTATCTTTCGGCAAAACCCATTATTCATAATTATAACAATAAATCTCTCGAACATTTTGTGGATATGTTTTCGAAAAGCGTTATTAGTGTTGATTATGCTTTAAATAATGTTGTTATCAAGTGCTATACAGGTATGGCTTCAAGTGCTTGTGTGGCTTTTGATGCAATGTTTTCTGAATCAATTTTAGGTTCATTAGCAGGAGAAGATACTATTATTGCGGTTACCAAAAATGAACTTTTGGCTCAAAAACTTACCGAAGAAATTTTAAAATTAATATAAACGGCGGAAATTATTATGTTAAATTGTTTACATATTGAAAATATTGCTGTAATTGAAAATGCGGATATTTCTTTTTCTTCGGGTTTTAATGTTTTAACAGGCGAAACGGGCGCCGGTAAATCAATAATTATTGATTCTTTAAATGCCGTTTTAGGAGCTCGTACTTCCAAGGAACTTATAAGAAAAGGAGAAACTACTGCCAGAGTTGTTGCTCAATTTTCTAATGTTGGCAAGAATGTTTTAACCTTATTGGAAAATTTAGGATTGCCTTTAGATGAAGATAGGGTTATTATCCAACGCGTTTTATCGCTTTCACAAACCGGGGGCTTTAGGGTTAATTCGCAGCCTGTGCCTGCAGCGGTAGTAAAAGAAATTGGTAATGAATTAATCAATATTCATGGTCAACATGATAACCAAACGCTTTTAAATCCCGAAAAACATAAGATTTACATTGATCGCATTGCCGAAAATGAAGAAATCTTCAATTCTTATGTGGAAGAGTTTAGAAATCTTAATTCAATCCGTAAGGAACTTGAAGCATTAGATATTGATGAGGAGCAAAAGGAAAGGCGAGCAGATTTACTTAAATTTCAAATTAATGAAATTAAATCTGCTTCAATTTCGGTTGGAGAATTTGAAAAACTAAAAGAGCAACTAAAAGCGGCAAAAGAATTTGAAAAGAATTCTAAGAGCGTTAATTTCCTTTTATCAGTTTTATCAGGAGAAGAGTCAGAAGGAGTCATCGAACGGTTAAAAACTGCTCACAAACTTGTTTCTGCTGTTGAAAACCCAAAGGTTGAGAAAAATACACTCAAATTATCTGAAATTATTGAAGATTTAAGCGATATTGAGGCTGAAATCAGGTATTTTAGTGAAAATGAAATGATTTCTCCGGAAAATACCCAAAAAATCGAAGATAGGATTGATTTTTTAAGAACTCTTATGTTAAAATATTCGGCAGATGAAAATGGCTTGCTTGAATATTTGGAAAAAGCTGAGAATGAATTATCTCAAATCACTTCACAAGATGAATTGATTTTGAATCTTGAAGAGAAACTTGAAGAATCAACAAATACCTTGATAGCGAAGGGCAATAAATTAACCGAAAGCAGAATTAAGGCGGCTAAAATTTTTGAAAAACAGGTTTGCGAAGTTTTAAAATATTTAGATATGCCTAATGTTCAATTTACTGTTCAAATATATAAGGGAAAATACACTAAATTCGGCGCAGATAATATCGAATTTATGATTTCAGCAAATGCAGGCGAGGATGTAAAACCTCTTGCAAAAATTGCTTCAGGCGGCGAATTATCCCGAGTTATGCTTGCTATTAAGAGTGTTTTCTCTAAGGCTGATGAAATTGAAACCTTAATTTTTGATGAAATTGATTCGGGTATCAGTGGCAGGGCGGCCTTGAAGGTTGCAGAACAACTTAAAAAGGTGTCAAATAATAAGCAGGTAATTTGTGTTACCCACTTAGCCCAGATAGCAGCTGCTGCAAATCAACATTTATTTATCAGCAAATCGGTTAAGGATAACAGAACATTTACCGAAGTTTCGCAACTTTCTAATGAAGAGCGAATTGATGAAATTGCACGAATAATGTCGGGCACAGAAATCACTGAAAAATTATATGATTCCGCAAAGGAATTATTGGATAGGAGTTTATAAAATGCAAATTTATGAAGAATTAGTAGCTAGAGGACTTATCGCTCAGGTTACGGATGAAGAGGAAATTAGAGAACTTGTTAATAACGGTAAGGCTGTTTTCTATATTGGATTTGACCCCACAGCTGATAGCTTGCATGTTGGTCATTTTATGGCGCTTTGCTTAATGAAGCGTTTGCAGATGGCAGGAAATCGTCCAATAGCACTCATAGGCGGAGGTACTGCATATATCGGCGACCCTTCAGGCAGAACCGATATGCGTTCTATGATGACCGCCGAAACCATTCAGCACAATTGTGATTGCTTTAAAAAGCAAATGTCTCGCTTTATTGAATTTGGCGAGGGCAAGGCTCAGATGGTTAATAATGCCGATTGGCTTTTAGACCTTAATTATGTTGATGTTTTAAGAGATGTTGGTGCCTGCTTCTCGGTAAATAATATGCTTAGAGCCGAATGTTATAAGCAAAGAATGGAAAAAGGTCTTTCATTCTTAGAATTCAATTATATGATAATGCAGTCTTATGATTTCTATCATCTTTATAAGGAATATGGCTGCAATATGCAGTTTGGCGGAGATGACCAGTGGTCAAATATGCTCGGAGGCACTGAGTTAATTCGTAAAAAACTTGGTAAAGATGCTTATGCTATGACCATCACTCTTCTTATGAATTCCGAAGGCAAAAAGATGGGCAAAACCGCAAATGGTGCAGTTTGGCTTGACCCGAACAAAACCAGTCCTTACGAGTTCTATCAGTATTGGAGAAATGTTGGGGATGATGATGTTTTAAAATGCATCAGAATGCTAACATTCCTACCGCTTGAAGAAATTGATGCAATGAACGATTGGGAAGGCAGTCAACTCAATACTGCTAAAGATATTCTTGCTTTTGAACTTACAAAATT
Source organism: Acutalibacteraceae bacterium (assembly GCA_045656145.1). Lineage (GTDB taxonomy): Bacteria > Bacillota > Clostridia > Oscillospirales > Acutalibacteraceae > SIG565. The sequence continues at coordinate 24,265 of JAZOQP010000004.1, forward strand.
AGTTCATGGTGAAGAAGAAGCTGCTAAGGCTCGCGAGGTTTCAAAATCTCTCTTTGGTGGCGGTGCTAATGATGAAAATATGCCTACAACCGTTCTTACTAATGAGGATTTCTCAGATGATATAATCGGCGTTTTAGATATGATGCAAAAGGCTGAGTTAATCGCTTCTAAGGGAGAAGGCAGAAGACTTATCCAGCAGGGCGGCGTATCAATTGATGGCGAAAAAATTACCGATGCTACCATGCTTGTTTCTAAAGAGCAGATTGCAAATGGCGTTGTAGTTAAAAAGGGTAAAAAGATTTTCCATAAATTCACTATTTAAAAATTAAAGCACCAAGGTTATTCCTTGGTGCTTAATTCTTCTGCAAGTTTTAAAATCAAATCTCTTGATTTTGAATTTGCAAGTCTGTAATATCTTATAATTTTGCGCTCATTTGCTGTGATGGTGCTTTCTAAAATATCATCTGAATATTTAATTGGGGATTCTATCGGGTCTTGATGAAGCAATGTAGGTTCAACAGGCTTTTTCATGTTTTCAACAGCTTGCCTTGTGAACATATTATCGCCATAAATTAATTCATCAACAGTGCGCTCAAAATGAAGCGCAATTTTCTTTAAATCCTCTGATTTGAAATTACCATACGACTCAGTATGAGCATATGTAGAGCGCTTCATACCAAGTATCGCTCCCATTTCTTCTTGGGTAAGATGAGCTTTTTTGCGAAGGGTTTTAATATTATCATTAACTGTTTTTTTATTGGTCATTGATATATCCTTACCTTTAATTATTTTTCTTGACTATCAAGAGTCAAATTGGTATAATACCATTGTTAGTTATGCTGGAGTGGCTCAGTTGGTAGAGCAGCTGATTCGTAATCAGCAGGTCGTGGGTTCAAGTCCCATCTTCAGCTCCAAAAGGTTTGGAATTTCCAAGCCTTTTTCTATTTTAATATTTTTGTCGTTATTTGTCAATAAAAAAGAGATAAAGAAAATCTTTATCTCTTTTTTTTGTTTCTGAAATTTACTTTTCTTTTAGAGTTAGTTTGGTTAGTCTTAATAGGAGCTACTAAACAATTTGGACCGTTTCCAATTAAATCATATCGATTTGCTTTTTTAAGCGCTCTTAAAACAATTGTGCGGTTTTCAGGAAGATAATACTGTAAAAGTGCTCTTTGTTCCGCCTTTTCTTCAGGGGTTTTCGGAACATAAACCTTTTCCATTGTATTTGGGTCAAGTCCTGTATAGAACATACTGGTTGAAACAGTTCCCGGAGTTGGATAAAAATCTTGAACCTGTTCGGGATGAAGTCCTTCAGCCTTTAAGAAAAGGGATAATTCTATAGCATCCTTAATAGTGCTTCCCGGGTGTGAAGACATTAGGTATGGCACTAAATATTGCTCTTTCCCAAGACTCTTTGTAAGAGCATAAAAACGATTTTTAAATTTTTTATAAACCGAGAATTCGGGTTTGCCCATATATTTTAAAACATTATTTGAGCAATGCTCAGGGGCAACCTTTAATTGACCGCTTGTGTGGTGCTTAACAAGTTCCTTAAAGAAACTTTCATCATTATCTTTAATTAAATAGTCAAATCTTATACCCGAGCGTATAAATACCTTTTTGATTTTAGGAAGGCTTCTGATTTTTCTAAGTAAATTAAGATAATCTGAGTGGTCAACCTTCATAGCAGGGCATGAATAGGGCGCCAGGCATTTTTTATCTGCGCAAACACCGCGTTTGTTTTGCGCAGCGCATGCGTTTTCTCGAAAATTAGCAGTAGGGCCCCCGATATCGTGAATATAGCCTTTAAAATCTGGCATTTCGGTAATTTTTTTAACCTCATCGATGACTGAATTATGGCTTCTAACGGCTATTTTTCTGCCTTGATGAAAAGCGAGTGAGCAAAAATTACAAGCGCCAAAACAACCGCGGTTATGTATTACGGAAAACTTTACTTCTTCAATACCCGGAACTCCGCCGAGAGCTTTATAAGAAGGATGGTAATCTCTCATAAAAGGAAGCGCATAAACCCTATCCATTTCTTCGGTTGAAAGGGGAGGCATTGGTGGATTTTGAACCAAGATTTTATTCCCATGGCGCTGAATTATAGTTTTACCTCTTATATCATCTTGTTCAGTTTGTTGAATTTTAGTGGCAATTGCATATTGGCGTTTGCCTGATTCTGTAGGTTCCTTAATAACCTCAAATGATGGGCATTCCTTGCAAGGTATTGGGGTAAAATCCTTAGTGTCAACCGCATAACAAGTGCCTAACACATTGGTAATATTAGATATTTTTTCTTTATTTGCTAATCGTTTTGCAATTTCAACGCAATGCTTTTCTCCCATTCCATACATAAGTATATCGGCTGTTGAGTCGATAAGAATGGATGGCATAACGGTATCATTCCAATAATCATAATGGGCAAATCGTCTGAGAGATGCTTCAATTCCACCGATAGCTATTGGAATATCGCCATAAATTTCTCTTAATTTTCTGCAGTATACCGTAACGGCTCTATCGGGTCTTGCTCCCGCTTTGCCGCCTGGGGTATAAGCATCTTCACTTCTGCGGTTTTTTGCGGCTGTATAGTGAGCCACCATAGAATCAATATTGCCGCCATTTACAAAAAAAGCAAGGCGCGGTTTTCCGAAACGTTTGAAATCTTCATCGGTTTTAGGCTGCGGAATAATGCAAACCTTAAAGCCTGCATTTTCGAGCACTCTTGAAATTATTGCTGTGCCGAAACTAGGATGGTCAACATAGGCATCGCCAGAAACTATTATAATATCGGCATAGTGCCAGCTGAAGTCTTGCATTTCTTCTTTGGTAATTGGTAAAAAAGGCATAATAACTCCTTTGATTTTTTTATATATTTTATCATAAATTTTTTAACTATTCAATATTATAATGTTTTAAAATTTTTCATATATTTGTTTATCAAACTTTTAAGGAAAAATTTTATGAAATTTACCATATTAAATGTTAAATTTAAAATCTCTTTTTTACCTTTGGCGGTTATTAGTATAATGCTCTTTCTTGATAAAAGCGGATATTCGAATAAAATGTTTATTTCAATTTTCATTCATGAATTGGGACATATTATTGCAATGATTTTTTTTGGTATAAATTTTAAAGAAATCAATCTAAATTTAGGAACTCTTCAAATTAAAAGGGATATCTCAGATAATAAAATGGAAGAGATATTTATTTCATTATTCGGTCCGTTTTTTAATCTAATATTTTTTATTTTGTTTTATAAAATTGATTTGGAATTTTCGCTAATTAATCTGGTATATTTTGCTATAAATTTAATTCCTGCAAATGTTTTTGATGGAGGGGATATTTTCAAAGTTATTCTTAAAAAATTTTTTAAATCTAAAACCGTAAATTATGTTTTTAAAACTGTAACGATAGTGATAATTTTTTTAATTTTCTATTTTCTAACCAGGCTCAGTTTAATGGGGGATTTAAATATTTCACTATTAATAATGGCACTTTCTTTAATTTTATCTATATTTATTAAATAATAGTTGAAAGATGTCGTATTTTGAGGTATCATATAGTTAATAAATATTTGGAGTTGACTATGGATAACGGAAAATTAGAAAAACTTATGTTATCGGTTCAGAAACCCGGAAGATATTCGGGTGGAGAACTTGGAAGTGTTATTAAGAAAAAGGAAGATGTTGATGTACGCTTCGCTTTTTGCTTCCCTGATACTTATGAAATAGGAATGTCGCATCTCGGAATAAAAATTTTGTATTCACTTTTTAATAGTCGAGATGATATTTGGTGTGAAAGAGTATTTGCGCCTTGGATAGATTTTGAAGAGGTTATGAAGGAAAATGATATTCCTTTATTTGCCCTTGAAAGCCGAGACCCTATTAAAGATTTTGATATTATTGGTTTTACTTTGCAGTATGAACTAAGTTATACTAACGTTTTAAATATGCTTAAATTAGCAGGTGTACCATTAAAAAGTAAGGATAGAAAATCTTTAGCACCATTGGTAGTTGCGGGTGGCCCTTGCGCTTGTAATCCCGAACCTCTTGCTGATTATATTGATTTATTCTTCTTAGGGGACGGCGAAGAAATCGATTTAGAATTAATCGATTTATATAAAAAATATGGTAAAGATGGCGATAAGCAAGAATTTTTAAAGGAAGCTGCAAAAATTCCGGGAGTTTATGTGCCTTCTCTTTATGAAATAGAGTATAACGAAGATAATACCATTAAATCAATCTCGCCTAAGGATGATGTTCCTAAAACTATTCAAAAAAGAGTTATAACCGATTTGGATAATATGTATTATCCTGATAATTTTGTTGTGCCTTATATAGAAATTGTTCATGACCGTGCGGTTCAGGAAATTTTCCGCGGTTGCATTAGAGGTTGTAGATTTTGCCAAGCAGGGTATATTTATAGACCTGTTAGAGAAAAATCGGTTGAGGTAATTAATAAGCAGGCCAGATCTCTTATTAAAAATACAGGTTATGATGAAATGTCTTTATCATCTCTCAGCACCAGTGATTATACAAAAATTGAAGAGCTTTTAAATTCAATGCTTGAATGGACAAGTTCTGATTGCGTATCACTTTCATTGCCATCACTTCGCATTGATAATTTTTCTGAGGATTTAATTGAAAAAATTAATCTTCTTCGTAAAAGCGGTCTTACCTTTGCGCCCGAAGCAGGAACTCAAAGACTTCGAGATGTAATTAATAAGAATGTTACTGAAGATGAAATTATAAATACATGCAAGCTAGCCTTTGCTAATGGATATACAAGCGTTAAGCTTTATTTTATGTTAGGTCTTCCAACAGAAACCGATGAAGACTTAAAAGGAATAGCAGATTTAGCTCAAAGAATTGTTAATGAATATTATAGAATGGAAAATAGAACAAAAGGTAAAAGTGTTAACGTATCGGTTAGTGTTTCAACCTTTGTTCCAAAGCCTTTTACTCCTTTCCAATTCGAGCCTCAAATAACAAAGGATGAAATTATCCGCCGCCAGCAATATTTAAGAAGTTGTATAACTAGCAAAAAGATTTCTCTTTCGTGGCATACAAGTGATGTAAGTTATCTAGAGGGTGTTTTCGCAAGAGGAGATAGAAGACTCGGCGCGGTTATAGAAAATGCTTTGGAAAATGGTTGTAAATTTGATGGTTGGGATGAATGTTTCTCGCTTGAAAGATGGTTAGAAGCATTTGAAAACACGGGCGTTTCTCCTGAATTTTATGCTAATAGAAAAAGAGAATTTAATGAAATTTCTCCTTGGGAACACCTTGATTATGGTATTACCAAAGATTTCCTTGTTAGAGAAAACAAGTTAGCTCATTCGGCTATAACTACTCCGAATTGCAGAGAAAAATGTGCAAATTGCGGTGCAACCTGTTTTAAAGGAGGGGTATGTTATGAAAAACGTTAGAGTTATTTTCAAAAAAAGAGGAGAACTCCGTTTTATCTCTCATCTTGATATGAATAGATTTATCCCCAGAATTATCAGAAAAACTAATATTCCTGTTTGGTATACCGAAGGTTTTAATTCACATATTTATATTAATTTTGCTTTACCGCTTTCTTTGGGTTTTGAAAGTGATTATGAGGTTTTAGATATTAAGTTAACCGATGATAACTATCCCAATGAATCGGTTTTTGAAGAACTAAAACGAGTGGTTCCGAATTCAATAGAAATTATAGATGTTGTGTCCCCGTGGTTTAAGGTTGGAGATATTGGCTTTGCAGAATTTGAAATTACATTTGAAGATAATGGCGAAATTTATAATCAATTAAAAACATTTTTAGAGCAACCATCTATTCTCACCTTGAAAAAGACTAAAAAAGGTGCTATGAAAGAGGTTGAACTTGCTGATAAAATTAAAAAATTCGAGCTAACTTCTTCTTTAAATAACACAATTCTAAAAATCATTTTAAGCGCGGGTTCTGATAATATTAATCCAACATTATTGCTTAATGCATTCCAAAATCAGTTAGAGATTAATTTACCTGATTACGCTATTAAGCGAACTTTGCTTTACACAAATGACCTTAAGGTTTTTATTTAATAAGGGGAATTTATGGAAGAAAAATTTAAATATACCGATGAATTCTTCAGAGAATATGAAGAAAAATATATCAGAAGATCAGCACCGGTAAAAAAAGTTAGAAAATCCGTTAAAAAACGAAAAAAATTTAATTTCTTATATTTTGTTTTGCCTTTGATTTTGATTTTAGTTACAGTTCTTATTATTCCTAAAAATAATAATTCTTCTAATACTGAAAATCAAATTGAAACTCAAATAGAGGTGCAGATACCTAAAGAGCCTATCAAAGTGACCCCTTATAATGAGCCAACAGAACGCACAGCAGTTTTATCAAATCAAATAAATAGTGAGTTCGGGATTTTCATAAATGCCGATTCAGGCGAAATTTTAGCCACTAAAAAGCATAATTCGAAGATGTATCCTGCTTCTTTAACAAAAATTATGACTGCCCTTGTTGCGATTGAGTCAATTAAAGATATTAATGATACCTTTGAGTTATCTTATAAAATTATCGACCCTCTATATAGAAGAGGTGCTTCCTTAGCGGGATTTTCAAGCGGCGAAGAAGTTAAACTAATCGATTTATTATATGGTACTATTTTGCCTTCAGGCGCTGAGGCATGCTCTGCTTTGGCAGTTTATGTTTCAGGAAGTGAAAAAGAGTTTGTTGAGCTTATGAATGAAAAGGCGAAAGAGTTAGGCCTTGAAAGAACCCATTTTGCTAATCCACATGGTTTATATGACGATAATAATTATACCACAGCCTATGATATGGCTTTAATTCTAAAAGCGGCAACAGAAAACGAACTTCTCAATAAAATATTATCAACTCATCAGTACATAACTTCTCCAACTCCTGAGCACCCTGAGGGGATTGAGTTTATTAGTTCGATTTCCAAATATTTAAATGGACTTTCTACCGAAAACGGCTCAAGTATTTTTGGCGGAAAAACAGGTTTTGTAAATGAATCGGGAAATTGTGTTGCTTCTTTTGGCATTTCATTAAATGGAGATAATTATATTTGTGTAACCGGAAAAGCCGAAAGCGCAAGAAAATCAGGTGAAGACCATATTCACATTTATTCGAATTACGCTAATTAAATAGTTATGTAATAAAACTTTTAAATAAATCATATTATTCAGTGCATTTTTTAAGTTGGAGGTAAAAATGAAAACACCGAATAAATTGATTTGTCTTTTGGGAGTTTTTTTATCAATATGTTTGATTTTCTCGGCTAGTATAAGTAAAAAAGTTTCTAAGCCTGTTTCATCAGAACTAAATAGCGAAGTGATTATTATCGACCCGGGACATGGTGGGTTTGATGGAGGCGCTGTTGCAAATGATGGAACAGTTGAAAAAGAAATCAATTTAAATATTTCAAAAAACATTTATGAAATGCTGAGTATCTTAGGATACGATGTGATTTTAACACGCGAAACCGATATCGGAACTGATGATGAAAATTTAAACACTATTGCCAAAAGAAAAGTTAGTGATTTACAAAATAGATTAACCTTAATAAATTCCTATCAAAATGGAATATTTATAAGCATTCATATGAATAAATTCACTACTTCCACAGCTTCGGGAGCGCAGGTGTTTTATTCTAAAAATAAAGAAGAAAGTTTTTTTCTTGCAAAGAATATTCAAGAAGCTATTCTTAATTCAATTCAAAAAGATAATAAAAGAACGGTTAAGCAAGCAACAAAAGCTAATTATTTGCTCTATAATTCGCAAATTCCCGCAGTTATTGTTGAATGTGGTTTTTTAAGTAACGAAAATGACCTTAAAAATCTTAAGGATGAAAATTATCAAAAGCAAATTTCTTATGCTATTTTTGAGGGAATTTTAAAGCATAAAAGGAAGTATGTGTAGATTATCGTGTCATATCAAAACAAAAGAATTTTATTTATGGGCGATAGCATTACCGAACTTGGTATGGGAGAAAGAGGTTGGGTAAAATATTTTAGCGAGATAATTAAACCCTCTTTTACCGTTAATACCGCAGTTATTTCGGCAATTTGGAATGATGTTCCAGGAACCATCTATAATGGTAATCCTATTTGGAAATACCATCCGGGCGGCGATGATACTCATAATACTATTGGAAATCAGGTGGAAAAAATCTTGCGCGGCAAGGATAAATTTCATCCGAATTATTCTTTTGTCGCCGATTATGAAGATTTTGATTATATTTTTATTGCCGCAGGAATCAACAGTTATGATGAAACTCAAAAATTCGATGATGTAGATGCAGTTAATCGTCAGTTTTATAGAGAAAATGGCGAAGTTCTTCCGTTAGATGAAGTTGATAGAAAAACTTGGGCGGGTGCTGTGAGATATACTTACGAAAGCCTTCGCCGAATCTATCCAAATGCTAAAATTTTCATTTGTGCTCCAACACAAATTGGTGGCGATAATAGTGTCTATAATAAGGTTCGCGAAAGAGGAATTCTTTTAAAACTAATTTGTGAGAGGATTTCAGATGTTACATTTGTTAATACCTTTGAGTGTGGTATTTGCAGTTTATTTGAAACCCGTGAGCAAAATGGACGTGATTTAATTGATGGCTTACATCCAAATGTTAATGGCGCAAAGAAAATAGGCGAGTATAATGCTCGTGCATTAATATTAAGTGAAATGATTAATTAAAAAGGAGTATTAATTATGAGTTATAAAAACAAAAGAATTTTATTTATGGGCGATAGTATTACCGAACTCGGCGAAGGAGAGAGAGGTTGGGTTAAATATTTCAATGAAATTATAGAGCCTTCATTTACCGCTAATACTGCAGTAATTGGCGCGAAATGGAATGATATTCCTGAAACAGTTTATGATGGTAATCCAATTTGGGTAGGACATCCCGGTGGAGATGACCACCATAACGTAATCGGTAATCAGGTTGAAAAACTTTTAAGAGGTAAAGATAAAACCCATCCTAATTATTCTTATGTCGCCGATTATGAAGATTTTGATTATATTTTTATTGCTGCCGGCACCAATAATTATGATTTTTCTCAAAAATATGATGATGTAGATGCAGTTAATCGTCAGTTTTATAGAGAAAACGGCGAGGTTCTTCCTTTAGAAGAGGTTAATAGAAGAACTTGGGCAGGTGCTGTAAGATACACTTATGAAAAACTTCGCGGTATGTATCCAAACGCTAAAATTTTCATTTGCGCTCCTGTTCAAGCTGCTGAGGATAGCCGTGATTTTAAAGAAATTCGCGAAAGAGGAATTCTTTTAAAAATAATTTGTGAAAGAATTTCGGATGTTACTTTTGTTAATACCTTTGAGTGCGGCATTTGCGGATTGTATGAGGCTTGGCAAAAGAGTGGCCGAGATTTAGTTGATGGATTGCATCCTAATGCCAATGGTGCTAAAAAAATAGGAGAGTATAATGCTCGCGCTTTAATTTTAAGCGAGATACATAAGGGTTAATATGGCTAAAAATAAAACAGCTTTTATTTGTTCTACTTGTGGTTATCAAAGTGTTAAATGGTCAGGTAAATGTCCAAATTGTAATGAATGGAACACACTTGAAGAACAAATTATAATAGAAAATTCTAAAAAGAATTCTTTAGGCGCTTTAAAAACTAATATTTCTGCTACAACACTTAATGAAATTAATATTGTTGATGAACATCGCTATATCACAGGAATTTCGGAATTTGATAGAGTTCTCGGTGGAGGAATTGTTAAAGGTTCAGTTGTCCTTTTAGGCGGCGACCCGGGTATTGGTAAATCAACAATTCTTTTGCAGGTATGTAATTCTCTTAAAGGTTTAAATATTTTATATATTTCAGGCGAGGAATCTCCTGTTCAAATTAAATTGCGCGCTAATCGTTTAGGCGTTGTTAATGAGAAATTATCGATTATGGGGCATACCGATACCGAAGAGGTTTGTGAATATATAAAAATTCATAAACCTGATATCGTGATGATAGACTCTATCCAAACCATGAGCGTTAGTGAATTGACGGCTATGTCGGGCAGTATTGTTCAGGTGCGCGAGTCTGCAAAACTTTTACTAAATGTTGCTAAAAGCCTTGATATTCCAATTTTCCTAGTTGGTCATGTAAACAAAGGCGGCGATATTGCGGGTCCTAAAATTTTAGAACACATTGTTGATACAGTTCTTTATTTTGAGGGCGATAAAAATCAGTCGTACCGAATTTTAAGGGCTAATAAAAACCGTTTTGGTTCAACTAATGAAATAGGAGTATTTGAGATGCTTGAAAATGGTTTGCACGGCGTTGAGAATCCTTCCATGACACTTTTATCGGGTAGGATAGGAAATGTTTCAGGAAGCACTATTACCTGCGTTATGGAAGGCAGCCGACCAATTTTAGCAGAAGTTCAAGGACTTGTTTCTTCAACAGGCTTTGGTAATCCAAGAAGAATGTCGGCAGGATTTGATTTTAATAGATTAAATCTTTTGTTGGCGGTTCTCGAAAAGCGTGAAGGCCTTTATTTTTCTAATCTTGATGTTTATACCAATATTATTGGTGGACTTAGAATTGATGAGCCGGGAGCAGATTTAGCCGTTGCTATGTCATTAGTTTCAGCACTTCGAGATATTCCAATTGATGAAGATACGGTCGTCTTCGGTGAGATTGGTTTATCGGGTGAGATTCGAGCAGTAAACAGAATAAATGAACGATTAGTTGAAGCCTCAAGGCTTGGATTCAAAAAATGCATTATACCAAAAAGTTGTTTAAAATTGAATATAAATTCATTGCCAATTGAAATAATTGGTGTGAAAAATTTAAAAGAAGCATTATCTTTGATTAAATAAAAAAATTCCTAAGTGAAAATTTTCACATAGAAATTTTTATTAACTATTTAGCGCGTTTCCTATAAAGAAATGTTGCAAATTTTAAAAGTTCATCAAGCGCGAAGAATATCGCAATCATTAATATTAGTTTTAAAATGCAATCGGCCGGCAACGCAGTTAAATCAAAGAGAGC
>JAZOQP010000005.1:0-58152 GCA_045656145.1 Acutalibacteraceae bacterium
GATAAGACCATCGCCTTGGCTAATCTTCTTTAACCTCTGTGCTTGGGATAAATTCGGAGTAGCTTCGCAAACCTCAATTACCTCAACCAAATCGGCTTGTTCGGTATCGTTTAAGAAGGAAAGCTCCACTGCAGGTGTGAATGCTATCTTGCCTTCATCAACCATATCCAATAGCGGTTTTATGAGGTTGGTTAAGCGGATAAATCTTTTTACTTGGGTGGCACTGTCGTCATTAGATACTTGCTCGGCAGACAACTTTAGACCAACTTGGTCGGAGGTTAAATCAGCGCGTTTTCCTTGATGGGATAGCGCATCCATTTTCATCTTGTATGCAAACGCTTTTTCACTCGGTAGAATATGCTCACGGTGCAGGTTACTATCCACCAAAGCAATAATGGCTTTCTCGTGACTGATAGCATAAATCAAGGCAGGAACTGACTCCAGTCCTGCCTTTTTTGCTGCAAATATTCGTCTGTGTCCCGAGATGATTTCGTAATCACCAGTGTCCTCAATCGGTCGTACCACAACGGGACTTAATATCCCGTTTTCCTTGATGCTTAGTGCCAACGCTTCCATTTCTTCATTGTCGGCCACTTTGTAGGGATGACCTTCAAATTCCTTTAGGTTCTCAATTTTCAAAACAGTAATTTTATCGTTCATTTATATACTCCTTTTCTTTTTCAAATTTTAATTCGTTTGTAATAACAAGCTGTCTCAAATATTCAGATATAGTTAGGTTGTTTTGTTTAGCGTGGTGCAAAATGCGTTGTTTTTCAAAGCGCGTTACCCGAATATTTACAATACTATCTCTTTTCTTTTTAGCCATAATATTTATCCTCCTTATACCATTTCCATATAAAACCTTTGTCTAACCCAAATTCAACCTTTGTAATCCAACTGCGATAATACTTTAATTTTTGCAGTTGGTTAGAATTTTTACCATCACCGAACAGTATCAGTAAGTGAATATGGTTTCTAATTAAATCTAAGGTCCTAAAAACGGTGTGCAATTCTTCAGATATTTTTCCGTCGGGCATTACACCATGAATAAGCTTTCTGACATAGGTTTGTCGGGGTAGTCCTGACATTTCAACCTTTTCATTTAAGGCGTGGAACTCTTCATCTGAAAGCCTAACAATAATTCCTTTTTGCTTATGATTCATAATAAATTCCTTCTTTCTTTTTAATTTTCTTTGTCATAATCGTAGTCGATTGTTTCGGCAACCAACTTTTTAAGCTCAACCATATTTTCATCGAGCTTTACCATATCGATTGATTTTGTTTTGCAAAAGTGCTTTTCTATTTGTTTTAAGTTTTCTTCAATAGGTTTCAAGCCTTCTACAAGCGGTTTAAGCTCGGTTGATGGGCAAGGCACTATAACTGCTTCTTTAAACAATTTACGAAGATAGTCCTGCCTGTTAAGACCACTTTTATTAACTTGTCTTTCAAGCCACATGGACTCTTTGGATTCGAGCCTTAAGATAAAGCTTTGCATTTTTTGAGACATAATTGTTTCCTCCTTTCCTTCGGGGTGTTAGGGGTTGAAAACCCTTAAAGGTGCGCTTGTGATATCCAAGCGCGATGCTTGCGAAGACGATGCCATCACGAAGTGATGCCGTCCCATCAAGGCGCCTTGAAAAAATAAAGCATGTTGCTTTATAAGTGTTATTTGCCACCTCCCTTAAACGGTAAATTGGTTTTTTGCCGTTCTATCCGAATGTCGTTCCTGTCCCGGAATCTCACCGCAACGTTGTTTCGCTCGCTTGAATTTTGAGCAAGGTCATCGCAAAATCATATCCCCATCGGACGGCTATTCAGTTGTCAGGGTTCTTTTCTTAAAATGAGATTGTTGTATATATGTATCTTTCTTTGAAGACAAAATAAAAAAGCCGATACATAGGTAACACGAACAAGCGGGAGCAATGCTCTCGCTTAAATCCGATGTTCTATGTATCGACTTTGAAATTCAAAGACGAGGACTGTAAAATCAGCCTTCTCTGCCAACAGTCCCGTAGCATTTGTGAAGGCGGTGGCATAAGCCACGAATGTTATGTCTTAACACATCTTCATATTAAGTTGTAAATGCCGAAAATTCAGCATTTTATATTATAACAGAACAAATGTTCGTTTGTCAAGAACTTTTTTTATTTTTTTAGATGATGGTTAAAACAATCACCACTGAGTTAAAGTTTTTGAGTTTTATAAAAACTGCACAAATAAAAAAGCCGCCACACAGCACCTAAAAGATGCCGTATGACGACTGTACAAAACAGATTTTTAGTAATCTTTATCATCGTTGAACATAACAAGATTCTCTTTTATTGATTGCTATCTGAAATCGTTTGGACTATATCTAATATGACTTCAGATGCGTGTTTTTTATAAATTATATTGGGATATTTATCAACGACAATATTTTCGATTTCCGTAAACAACTCTATAGCTTTATTTATGCATTGCATCGCCAATTTAGTGTTATTGATTTCAACACCTCTGTGCAACATAAGATTTATCGCCATCTGATATGATGTGGCGTAATGTTCAAAAAGATTCTCGTTTTCACTTATTAAATCCATAAATTGTTCGACACTAATATCAAGGTTACAATACGAAAAATAAATTCTTAATACTTCTGCAATGTCACCGGTTTCTGGATCAACATTGAAAGCAATTACAAAGCATAGTGAATTCAAAAAATCACCAACCATAGAATCAGGTTCTAATCCGTGTGGATTGTTAACATATAATTCCTCAACTAATTTCGAAAATTCTGAAATATGATCATCGCTACTTATACAAAGCATATCGGATTCATCTTGTTCTCTCGCAACGTCACTATCAATAGATGTTATAAATTTTTCATCATAAGCATTAAAATCAGTTTTGCACTCGTTTCCATTTAGTAAATCTAAAACAGGCTGTTTTTGAACTTCAATAAGTTCTTTGCGAATTGGCACAGGACCATAAATAAAGTAAAGGTCCCCGTCTTCTAATCCACACTTAGTAAAAAGATGATAATCTGTATAGATTTGCGGGAAGGTTGTCCAATCTAGTAAACTCATTTTTCGTCTGTTAGCACTGTAGACATGAAAACCAGTAAATTCTGTATTTGGGAAATATGTATCTGCTTGTGCCCGAGTATACTCATCCTTAATATTTTCTTGATTGAATTTTCTGTGATACTGCAAAACTTTATGGAACAAATTGCTTATATCATAGCTTTCTTGTTTCAAACCTAAAATTTTAAATATACTCATTATGTTAGCTACTGCATAGCCGTACAGTTCTTCCGTGCAATCAAAATTCCAAGATTCATTATAGATATTCATTATCATTTGTGGCCAAGAAAGAATTTCAAAATATCTTTTCAAAGCACAAACAAAGTTGCCTTGCATCATATACAACTCAGCATCTATAGATAAAAGTAAATATTTATTACCTATGCCAGAAGGTAAAGTGTGTGCACGCGGCAAAGTCTTTTCAATATAATAACGACATTCTTCGATAAAATACAATTCAGCCTCACCATTTTTATCATAAAAAGAATTAAAACCCAATATGCCAATAAGATTTTCTATCATTCGAATATTTAAAGAGAGGCTATTAGGATTTGATTTGAGTTGACTTAAAATATTTTGTCTATTATCGAGTTCGCGGCCCTCTTCACATAATTCGGTATATTCTGTTGATAGCTCGGAGTTTATATCGAATTGATATTTGTATTTATATGGCGGTATAGTTTTATTTATTTTTCTAACAAAATTGAATATTTTTTCACTGTCTAAATTGCCATAAGCAATTTGTTGGTTTTCTATATTTTTGCGAGTTTTTTCCGCATCAATTTCCTTTTTAACTTCTTTTGCGGTATCTACAACTGCTTTTGCAAATAAAAAATCCCAAAAACCCATTAAAATTTTCTCCTTTAAATTAATTTATTTGGCTCTGTTTGAAAATCCAAAAATCCATGCTGCTAGTAAAATAAAAGTAAGTATTATACCAAATCCTATTCCTTCACCATCAGCATAAATAAACGTGTTTATAATTGGCATAAAACATCCAACTAATGCTAATATCCAACCGAAAATTCCCCAAGCACAATGAATTTTAGGTGGCTCATCGGTAGTGTTTTTTATTGGCTGGTATCTGCCAGATGTATGATTTTTATTTCTCATAATTCTATTAAAATCATCGCAATCGTTCATATACTCACCGAAACTTACCTTACCATCATTATCAAAGTCTGCCTGTTTTCCGGTTAAGAAACTAAAATCATCATCAATCATAATTACACCCTCTCTTTTATTCTAACTCAATTATAAAAAATTTATTGTCCTATAAAACGGACTTAAAGAGGACGAATTTACTCTTTTTTCACTTTTTATAAACTCATCGTCTATGCATTATGAAAGTTCTTATAGTTCAGTAAATAACAATTATTACATTCGTTTAACGCCCTAACCATTGTTTTTGTTTTAAAACTTTTTATTGTTATATATAATGCCAATCAACAAACACCCAAACTAACCATAAGCTTATAACCAATATCTTTAATTTTTTCTTCGTTCTTAATTACTCCTAAGCGTTTCACAATTAAAGATTTGTCTATTGTCATAGGCTGTTCGCACAAAACAGTAGATGGTTTTATGACTCCATCTTCTGGCCACAAAACAACATGCGTCGGCATATATTTTTTTAGCTTTGATGTTATTGGGCAAATAACTGTAGTCGGCGAATTGATATTCCCAATATCATTTTGCATTATAACACCGGGACGTATACCATTTTGTGCCGAACCTACATTTTTACTTAAATCTATTAAATATATTTCTCCGCGATAAATTTGATTCTCTATATATCATTACTCCTCTTTTAATTTTATATATTTTTCACTTATTTCTTTAAATGCTTCAGGAAATTTAATTTTATACCACATTAAAATTAAGGATTCTTTTAAAATAGCCGTGCCATGTGCTTTTGGGAATAAATACATGATTTTTTGTATCGACTCAATAAACCATTCCTCACACTCTATGTTTATTAGCAAGGCTTTAATATCTTCAGAGATACCTTTCCTTGCATAAATTCCTTTTCTAACATCTTCTGTTATTTTTAAAGGAATTCCAATATCGGATATATTTTTATTTAAGCACCTGCTTCTGATGTAATCAAAAACATCTTCTCTAAAAGCCAAAGTATCTTTTAATTTATGACCTTTAGATAATAAAACATCTGCATTGTCTTCGAATGCGCCTGTCGCGTGAGCTAGCCCATCTAACTTAAGTAAATCCCCAAAAGAATTAGGGGTATATGTTTTTATCATTTCTTTTAAAACCTTTGAACCAAAATCACACACATTATCAGTATAATTGTTTTTAAATGCTTCTAAAATTATCTTGTCAGAAAAGTTGATATATTTGTAAGAAAACCCAGTAATACTAGAAAGCTCTTTAATAATATCCAATGTGCTATTTTTTAATATATTAAACGATGGATATTTATAAAACTTTTCAAACTGTTCTTCTAAGGTGATTTCAGAACCATCAACAACTTCAGAATTGGTTTTATCGACAACAATAATTTTTTCCCTGGCTATGGAATTACTTGAAACATATAAAATTTTATTACCTTTAAAATAATTTAAAAGTAGTCTTTTTGTTTCATCTGCAATTTCTTTAGGAATACATAAATCAAAATGTGCACCTTGATATAATGTTGAGCTAACTGTTTCAAAAGAAATGTTGTGTCCGTCTTTAACAAATGTTGCGCCACAGGAACATTTTTTATCCTCTAAATCCCATCCACAATATTCTGTATTAGAGAACTCAACATTATGGCAATTAGGACAATAATAATGCGCCCTTAAAGGATTAACCTCTGTTGCTCCCAACAAATATGCGACGAACGAAGAGCCTATTGTACCCCACGATCGAACATAGCAACCTTTCGATTCTGCTAATTTATTAATTTCGCTTATCAAATCCCAATAAATAATAATTTCTTCATCTTTTAGTACAGAAAATTCACTTAAAAAGCGATTTGAAATTTCAATATGATGATTTTCTCTATACTTTTGCTTTAAATTTTTTTGTGCTTTTTGCCAAATGTCTTTTTTCATAGCAAATACTCCTTTTTCTTTTTCGTCATTAGACGAGTGGTATTTGCAAGCCATAAGTTCGTCAACAGTCACTTCAAGAATATCGGCAAGTTTATATAACAATTCCGATTTTGGTTTTGCGTAGTTTCTTTCCCACTTTGAAACAGCTTTATCAGTAACTCCGACGAGCTTACCAAGTTGAAATTGCGATAGGCCACTTCGCTTTCTCAACTTAAAAAGAAATTCACCAAAACTATAGTCTTTCATAAAATCCCTCACTTGCTAAGTAAATTATACGTTTTTTCATTATTGAAAACAACATCATTATCTCTACCTACGGTAGAAATTTGAAAAAAATAGCCTTCTTTGTCATTTGAAATATACAACAAAGGAGGCTATTTGTATTGTGTCGGCTAATTTCCATTCAACTCTTAAATTATTACTACTTTAACTTAACTCCCTTTTCTTTTGTGATTAGTCAGAGTTTTTGTTTTATCCTCGTCCCAATCTTCTTTTTTGCATTTTCTTCCAGATAGTACGGCATTTATGGCATATCTCAGGATCGATTCCCAATGTGTCTACAAGTAGTTCTTTGTCAACAACATCAAGTGCAAGTTCAATGTCTCCATCGTTGCGTACTATAGTGTCAATATGTGCAAGCAACTTGTTCCTTAGTGCAGGATCAATCCTTTCCACTTTGGGAAGTAAAATGTTGCCCATCTCACCGGGTAAGATTTCAAGAACACCTCCACCATAGCTTCGTCCGCAAATCTCGGTGAAAGCGAAGGAAATGCTGTTATAGTAGGCAAGAAGGACATTCAGTGGATCAACGCCATCGTTAAACTTCATGCGGTGCATAGTGTCTGTTGACACTGCATCACACTCGTTCAGTACAAATTTAGGATACAAATTATTTCTTCTTAAGAAAAACGCATCAGGAATCCATATAGAAGGAACAATATACCATCTATCTCGGATGGAGCATTTGTAGCCATCGTGTTCGCTGTTTGCTTCACCGATCGAAATGTACTCTTTGTGTTTGGCCGGATATTCATCATACGGAAGCTCAGGGAAGCTAATTAGTCGTGCACGCTTTCCTGCTGCTTTGTTGTTTTCCCAATCTTCTGCCGTGAAATATATTCCGTGTGCATGAGAACTTCTACCAATCAAAGGAAGTGTTACTTCACTTAACTGATATTGCTCAGATGTTTCTTCAGTAATGGAAAAGTAGCCATTATTACCTGTGGTTATTCCAACATTGATAATTCCGTATTCTGAGAATTTGGCAAATCGTTTGTCTGCACGAAGTTCCTGAACAAGAGCCATTTCTTCTGCGTTTACAAAATATTTAGTCCATTTTTCCTTGACGTGCTGCATCTTTTGGAATCCATTTTGAGATAGATCCAACTGAGCAAAACCGCTAAGGTCATTCATTTCAATGATACGAATGCCTTTCTCTTCTTCGCCTTTCTCGCCAATAAACACAACGACTTCTTGCTCAATGTCAGGGAATACAAGCTGTTCAAATGTGATTAGGGTAATTTTTGCAAGATTGTTAGCTAAGTATAGGCGCAGATCCTCCGCATACGCAACTTGAAGTATTTCAGCCGGAATAACAAACGCTATCTTGCCTTTTTCAGACAGTAGTTGTACGCAGGCTACGATAAATGCAACCCATGCATTTATCAATTTATTCGCTTTCATACCATGCGAAGTCAATATTTGAGATTGCATTTCTCGTTGGCTTTCTTTCAGATATTGGTAGCGAATATAAGGAGGATTGCCCAAAATCAAATCATACTGTTCCTTGCCAAGAACACGATTGTAAAAGTCAAAAAAGTCTTCGGTGCATACTTCGATTTGCTCAAATTCAGAATACCTATCTCGAACTTTTTCGGCTTCATCAGGTTCGATTTCAACAGCTGTTAGTTTATCCACCTTATTCAGAAGATTAAGGTTTTGTAGCGCATCAACAAATACTCCATCACCGCAACTTGGTTCCAAGACGGTAGAGATATTTTGAGACGCAAAAAGCTCCACCATAGCATTTGCAAGCTGCAATGGCGTATAATACGCTCCTCTTAATTTCTGCTCTGAACTATCCTTTTTGAGTCTCATTGTTAATACCTCTTTTAGAATTCAAGTCGATATACAGAACCAATCAATCCTTGAATTTCAGCAATCAAATTTTCTTTCTGCCTTTGTAATGTAGCTACAATACGTTTTGCGGGGTGACCATCCAATTCTTCATTGATACGATAAATTTCTCGTGTGGCTCCGACAACTCTATCGTAGATAGCTTTCTGTTTTGAATCGTCGAAATCCAACTCCACAAACGGCAGTGTTACAAGAACAGAGCGACCTCTGGAATAGAAACCATTTTCAAAGTCGCTACCAATGATTTGCAAAATTCTCTCGGTATACTCGTTCGTTAACCAAGCTTGAATGTATTCCAATGCATATGGGCTATCCTCTTGCTCACAAACAGCACAATACCCAGCAGTGTCTCCCGACGCAATCAAATAGTCGTTCGTATCGAGAGCATACATGGGGTCTTTGCTCAAAATTCCTACAATGAGCTTCTTTCTGTTATTAAATGCTGTCAGTGCTTGGTGGCGACCATAGCGATACCATGTGTCTGCCGTTGCATAGTTAACATCTCTTTTTCCACCCGAAATAATCCCTTTGGGAGCCAAAACATCATAGTTTGCCGCAAGATATTCGTATGTTCCTGGATAATTTGTTTGAAGTTCATTCAGGGGAATAACTTTTCCAGTGGCGTCATAGGGAAAAATAATATGCTTATTTGTCATCAAATAACTATATGTGTTTTGCTTCTTTTCCGCTTTCTTGACTGGCTTGAAATATGGGCGAAGTATTCTCTTTTCAATGGAAAATGTTCTCCCATCTCTCTGGATTGTATAGCATTCTTCGGTCTCGTTGATTACTTCTTCATCGGAGAACCAGTAAGTGCGCTTCTGTTCTGCACTTGTCTGTATTCCGGTGAAAATATCTGCGTGTTTGGTGATCGGAACCGCAACAGCATCTAATTTTTGAAGCATCTTGAGAAACTCTAAATCCGTTGTCAATCTCCACGGCAATTCATTAAGTACAGCAGAAGAAAGCTCTACGGCATCAATCTTTTCACCCGCCCATAACTTGTTAGCAGAATCAACACTGTTGTAAACAAAAGTTGTTTGTTTTTCCTTGGAAAGCAAGATAATTGAGCTGTAGATGGTTTTATCATCGAACAGCTGTGCATCTCCAAAATCATCCAGACTAACGAGCATCCGTTCTTTTGCAATCAGGTTGCGCAACTTCTCGCCGGCACCAATCTTGAAAAACTTATTAGGAACAATATAGCACACCGAGCCATTTTCGTTGATCTTGTTGATTGCTTGCTCTATAAAAATAAAGTATTTGTCAAATTGTTTGTGTGATGTCTTGTACTTCTTTTTGTAGACTTCAACTTCTGCGCTCGGCAACAGTGTGTGCATTCCTTCGGTATTTACATACGGAGGATTGCCGATTATTACATCAAAGCCACGTCCGTTGTTAATTGTATTCCAATCAAAAGGAGCAATTTCCATCATCTGATGGGTAGCACCACTAATTCCGTTCAATTCAGCTTGGCTGACAAGGGAGTTTCCAAATTGAATATTATCGGCAAGATCAGGAAGAATCGGAACCTCTTCAGCCACAGAAGGTGCTGTTTCATCTTCGATTAGCTTGATTAATAAAGAAAACTTTGCGACTTCGACAGCATGGACGTCAATGTCTATGCCGTAAATACAAGAACAAAGAATGGCTTTTTTCTCTTGAAGGGACAATTTGTATAAATCAATCCCCGTCTCAATTAAATGTTCTGTCTGACCGTTGCTGATATACCATTGCACGCAGTAATCCTGCAAATAGGCAAATGCTTCTTCCAAGAAAATGCCAGAGCCGCAGGCAATATCTGCCACACTGATATTCAAAATCTCAGAAGGAGTTTTTCCTTCACACACTTTGGAAAGCGTTTTATCGACCATATACTTAACGATTTCCGTAGGTGTCGTAACAACAGATCTGTTCTGGCAATCTTTCTTTTTACCAAGACTAATGGTATTATTTTCGAGTAACACTAACTGTTCGGTTAAAAACATCTCGTAAATCTTTCCAAGCAAATTAGGCTCGATAATATTAAACAAATAAGGACTCTGAGGGTAATACAAATCCTCAATCATGCTTTTAATAACTTCGCAGGAAAGATCAAAAATAATGTCCTCACCGGAAAACAATCCAGAGTTATAGCGTCGGTCAGCAGAACGGAATAATTCCTCCAGTTTGGATTGCAGCTGGTCGGCATCTGTAATGGTATCTTTCAGCTTGTGGTACAGCGGCAGATTCTTATCTTCGCAAATTCTCAGGAAAACGATTTGGTTAATAAATTCCTGCACAACATCGTTTAACACTTCCAACGACTCATAGCGACCACCTTGAGCATACAGTTCGTTGCTAAGAGCTACACGCCATTCGTTGATTTGAGAAAGAAACAGTGTATCAACTTGTTGGGTTTGTCCTCCGGTTGCAGGGAAGTTTGCATCCAAATAAGTGTCAAAATCACCAGAGTATACAGTGTCTCTCGAAATCAATCCTACAATCTCTTCAATCTTTTCTACATACTCGGTGTAATGATACAATCGGTATCTTGCCACAGTACACCCATCATCTTCGTGGGCAATGTGGCAGGTATCGTAGATTGCAAGATATTCAAAATTTGTGAGGACAGCCAGACGATGCTTTGCATTCCAACCGTACTTTCTGGTCTGGATTGCCGGATCTGCATCTCTGGTAATATCCACCGCAGGTTTCTTTGCTTCTACAAAGAATTTGGGCACACCCCTGAGCGTAATGGTATAGTCAGGACGATCAGTGCGGGTAGAATAATTCTCCGCAATAACTTCTCGATATTGGGGTGCCAATCCTTTTTCGTTTGCAACATCCCAACCCAAGAGTTTTAACAGAGGATCAATGTATTCAATTCGGCAAGAATGCTCATTGTAAGCATTTCTTGTATCCTTGTAAAAATCAATATTAGCTTCAAAACGATCTACAAGGCTTTGTAACTCAGTTAAGTTAATCATTGGTATTTGCTGCCTTTCTTTTGTCGTTTGTTGGCTTTTCTGCATTTTCGGGAATAATCCAAATGCGGCTCATACGGGTAGCTCCAACAATCCGATTAGCTTTGCATAGTATCTGAACTTGGCGTGAAGTAATGCCCCATTTTTCAGCAGCTTCTTGAACCGTAATATAGCCTTTCATAGCAAAACACCTCATCTTGTTGTAGATATAAAAACACATTATAATTATATTCGTTTAAACGAACTTTGTCAAGTGTATTTAATGATATAGCGGCAGAGATTTTTCCCTGCCGCTATCGTATCTTAGATATAAATTATATTGTTGTTTATGATTTCTGTAACTCTGCTATGGATGTTATTCATCCGAGCGACCCACTCCATTTGGTTATCTGCTTTGAGTTGTTCGGTGATGCCTTCGGCTTTTTTGTATTGTGATATAAGTGTATCAAACATTCCCTCAGCTTGTTTGTTGATGTCGGCGAGGTGACGGTTGAGTTTGCAGTCTAAAACCAGTGAAGTATAGAAACCTTTGCGGTGGTGTTTTATATACTCCAAATGTCGCTGACCCCACATGCCGATTTCAACTTGTTCTTCATCGGGCAGCTTAAGGCAAGGGATGTAATAATCGCCTTGAAGTTCGTACCATAAGCCGTTGCTTTCATCATAAATATTCTTTTTCATAATCAAACCTCCTGATAAACCACTTTGAGTTTCTTTTGTTTTGAGCGAATGATCTTTAACATAACTTCATCCAAAGTATCAGTGCATTTACCGTTCTCAATGAGAGCGTTGCGCATTTCGTTCATACAGTTCACAACCACCCGACGTTCAAAATCGTCCAATGCGATATAATATTTCTTTTCTTTCATTGCGCTCATTCCTTTAACAAATCTTTAAACGGAGCCTCGTCATTTACAAACGTGTCGTATGTAAACTGAGCACCGAGTCGGAAACCCATAATAAAACTATCAAGGTTTGATTCTCCATTCACTACGCCCCAAGCGTTACAAAAATCAAGAAACCTCTTTTTGTTTTCACCGGACAGATTCTCCGTTAGGAAGTCCTCATTGAGCATCAGAACTTCCATCTGCTTTTGGACGGTTTTATTCTCTTTTGTGCTACGCGCTTGTGGATCAATGTTGCCATAATAAAATTCTTCTATGAATTTAAACATCAGTATTTTCTCCTTCTTTTTGTATATACAACTTATCTTGTATATACATTTTAATCTATTGTTTTAGAAAACACCAATGTGCCGATTGGATACGGTATGAATATATGTGTGAAAGTCGGTTATTTTAAATTTATTCTTTCGAATCCGTTAAGAACAACCGCACCAGTCGAGAGCCTCGACACGCAATTCGCGTGCTGAGGTTCTTCTTTTTTTATAATTTCTACCTCGTGTTTTAGGTTGTTAATAAAAAATCGCATCAAAATTCAAATTTGACCGTTAGGTTAGGTTTGGATTTTTTGTTTTTAAATTTTAATAAAAAAGTTGCTTTCTGTAAAAATTTGTGGTATATTTTTAAAGTGTTTAAAGGATGTGATTATTTGGGCGTTATAGCAACTCTAATTTTAACTACAACCATTGCCGGTGTTATCGGCACAGGGCTTGGAGGTCTTATAGGCGCGCTTATGCAAAAAGACTCTAACCGCACGGTTAGCTTGCTTTTAAGCTTTGCGGGAGGCGTAATGCTTAGTGTTGTTTGTTTTGACCTTGCGGTTGAGGCCATTGAAACAAATGTTGGGATTTTCACTGTTATTGCAGCTATCGGATTTGGTGTTTTGATAACCTTCTTACTAAACTATTTAATAGATAGGCACACAAACCCAGAAGTTCCGCATATTGATGAAGCCCACCCAAAAACTGCCGACCATTTGAATGAACTAATCCATAGCGACCACCTTGAATATCATTACTCTAAAAACGATAAAACTTTATCTCTTTTCGTTGCAGGAATTGTAATGGCTTGCGCTATAGCACTACATAATGTTCCTGAAGGTATGACCATTGGCGCT
Organism: Acutalibacteraceae bacterium; assembly: GCA_045656145.1. GTDB lineage: Bacteria > Bacillota > Clostridia > Oscillospirales > Acutalibacteraceae > SIG565. Next base: position 13,237 of record JAZOQP010000005.1, read on the forward strand.
TCGTACGCCAGCAACGGTGGAGTTATGGGAAGCGCAGCATTAATTTTAGCGATACTTATAGGTCTTCACAATATACCTGAAGGTATGGCGGTTTCGGTACCACTCATTTCGGGAGGAATGAATAAACCAAAGGCAATTCTTATAACTGCCGCCTCGGGTATCCCAACTGTTATTGGCGCATTACTTGGTTTTGCACTCGGAGAAATTGGTCCGCTCGGCCTTGCACTCAGCCTTGGATTTGCAAGCGGTGCTATGCTTTATGTTGTGTTCGGTGAAATTTTACCGCAAGCAATTCTTATGTATAACAGCAAATTACCCGCTTTTTCAACCATTGTTGGCATGCTTGTTGGTTTACTTATTATTTTTATTTAACACAAAACCCCTTAAGGAAATTCTTAAGGGGTTAAATTATATAACAAAACCGCCGTTTTTAAAACGGCGGTTTTAATTTTAAGTACAATTATTTATTGAAGATATCAAGAACATCAATGTAAGGACCATCATCTTCGGTTGAAGAAGAAAGCATTTCGCTTACTAAATCGTTCTTAGGAGACTTCTTTTCATTGCCAAGGCCTGTTGCTACAACAGTTACGCGGATAGCATCATCAAGAGTATCATCAAGCTGAGCACCCCAAATGATAGTTGCATCCGGATGAGCCATTTCGGAAATGATAGAAGAAGCAAGCTCAACCTCTTCAAGACCGATATCAGTAGAACCGGTAATACTGATGATTACGCCACTTGCATTATCCATAGATGTTTCGATAAGCGGGCTTGTGATAGCTGCGCGAGCTGCGATTTCAGCCTTATCCTTACCTGTTGCAACGCCAACACCCATATGAGCATAACCTGCATCAGCCATGATAGCCTTAACGTCAGCAAAGTCAAGGTTAACAAGAGCGGTAACATTGATAAGTTCAGAAATGCTCTGAACGCCCTGACGAAGAACATCATCAGCAATATCGAAAGCGTTCTTAAAGGTAATTTTCTCTTCAGAAACGAACTTTAATCTTTCATTAGGAATAACAACTAAGCTATCAACATGCTCGCGGAGAGCTGCGATACCGGCCTCTGCCTGCTGCATTCTCTTCTTACCTTCGAAAGCGAAAGGCTTAGTTACGATACCAACTGTTAAGATACCAAGTTCTCTAGCAATCTGAGCAACGATAGGAGCAGCACCTGTACCGGTACCACCACCCATACCTGCGGTGATGAAAATCATATCTGCGGTGCGGATAGCCTCAGCGATTTCATCGCGAGATTCTTCAGCAGCAGCCTTACCCTTATCAGGATTAGCGCCTGCGCCCATACCACCTGCAGCCTTAGTGCCAATTTGGATTTTCTGGTTTGCCTTTGAAAGATAAAGCGCAGCCTTATCTGTGTTAATTGCGATGAATTCTACACCACGAACACCAGCATCAACCATGCGGTTAACAGCGTTTCCACCGCCTCCGCCAACGCCTACAACCTTAATTTGAACTACGTTGTCAAGTTCATTTGAAACCTCAAATGCCATTTTCAATTCCTCCACTTTTTAACATAAAATCTGCTAAGATTATATAATTAGACTTATTATATATAAAATAATAACACATTATTTTTAAAATTTCAATACAAATTTTAATATTTTTTAAAAATTCTTTGTGGGTTCAAAATAACCCTCTCTTTTTTTGCTCGTCCAAACACTTAAATTGATTTTTCCTGTTGCTTCCTCACCGTTATTTGCGGAGATTTCTTTAATCATTGCCCTTAAATGCTCGGTTTTGCTTTCAATATCCTGCATTGTTCCAAAGTTAACCGAAAATCTGCCTTCTATTCGAGCTGTTATAGCCGAAGTATCACTGATATCAAGCGAATCAATAACTATATCTGCCCTTGATAAAATTTCATTAACGCTATTAGCAAGTTCTAAATTTTGCTCGCCGATATCCAAAATATGTCCCATTTCAATTTGTGGAATCTCACCCACTATAATTTCGGCGATTTTCTCAGGTTTATTTTCAAAAGATTTTAATATTTTATTATCACTATCAGCGGTATAATAAACACCATTTTGCAGATAACAAAACGAATCGGAGGTTTCGGTTACAACTATCTCAATATTATCAAATAAATTACGTTTAAGTTCAACAGTTTTTATATAAGGCAAATCAACCGTAAGCTTATTTCTAACCTTTTTTTCACTAACGCCAAAAAGTTTATCCCCAACCTTAATACCCGAAGTCGATATTACTGTTTCGGTATCATATAATGTGTTTCCTGAGGCTGATACGCTGCTTATCGGGAAAAAGACCGTTACACTTAATATCCATAATGCCGCAATTATCAAAATTAAAAATGAAAATAGCAAAACAGCCACTCGTCTTCTCCTACGGCGGCGTTTTGCTAACCTTTCGGCTGCTGCATATTTTCTGTTTTGAACTTCATTAACCTGCATATTCTATTCCCTTTTAATTTTAGCACCAAGAATGCCTAAATTTTTTTCTATATTTTCATATCCTCTTAAGATATGATGAATTTTATTAATTTCGGTTACTCCCTCAGCAAAAAGTCCTGCAACTATTAAGGCGGCACCGCCTCGAAGGTCGGTAGCCTCAACTGAAGCAGATGAGAGTTTGCTGACACCCTCAATAACCGCAACATTTGAATGGGTTGTTATTTTTGCTCCAAGACGCTTCAATTCTTCAATATAATTAAAACGATTTTGAAAAATATTTTCTATAAAAAGCGAGGTTCCGTTAGCAATACTGAGCATTGCAATTATAGGAGGTCCCGCATCTGTTGGAAAACCGGGATAAACTGCCGAGCGAACGTTTGTTACAAATTTTAACTTTTCGGGCGCTTTCATCGTTAATTTATCGGTATAAATTTGAAATTCACAACCCGATTGTTCAAAAACATTAATAATAGCCGCCAAATGCGATGGAATTATATTTTCCAAAGTTAACTTTCCTTTTGTTACGGCTACTGCCGAAAGGAAGGTTGCAGCAACTATTCTATCAGGAATTACCGAATGCTCTGCGCCCAATAATTTTTCCTTTCCGTATATAACAACGGTATCTAATCCTGCACCATAAATTCTAACACCTGAGGCCATTAAAAAATTCGCCAAATCCACTATTTCAGGCTCTCTTGCCGCATTATGTATAATGGTTTTACCCGGCGTTAAAGCAGCAGCAAGGATGGAATTTTCAGTAGCTCCAACGCTTGGGAATGAAAGGTTAATTACTGTATTATTAACCTTATTTTCTTTTTTACAAATTATAAATCCGTGTTCTTCTTCAATTCTAAAGCCAAGAGTTTTAAGGGCAAAAAGATGCAAATCAATAGGCCTTGGCCCTAATTCACAGCCACCCGGACTGCTTATTTTAGCTAAGCCCATTCTAGCCGCAATTGCGCCTAAAAACACTATTGAGGAGCGCATTTGCCTCATCAAATCATCAGGTATATCGAAGTTTATTAAATTTTTCGCATTAACAGTAAGGGTATTCTCAGAAAAGGTGCAAACACACCCTAAATGCTCCAAAATTTTAATTGAAACCTGAACATCCGAAATATTTGGACAATTATGTATTATAGACTCTCCGTTGCATAAAAGCGTTGCCGCAAGAATTGGCAAAACGCTGTTTTTTGCTCCTTGCACAGAAAGTTCGCCATTTAAGGCATTTCCTCCGCTTACTAATAATTTAGACATTTCGCACCTCGCATATTTAACTTTACAGTTATATTCTATGCGAGGGCAAATTTTTTGTTAGTGAGTTTTGGTATATAAAATCATTATTTCCTTATAAATGCGCTCGTTAGCATCAGTAATAGCCGCTTTTTTAGCATTTTCCGACATTGCATTTATAAGTTTCGAATTATCAGCAAGTCTTTCAATAGTTTTAATTAAAAGCTCTGGAGTTAAATCTTTTTCTTCAATCACATCAGCAGCGCCTTTGTTTTTTAAGGACATAGCATTATGATATTGATGATTTTCGGCAACATACGGAGATGGTATTAAAACTGCCGCCTTACCGAGCGCCGCAATTTCGCTAAGAGTTATAGCACCTGAACGAGAAATAACGATATCGGCCGCCGCCATAACAATATCCATATCATAAATATAATCTTTAACGGTTATTTCCTCTGCTAAGTCAACATCTTTAAGGGCATTTAAAACATTTTCATAACCATATTTACCTGTGGCGTGAATATGATAATATTTACCGCTTTTATTGTGACTTTTAATTAACTCTACAACTGCATCATTAATTGGTCTTGCTCCGAGGCTTCCGCCAAACGAAAGAATTAAGGGACGACTATCAAGGCCCAATTTTTCGCGAGCAAAAGCTTTATTAGCATTAATTATTTCCTGACGAACAGGGTTTCCTGTTACAACACATTTTTTATTAAGTTTTAAAAATTTTTCTGCTTCTTTATAAGCCAAAAGTACAGCATCGGCATTTTTAGAAAGCATTTTTGTTGTAACACCGGGATAAGCATTTTGCTCATGAATAACCGTTTTAATTCCTAACTTTTGAGCTGTGCTTACAACAGGACCACTTACATACCCACCCGTTCCAACAACTATATCAGGCTTAATTTCCTTTAAAATTTTACGAACTTTAAGGCTAGAAGAAGCCGCTTTATAAACTGCTGAAAAATTATGCGCAATACCTTTTGGCGAAAGGCTTCGGCTAAAGCCTGCAACATCTATTGTATAAAAATCATAACCTGCTCTTGGCACTAAGGTTGCTTCTAACTTATTAGCAGTTCCTATATAACTGATTTTCGCATCAGGATGTTTTTCTTTTATATAACCTGCAACCGCTAAGGCAGGATTAATATGTCCTGCGGTACCGCCGCCTGCAAATAAAATATGCATAAACTTTACCTCTACATTTTACTGATTGATGAATCTCTCGAAATTGAAAGCATAATTCCCATTTGCGCAAGCAATAAAACAAGCGCTGTGCCGCCATAACTAAAGAACGGTAGGCTGATACCTGTATTTGGAATGGTATTTGTTACAACCAAAATATTTAAAATTGCCTGAAGACCAACTTGGAATGTTAGTCCCACAGCCATAAGTGTTCCGAATTTATCCTTTGCCTTAATGGCAATTGTAAATCCGCGCCAAATAAGTGCGCAGAAAAGAAGAATTATTATAATGGCTCCGATAATTCCCAGTTCCTCACAAACAATTGAAAAAATAAAATCATTATGCGGTTCAGGAACCCAAAGATATTTTTGCCTTGATTTTCCAAGACCTCTTCCCATTATTCCGCCCGAGCCTATAGCAAGAAGGGATTGAATTGTTTGGTAACCCTTGCCCATTGGGTCTGCCCAGGGGTCAAGCCAATATTTTATACGATCGCCACCGTATCCTACAATTCCTGTTACCATTGCCAGCACTACACCGCCAACACCTATACCTGCAAATGCACCCAAATGCGCCCATTTCATACCGCCGATAATAAGCAGCAATACACCAATACAAAAGATGAGCACAGTTGCTGATAAGTGGGGCTCTAAAACAACTAAACCGCAGGTTATTCCCAAAAGTGCAAATAAGAAAATTATTAGTTTTATATTCCCCATTTGTTTTTGGTTAGCGGTTATCAGATGAGAAAACAAGAGTATTATTGCAAATTTTGCAATTTCGGTTGGCTGAAAATTCAATGGACCAATAACTATCCATCGCTTAACATCCATACCGCTTATCATGGGTGGAAGAATAAGCAAAATTCCCAGTAACCCCAGACTTATAAGAAAAACTATCCAAGAAAATTTTCTGTAAAAATGATAATCAACCTTTGATAAGCCCAGCATTATAATCACGCCAACCACCGCAAATGCAGCCTGACGAACTATAAATTTATAACTATTTCCATAATAGGTGTAAGAATATGCATAGCTTGAAGAGAAAAGCATAATAAGGCCCACTGTTAAAAGAATTAAAACAAGGCTTAAAAATACAATATCAATTTTTCCCTGTTGGCGTTTAACCTTAGTGTTGCTTTTCGGTGCCATACCTTACTCCTTTATAATTTAATGATGATTGGTAAAATAACAATTAGAGAAAGAATTAGTGTTACTAATGAAAAAACTGTTACAATTTTTTCTTCGCTCCATCCACTTAATTCAAAATGATGATGAATAGGACTCATTTTAAAAATTCTTTTACCTGTTTTTTTGAAAACTGCTACCTGAAGCATAACTGATAGCGCTTCGGCTAAATATACAAAACCGATAATAATTAAAATAAACGGTCTGCCAATTCCAAAGGAAAGAGCAACAACGGCGCCGCCTAAAAACATGGAGCCTGTATCCCCCATAAACACCTTAGCGGGATGAGAATTCCAAACAAGGAATCCAATGCAAGCACCACCAAGTGCGGCAGAAAGCACATTGTAACCATAATTGCTAAGTAATCCTGAAATAATTAAAAACGCGCAAGAAACAACAAGTGTTACGCTTGAAGCCAGACCATCTATACCATCGGTTAAATTTACGGCATTTGTAAATCCATAAATAAACATTAAAGCAATCGGCCAAAAGATTAAGCCTATACCAGAACCTACCTCAACATCGCCTATAAATGGTAACCAAGTTGTTCTAACCCCTGATAAATAAAGGGTTGCTAAATAACCTGCGGATACTATTAATTGTAGAAAAGTTTTTTGCTTGGCAGTAAGACCCAAATTGCGCTTTTTAACAACCTTAATATAGTCATCAAAAAAGCCGATAAGTCCCATTCCAACCGCTAAAGAAAGGCCTGCAGCAAACCTTGTAATATTAGCGGAAGTTTTTAAAAATGAATTTAAACCTGTATCAAAAATTGCAGAAAAAGTCAATGCAAAAGCAACTCCGCAAAATACACCCAAGGCAAGCATTATTCCACCCATTGTTGGTGTTCCCTGCTTTTTTTCATGCCATTTTGGGCCGATATCAAGGATTGTTTGACCAAATTTAAGTTTATGCAAAAACGGAATAATAATCTTTCCAGAAGCCGCACAAATTGCAAACGAAATTAAGGCTGCAATAATGGGGGTAAAATCCATAACTAATTCTCCTTTTTAAATTCCTTTTAACGCTTCAGCCACGATTTCTCTTTCATCAAGATGGATTTTTCCATCCTTTAAAATCTGATATGTTTCATGGCCTTTTCCTGCCAATATTATTATATCATTACTTTTAGCATTTTTAATAGCAAAATTTATTGCCTCTACCCTGTTTTCTATAACCTTATAGGAAGTTTTTGTATCAACAATACCTTCTAGAATATCCTCGATAATACTTGAAGGGTCTTCACTTCTTGGGTTATCGCTTGTAACAATTACATAATCGGCATACTGCGCTGCAGCCTTACCCATTATGGCTCTTTTGGTTTTATCGCGGTCGCCACCGCAACCAAATAGAACTACTAAACGACTTTCTTTAAATGGTTTAAAGCTTCTGAGAATATTAATAAGGCCATCGGGAGTGTGAGCATAGTCTATCACAACGGTAAAGTTTTTGCCTGTCGGCACTATTTCTGCTCTTCCCTTTACCCCTTTAATTTTTTCCATTGCTTCAGCAACATCGGATAAGCCAAAGCCTAATTCTAAAAGAACACAAATTGCCGCCATTGAATTATAAACTGTGAATTTTCCACCTATAGAAAGGTTAATTTTATTAATAGTATTGAAACCAACAAATTTATAAGAAACTCCATCAGGTCTTAAATCAATATCCTTTGCGCTAAAGGTTGATTCATTACTAATTAAGGAATAGGTAACCGCTTTATAGGAAAGTCTTTCGGCAAGTTTTTGAGCATAACTATCATCAAAATTAATGATAGCGGTTTTTGCCTTATCAAAAAGCTTTGATTTAGCAAGAAAATAGTTTTCCATTGTTTTATGATAATCAAGATGGTCTTGGGTTAAATTAGTGAAAACTGCCGCCTCAAATTCCAAACCAAAAACACGCTTTTGGTCAAGTGCATGTGAAGAAATCTCCATAACAACATATTCACAACCCTCATCCCTCATTTGAGCAAATAAAGAATTAAGTTCATATGCTCCGGGGGTTGTATTATTGGTTGGAACCTCTATGTCTCCGATAAGATTATGAATAGTTCCAATCAAGCCAACCTTATGCCCTAATGTTTCGAGCATTTGCTTAACCATATATGTTACAGAGGTCTTTCCGTTAGTACCCGTAACACCAATTAGTTTAAGACTTTTTGCGGGATTACCGAAATAATTTGCGCTCATTTCGGCTAATACTTCACGGGTATCATTAACTATTATTTGATTTTTAATTCCTAAATCTCTTTCGGCTATTATAACCGCAGCGCCTTTGCTTAAAACCTCATTTGCAGCGCTATGACCATCAAAAGCAGCACCTTTAATACAGATAAAGGCTTCTCCCTTTTTTATGGAGCGGCTATCCGCTGTAAAACCTGAAATTTCGGTATTGGCAAATTCTTCATCAACCGATATAAATAAATCTTTAAGTTTCATTCTTACCCTCTAATTAATCGCTTAAACTATCTGAACTTGTATCTCTGAAATATACCGTAATAACGGTGCCCTTTTCAACAGTATCCCCTGCGTTTTTATCCTGCATATATGCAACAGCACTGTTTTTTGAAACATTACCTGCAAAAAGAATATTTACTCCTGCATTTGCCGCCGCCTCGTTTGCCGCAGAAAGACTGAGTCCTGAAAAATCAGGAACACTTGTCTTAGTGCTCTCGGCTGTTTCCTCTTCGGTATAAAGGATTACTGAGCCGCCTGCATTAATTGTATCGGCAGAGGTTGGGATTTGTCTTATAATAGTATCACCATTACCAACGATTCTATATTTTAAATTTTTATTTAAAATTTTACCCTTTGCAACACTCAATGATTCGCCTACAACATCAGGAACACTAACCGAAAGTTTTGCAAGTTCTGATTCAGTATATTGCGGTTCATAACCCAAATAAGGCAAAACCTCTGATAAAATATCGGCGCCTATCGGAGCTGATACTACCGAACCGTAATACTGACCTGCAGTTGGCTCATCTATCATAACCAAAACCGCAATTTCAGGATTATCTATAGGTGCTACCGAAAGGTAAGAAGCAATATAATGGCTCTTTCCATCGGCAGAGGTAATATTTGAAATAAGTTTTTGGGAAGTACCTGTTTTACCACCTGTTTTAAAGCCCGGAACATACATGTTTTTTGAGTTGCTCTCGGATACTACAGCGCCCATCATTTTGCGAAGAGTTGCCGATGTTTCGCTTGAAATAACCTGTCTTTTAACAGTTGTTCCAACCGATTCAACAATGTTTCCATCACTATCAACAATTTTGCTTACAACATGTGGCTGAACTAAATTGCCGCCATTAACCGCAGCAGAAATAGCGGTTATCATTTGAATTGGAGTAACGGTAAAGGTCTGACCAAAGGAAGATGATGCAAGCTCTACTGTTCCCATCGCCGAAGGTTTATGGAATACCGGCTCAGATTCGCCCGGTAAATCGATACCTGTTTTTTTAGTAAGTCCAAAAGCTTCAAAATATTTAGCAAAATTTTCGGTACCTACAAGCTGACCTACCATTATAAATGCGGGGTTGCAGGAATTAACCATTGTTTGCAAGAAATTTTGTGTTCCATGGCCACCTTTTTTATGGCAATGATAGGTTTGACCTGCAATGTTAATTGTGTAATTACAGGTAAATGTTGTGTTAAGATTTACCAAATCTTCTTCAAGCGCCATAGCGGCTGTAATAACCTTATAAACCGAACCGGGTTCATAGGTATCCGAAACCGCCTTGTTTCGCCATTGACGGTTTAAAAGATTTGTTCTCATTTCCTTTTTAACATCTTCATTAGTTTCGGCATCAAGAAGGGTTTGGTCTTCTAAAGATAGTGTGAAAGCATCGTTAGGATTAAAATCGCCCTTTACAGCTAAAGCCAGAATTTCGCCCGTGTTAACATTCATAATAACGCAAGCACCTCTATCCTGAGCCTTATTGGCAATAACGCCCTCTTCAAGATACTTCTCGGCAATATACTGAACATAGTTATCAATAGTTAAAACGAGCGAATTACCCTGAATTGCCTCTTCCACTCTTTCATAAGTAAGCGGCATATTTGTGCCTTGCGCGCTTTTTGCCGCAACAACTCGGCCTGCAACGCCCGTTAAATCGGAATCATAATAGCTTTCAATACCCGAAAGACCTTGATTATCGCTTCCAACAAAGCCTAGCAAAACCGAAGCTAAATTATTATTGGGATAATATCTCTTAGTTGTTTCATCAAGACCAATATAACTTGATAGCTCTAAATCGGAATTATCGGTTATAAACTGCCTTACCTTATCAACAATATCCTTATCTACCTTTTTCTTAACGATTACATAATAGGACTTTTTCTCGGTATATCCATATACAGTTTCACGGTCAACATCCAAAATTTCAGATAAACCATCGGCAATAGTATTTTTAACGGTGTTTTTTAGATTTTCATCCTTTAACTTCGCAATTCCGTTTGGTGTTATGTAAACCGTCCAAGCGGTTGAGCTAGTTGCCAAAAGGTTCATATTTTTATCATAAATATCCCCTCTTGGAGCGGTTATAAGGGTATCATAAAGTTGCTGTTCGAGCGCAGCGTTTTGATATTTTTCCCCATTGATAACAGCAATATCAAAAAGTCTTACAGAGGTGGTTCCAACGAATGCCACAATCAATGCAAGCATTATAAAAAATATTCTTGTAATCATTGTTTTACTTGGCTTATTAGTCAATTTTACCCCTCCAAAACTTAAATTTTTGCTTTAAAAAGCTATCCTTTAAATACCCGAAAACGAGAGTTAAAAATTTTCAACTCTCGTAACATTTTAATTATATTAATTTATAAGTTTATTATGCTTATTCTGAAACAAGTTTCTCACCCGATGCATTAACCGCCGCATTAGTGTTATTAACGCGCAAATATACTGCTTGTGACTTATCCATCTTCTTCATACCGATTTCCGAAGCCTTAGTTTCAAGATTGGTATAAGAAATTCTGTTTTCAAACTCAACATTAAGTTTTGTAATTTCAGCATCCAATTCCGAAATTTCCTTATTAATCGCATTTATCTTAGAGTTTGTTTCGGTTATGCATATTCTAACAAAAATATTAAGGCAAATGGACACAATTACAAAGGCCGCTAAAAGAACAGCTGTGGCACTGAGCGATAAACGCTTTGCCTTGGCAACCGGCTTTTTAGCAGGCATTTTAATAATATTATCACTATATTCCGGCTTTTGCTTGCGCTCAAACAAGTTAAAATCATAAGCCAAACTATCGTTATAATACTTTAGATTGTCCATTTTCTTCCCCTCTAATTCTTAATTATACTTCTTAGCGTTGCACTCCTGGCTCTTGGATTTTCTTGAAGCTCAGCCTCGCTTGCCGTTACGCCCTTTCGGTTAACCATTCTTCCTCTTGGTGTTTTACCGCAAACACAAACAGGAAAATCAGGAGGACAGGTACAGCCTGTGCAAAACTCTTTGAATTTTTGTTTAACAATTCTATCTTCAAGCGAATGGAAGGTTATTATTGATAACACTCCTCCACTTTTAAGAAGCGAAAACGCCGATTCGATTGCGTCATTTAAAATATCAAGCTCCCCATTTACCGCAATTCTAAGCGCCTGAAAGGTTTTTCTTGCGGGGTGGCCATCTCGCCTAGCCTTTGCAGGAACGGCGTTAGAAATGATTTCTGCGAGTTCTAAGGTAGTTTCAATCGGAGCTTGTCCTCTAGCCTCAACTATTTTCTTTGCAATTCTAAAAGAAAACTTATCTTCGCCAAAGCGATTAATAATATCGCTTAACTCTTCTGCGCTTAAATTATTAACAAGGTCCTTAGCCGATATTCCGCTTTTACTCATTCTCATATCAAGCGGTGCATCCTTATGATAGGAAAAACCGCGCTCGGCAGTATCTAACTGATAAGAAGAAACTCCAAGGTCTAAGAGAATTCCATCTACAAAATCTACATTTTCTTTCCCCATAACGCTTTTCATTTCAGAAAAATTAGTTTTAATAACCTTTGCTCTCATTCCGGTTAGGCGCTCGGTTGCTACCATAACGGCGTCAGGGTCGCGGTCCAGCGAATAAAGCATTCCGCTATCTAATTTCTCGGCTATTGCCCTTGAATGACCTGCACCACCTGCAGTACCATCAATATAAATACCATCAGGTTTTATATTTAAAGAATCAATTGTTTCCTTAAAAAGAACGGGAATATGTGAAAACTCCATTTCCCCACCCCTTACAGACCAAACTTATCTGCATCTGCAAATACGGATTCGGGTGTGAATTCATCCTCATTATTCCAAAGTTCACTGCTCCAAAGCTCAATATAGCTATCCATTCCTATTAAATGAGCCGAAGCATCAAGCTGAGCATAACTTCTTAGTGTTGGCGGAACAACAATTCTTCCCTGAGAATCAAATTCAACATTAAATGCGCCATCGAAAATGAAGCGCTTAATTCCACTGGCCTGAGATGAAGGAAGTTCGGAAATTTTAGCAACTAACTTCTCCCACTCGGCATAAGGGTATATACATAAACAGCGTTTTCCGGTAATACCTTTGCAAACTATAAAGTTCTCTCCAAGGTCATCCCTGAACTTTGCAGGTACGAAAACACGACCTTTTTTATCTATTGTATGGTCATAACCACCGTAAAGCATCGTGTTTCACCTCCAAATCCACCACTTTTAAACACTTTACTAGGCATTTTGCCCACTTTCCACCACTTTTGATTACATTATACAGCACTTTTTATTAAAAATCAATAGTTTTTTTTAAAAAAATTTAAATTTCGAAAAAAATAAAAGCCGAGGCAAAAACCTCGGCTAAAAATTGTTCTTTAAAACACAATATTCACTTTAAAATTAGTATTACAGGACGGGCATTTAACAGTATGCCTTCCCTTCCTTATTGGAAGCCTTACCACAGCCTTGCAATAAGGACATTTTCGATAACGTTTATATTTAATATCTTTAACTCTTCTTATAAATAATTTAAACCAATTTATAAGAAAAGAAAAATTCCGCTCAAACCATTCGTTTTCTTTTCTTCTTGCAGGAATATTCCTCGAAAGTGAACGAAAAAGCACCAGCGCCAAAACAAGCCATTGCAAAAGAAAGAATATTCTGATGGCCAATAAATTTCTTAAAACAACATTTATAACCGCAAACACAACATAAAGAATCAGCAAGGCTATATTAAACTTATCATTTCCGTATCTTCCATAAAAGAATGATGATAAACGCTCTCTAAATCTCCACATAAAAGCCTCCAAAACTGAAAAAATATCTTACATTATATATATTAACAAAAAATTATGAACAAATATACATTTTTATAAAAAATTTTTAAAAAATTAAAGCCCTCCAAAAATGGAGGGCTCATTATTTTATATAATACTATCTTTTAAGGCTCAAAATTTTCGAAAATAAAAATTTTATAATGCTTTTTAGCTTCTGGTAATTCTTCCTTGGTTCTAACCGTCCAACATTGAGAATAGGCCCCTAAAAACTTTGAAATTTTGAAAAAGATATTTTTTCTGTTTTCATAAAGAAAAGCCACATAGTGCGGACGGGAAATAAAATTCGCTAGCAAAGAGGACAAGAGTGAAAATAAAAAGCCTTTTTTATAATTACCTGTTGCCAATTGTCCTCGAATAATTTCGGGCTGATATTTTCTATAACAAGCAAGTATTCTCGGGTCGAAGGACTGAACACAGTATTCCCCTTTATAATCTTTTAAAATCTCTTTCGCCTTTGCAAAGATTTCATAGGGAGAATAGCCATCGGCTTTAACTTCCATAAAAAGAATGGTGTTCTCCCCTACCGTTTCTAAAAATTCAGATAAAGTGGGGATTTTCTCATTAGTGGAAAGTAGGTTATATTCCTTTAATTCTTCAAGTATTAAATCATTTACCTTTTTATCCGCTTTACAAAGCCTTAAAAGAGAATTATCATGGAAAACAACAACCTGCTTATCTTTGGTTAAGCGAATATCAAACTCTATTCCGTAACCCTTTTCCACAGCCTTTTTAAATGCTAAAAGGCTATTTTCGGGGACTCCTTTTTCATTATTGTAAAGTCCCCTATGCGTTATATAAATACCATTATATTTTTCAAGTTTCTTTCTGTATTTACGCGAAGGCATAATCATAAAAAGAAAGAGCAAAAGAACACTTAAGGCGATAATTAATACCGTCATTTAGTCCTCCACATCAAAGCTCTCTAAAAGAGATTTTTTGCCTTCAGGCTTTATATCTCCGTGTTTTACAAAGAGCATTGTAACAAAAGAAACTAAAACTGCCGCAGCGGCATAAATGAATAATGTTTTAGGATTAACGCCATAAAGTGTACCGGCAAGGATAGGTGTAATTACCTGAGCAGACATACTGAAAGCATAATAATATCCTGTGAACTTACCAATATCTGCACCTGCGCACATTTCAACAACCATTGGCAAACTGTTAACATTAATAAATGCCCAAGAAATACCAACAAGAATAAACACAAGATAAAGCGCCCAATGGAATGAAGAGGCAAAAAGTGTGTAAACAAAGGCTACGGCAAAAGCGGCAGATAAGGTTAATGCACCAAGTTTAATGGTACGGGCTCTACCGATTTTCCCCGCAACAACACCTGCAGGGATATAAGAAACGATAGCACCTGCAGTTGCAATGGTAAGACAAAGTGAGGCAGCGCCATCGGTCATATTCCATTGACTAGTTGCATAAACCGAGAACCATGTTGTAACACCGTTATAGCCTATGTACCAAAAGGCTACGGATAAAAGCAAGAAAATAAGACTCTTTTTAACGGGTTTCGGGATAACAGCTTTTTTGCTTTTCTCATCAATTTCGGTTAACTGCTGTTCAGGATGTTCAGCCTCATAAGCCGCCTGCTCAGCTGCTAATTTCGGCTCATTAACAAAGAACATTACAACGAAAAGCGCTATAAGCATAATACCTGCTACAATTAGGAAAACAGGTAAATAATTTATATGTGTTTCCTTTGGATTTTGTCCTGAATAAAGAACTGTGTTAATAATAAGGAATAAAACGCCGCCTACAGCACCCATAAGGTTAATAATTGCATTACCTTTTGAACGCAAGGGTTTCGGTGTAACATCAGGCATTAACGCTACCGCAGGGCTTCTGAAAATACCCATAGCAATAAGAGTAAAACATAAAACAATTACAAAAAGTAAAAGAGTTAATGCACTTTGGGTTTTATAAAAACCATTATCAAGAATAGGAAGCATTGTCATAAATGCTACCGCTAAAAGTGTGCCGACTAAAATAAAAGGCTTTCTTCTACCCATCTTAGCATTACAGCGATCAGAAAGGCCGCCAAAAAACGGCAATAAGAATAATGCAAGAATATTATCCGATGCCATAATTGCACCTGTTATTGTTTCGTTAAGACCAAAGGTGTATTGCAAAATGAGGGGAATCTTGTTGTCATACATTTGCCAGAATGCGCTTATGGCTAAAAAAGCAAAGCCAACAAGCACTGTGCGTTTAACATTAAGCTTCATAATCTTTCTCCTTAAATCCCTATAAATTCTAAAATGCTATTTTTAGACTGAAAACCAACAGTCTTATTAACAATTTTGCCATCCTTCATAAGAACCAATGTTGGAATACTCTGGATGCCGAAAGCGGCGGCAAGCTCAGGGGCCTCATCAACATCTATTTTGCAAACCTTGATATCATCTACCTCTTCGGCAATTTCTTCGATTGCCGGAGCTATCATCTTGCAAGGTCCGCACCAGATTGCCCAAAAATCTATTAAAACAGGTTTTTCACTATTTATAACTTCGGTTTCGAAGTTTTCTTTTGTAATATTAAGAGGCATAATTATTTCTCCTTTGTTTTGAAATATAGCATACAGTGGCAAAAGCCCTCAAAATCGGGGTCGGCTATCTGCTCGCGGAATTCTTTGCACATACATTTATTATCCTCGCTCATTTCAAGCTTACAAGGACAATATCCGTTTTTCTTTTTAAGTCCTTCACGTATTGCGGCAACTACTTCCCTATCTTCATTTAATCTAACAGCCATAATTTACCTCCCGCTTTTTAAATCATTGTAACACACATTATTATTTTTTTCAAACCTTTATTTAATTATTTATTATAAAAAAGAAAAAACCGAGTAAAATTTTTCACTCGGTTTTTCACTAAGACATTAAAGATTTTCGAATTTTTTCTGAGCAATATCAATTTCATCATTAGAAGGTAGTTTTTGCGGCATTGTATTTTCAAAGCCTAATGCCTCATATTTAGAGCCTGCAAAGTTATGATAAGGCAAAACCCTAACCTTTTTAAGATTTTTTATATCTTTTAAAAATTTCTTTATTTTATCTATTTCCCCATCATTCCATTCGGGCACATAAGGAATTCTAACCTCAATAGGTATTCCTAAAGAATCAATATACTTAAGGTTATCTAAAATTTGTTTATTAGGCTTCCCCGTGCACTTAATATGCACATCTTCATCTATAGCCTTTATATCATAAAGAAACTTATCGGTAAATGGCGCCACCTTATCAATGCCGGCACGATTAACAAATCCACAGGTATCAATAGCAGTATTTATTCCGTTTTCCTTAAGCTTTTTCAATAACGCTTCGCAAAAATCGGCTTGACAAAGACACTCACCGCCCGAAAGAGTTACACCGCCGCCTGAATTTTCATAAAACTCCCTGTCTTCTAAAAATAGGGGTAACAATTCTTCAACCGTTGCCTCTTTGCCATATTTAATTCTTGCTTCCCCTAAGCATTTTTCGGTTTTGAAATCTTCCCTTTGACATTCGCCGCAACCAATGCATTTATTTTTATAAAATGCCGTTTCAGGCTTAAAGCCAATACTTTCGGGATTATGACACCAAACACATTTTAAAGGGCAGCCCTTAAAAAACACCGTTGTTCTGATACCATCGCCATCATGAACGGCAAAACGCTTTATATCACTAATTATTGCTTTCATTCTTTCCCCTCTTATTACCTAAAATTATTCCAAATGAAATTAAGATGAAGGCTACCAAATACTGAATTTTAAGTATATCCTCACCCAACAAAATTGCGCCAAAAATACAAGCGAAAAGTGGCTCTGCAAACTTGATAATAAAAAGTTTAGAAAGGTCGCAGTTTTTCATTATATAGTACCAAAGAGTGTAAGCCAAAATTGATGCAACACAAATATAAGCTAATGCTCCAATAGAACTTAAATTAAAGTCCAGCATATCTGCTCCCATAATTACTGCTGCCACAAGTAATAAGGCACCTCCGGTAAACTGTGAAATACCCGTAATCCAAAACGGAGAACTTCCTTCGATACATTTTTTCGCTATTATGCTTGAAATTACCGTACAAACTGATGCACCTATTATTATGATGTCACCACTTGTAAAAGAGATGCCATCAGCACTGTAATTAATGGCTATAATACCCGCAAAACCTATAATGGCACCTAAAATTTTTAAAATACTGAATTTCTCGCTTTTAAAGAACAAAAACGCAAAGCAAACATAAATAAGTGCGCCTAACTGCTTAATTAGCGCTGTTTTCGAGCTATCTGTAAGAGAAAGCCCTATATATGTAAATGCATAATGAAGAATAATTGAAAAGACACCTACAATGAAAATGCTGAGAATGCTTTTGCCTTTTGTTGCTTCAATTTTTTCTTTTTTAAAAAAAGCAAACAGCGATACTACAAAGCCGCTTAGAATAAATCTTATACTAGCGAACATCAAAATATCGGAAATTGAGCCCGAATTTATATTGAATGTAGCATACCCTATTTTGACCATTGGGAATAACGAGCCCCAAAGAGCCATTACAATTAATGAAAGAGAAATTGTTTTTAAATTGCTTTTCATTTTACTTTCCCTATACAATTTCTAAATTCTGCTTTTCACCATCAATATATAATTCGCTGCCTTTTGTTGAAAATGCGGATTTATTTTTTCGATAAGCCAAAAGCCCCGTGTGTTTACCATTGATTTTTTTGCCGTTTAAAACAAATTCAAATTCGGTTTCACCGCCATTTAAAATAGCGTTGCTAACGAGGTTAAAACTTCCATCTCTATAAACACAGCCCTTATCAATAGCACTTTTTTCGCAGCCGATTTTCTCTAAAATCTCCATATCAAAGTAATCAAAATGCGGTGCTGTTAATCTTGCTGTATTGCCTTCAAAATCAATGTCGCTTTTACCGACAGCCGCTACTTTAACGCCGCTGTTATCAGCATTATTTAAAAACTCATATGTTTCTTTTTTAGCGTATTTCGGATATAGGAACAAAAGCTGCTTAAACTCATATCCTCCAAAGCAGATTTTATTGCCATTTAGCGTTATTCTGCCATCCTCAATGGCATAATCAGGAGCTAACGCACACCTATAACCTGCATTCCAAATATCCGTTACTTTATTTTGTATTTCGAGTGAGCCATCAATATCAAAAACATTTCTGTTTTCATAATCAGGATACCAATTATTCTGCGCCGCAGAACCAAAAATAACAAGCAAGTCCATTTTCGGATATTCGGTTTGAAAATCATTGAGATTAGCTATGCTATCATCGAGCATTTTAATATTTTTGAGGAATTCAGGCTCGGTAAAGCTACTCCCCCAATAATAATCGTGGAAGGCATGATGGAATTCTCTTGTATTAAAAGGTGCGCCCTCTATCATGTGGCTATAATGAGTTTTAGAGTCTCTAGAATAATACATATCAATATTAATTGGATTTTTAGTTGCTAACATAATACCTAAACGGACAGGATAGCAAATATTTTCATCTGTGTGTCCGAAATCACGCGGGATATCCCACCAATTGCAAGCGGTGCGCCAAATTTCATCCGAATCGAGTTTATTATGGAAGGTATTATGGCAAGAAATATAGATATCTTCACCAAAGGTTTTCTTGGCATAATCATAAACCTTTTTCTCCACCTCTAGCGGAAAGACGCGAAGCGTCTCAAAATAAGTGTTAATAGCCTTAATTCTAACACTATCCTGATTTTCCGGAGCATAGCGCATATCAAACATAAGTCTTATCATATCGGTGCCGAGCTTTTTTTCATAATATTCGCGCATACCCTCACTATACATTCTGCCTCTAAATGGCGGCTCATTGCCGTTTCTTATTTCATTAGTGTTAAGCACCATAAAGCCATATTCATCCATCATAATGCCATCAAGCGGGACATCTGAATAGGCATCTATTAAATTTTTGAAATACTCAAAATGTTCAGTTACCGCTAAATTATTATAATATTGGCTAAGCAAAACAAAAACAGTTCTATTTTTATTTTCTTTTCCAAGGTCGATTTCAAATTCGGTAACATTTGTCCTTGAATTTACTATTTGTACACAGTCGGTTACATCCTCAAGGGTGCCCTCTTTATAAAAGCCTTCTTCGGTTTTCTCAAAACTATATGCCCTTAAAATATCGGAATAAATGGGCATAATTGATTTTCTTCCCCAAACGGCTTTATGAGAATAATAAGCATAGCCGTTTTCATCAAGCTCTAATTCAATATCATTAACAATACCTTGAGCTTTTTTAGGACTGTCTATCGGGAATAACTGAACCTGTTGTATAGCAGGGTGGTCTCCGCTCGAAAATGCCGCATTAAAAAAGCCACTCTCACCCTGCAAATGAACGGAAATTTCAAGACCTATTTTATGTGCATATTCGGTTATTTCCTTTAAAACACCGTGGCACTGCTTTAGGTTTTGAATTTGAACACCATTTCGAGGCGAAATGCAAATATGGTCGACACTTGTATTCTCTTTAATAAAATCTAAGCTTTCGAGATAATTCTTCTTGATTAAATCATTATATTCAAATACCCATAAAAGTGAATTTCTTAATTTTCTTTTCATAAAATCTCTCCTTTAAGCAAACAAAAATGGCTTTCTTCCACTCGTGTTTATTTCACTTATAAATGTGAAACCTGCATTTTTATCATTTTTTAAATCGGAATTTAGGCTTGCGGTAACGACCGCTAACTTTTCCATATTTTTGCCGGCAAAGCAACAGCTTGCCGGGATATTTGCAGAAACGGATATATATTCTTTAATCTGCATATCGGCAGTATCAACAACGGCAATATGCCCCTTACCCCAACAAGCAACATAAAGAAAACCGTTTTGCCCGATTGTGAAGCCATCCACTCCGGGAACTGACACTTCTCTACCCGAAAACTCAATACTTCCATTTTGTTTATCAAAATGATATTCTTTAATAATACCCGTATCGCTATCGGTATGATAAAAATATTTTTCATCTATAGACCATTCCATACCGTTAGAAAGGCGCAAATTATCGAGTAATATTTTTACATTACCCTTAGCATCAATGCTATATAACTTTCCATCTATTATATCGGAAACGCCAACTCTTTTGCTGCTTTGTGTTCCAATATAAAATCTTCCATCGGGGCCCACCTTAGCATCGTTGCCGTATTTGATTAATTTGCAAAGTGGAGTTCTTGAATTATCGGAATTTAAAATATATGCTCCATCTTGACAGGAAACGAGCATTTCGCCTTTCTTCCCGAAAGCAATAGCTGCAACAATAAATGGCAGTTTTCTAACAGACACTTCTTTTTTGTAGATATCCATTATAAGTATTTCATTGCCTAATGCGTTTACTTGATATAATTTCTTATCAAAACAATTCCAAATAGGGCCTTCTCCAATAATACAGTGTCTTGAAGATAATATTTCCATAACTAATTAAGCCCCTCTGCTCGAAGGATATAGGCATCCTGCTCTTTTTTATCCATATTATTCCAAAGCGTATTCCAACCGCAAACTCTAACCTGAAGATTTTTATATTTTTCGGGGTTATTCTGAGCTTCACGAAGTGTTCCTGCATTAAAAACGTTGAACTGAATCGATTGCCCGCCCTTTTTAAGATAGGTCATTAATAGGCCTTTGAAAACTGAAAAACCATTGTCGCCATCTATTGCACTTGGATGAAGCATTATATCTAGGCAGAAGGACTCGTGATAAGCAGAAGGATTAAGCTTGGTAGCTGATTCCACAAGGGCTGTAACGCCATTTTTATCCATACCGATAACAGGGCTTCCGTTTTTGGATAGTTCTTCTCCTCGAAGTCTGCCATCGGGCAAGGCTCCGGTGCTAGACCCCTGAATAATAAAGGCTCTGGCTGAATGCATTATAGCCTTATAAACTCCACCCTTATCATTCGGGCGGTTATTAACCTTGCTGGTAAAATATTGCGACATTGCCGCTGCATAGGTATCGGCCAGGTCATCATTGTTACCATATTTATGAGGCGAGTTCTTTATTTTAAGTCGCAAGGCTTCATAGCCTTGCCAATTATTTTTAAGAATATTTGCAAATTCATCTAAGGAAATTTCCTTTTTATCAAAAACAAATTCCTTAACCGCCATAATACTATCAACAGCACTTGCAAATGCGCAGTTAAGCATAGCATTATTACTGAACTTTACTCCGCCGCCATAGGCATCCTTGCCTTTTCGAAGGCTATTCTCTATTGTTCCTGAATACATAGAAGATGGATTTACAAAAGCTAAGAATTTTTCTGCATCATTAGTGATTTTAATGGCGCTCTCAATCAGATATTCCCACTGTTTTAAAAATGCAAAATAAAAATCTTCAAAGCTTTCTATTTCGGAAATATCACCTGTTTTTATTCCTACTTGTTTGTTATTTGCTACATCATAACCGTTTGTAAACACCAACTCAACAGCCTTTGCGGCATTTATATAGCCCGATGTTGAAGAAACCTCGTTTGCTCTGACACCCGTTTCATAACAACCGCGAATATCAAAATTGAGCGCTTCTTCATAGGTTGCACCATATCCCATAACAGCCTTAATCATAGCCGGCTCACAACAGAACACAATGCTTGCATTTTTGCTGCGAACCATTTCAAATGCTTTGTTTAAAATTTCATCAGGAGTGTTGGTGTTTATTTTCAACTGAATTTTAGGATTATAAATCCCGAGTTTATCATACACATCAAGAATATTATAGGAAAGCTCATTATATTTTGTGCTACCATCAATATTGGTACCACCAAGATAAAACGGCTGACCCCAATAATTACCTATGGCCGACCATTGCATAAGAAAATAGGATAAGAAGTTTAGAAGTTCATCCTCAGTGTAATTGCCGCTTTCAATATCATTTTTATAAAAGAAATATAAGGTGTTATCAAGACCGTTTCCAAGCGAGCGCACCTGATAACTATCTATACTTTCCGAAACAATAAAATAAATATAAATAAGTTGTAAGGCCTCATAGAATGTGGTGGGGGCGCCATCCCGCAAATTTTTAAGGCACTTTGATATTTCTAGTGCCTTTTCAAAATCGCAATTTAAAGAGATGGTATACATTCTGTTAATTAATTCAATAATTGCGGTATACTGAATTTCAATGCCTTCAAAAAATGCCGCCATTTCTTCGGTTAGGGTGCCTTTTTTCTTATGTTGCGCTTTATATTCTCTCGCTCTTTCAAGAATACCTGTAAAGCCTAACTTGGTTAAGGATTCCCAATCAGGAACCACATGGTCATAATCGGTCCAAATCATCATGGCGCCCGCGCCAAAGAAATCATCTGCAAGTTTTAAGGTTTCAGGGTCTCGATATTTTCTTGATTCGCCATCCCATTTTATAAATGTGGTTCTGTTCGCTAATCTATCGAGCGAATAAAGTCCCACAAAATAGTCATGCTCATTTATATATACTCTCTCGTTCTCCAATACATATTTTATGGCATTTGCCCTAGCAATAGGATGCGGTAAATCTTTTATCTCACTCAAAAGATTTTCGAGCCCTTTTAATATTTCCGCATCATCAAGACCGCTTTCTTCTATATACCCTATTCCGTGATATGCCATTCGGCGAAATGGATTAAATTCTTTTTCCGGATCGTGATATTTTCTTTCTATAAAATATCTATCTCTTTCATTTATCATTGAAACCCTCACCTCTCAAGTGTATAATATGACAAAAAGATAGTGTTTTCAAGTAACAAAAAGAAAATAATTGACTATTTCGAAACTGTTTGTTAAAATATTAGCGGTGATTATATGAAAAATTTTATGAAACACGATTTTTTGATAGGAGAAATAACCTTTGCCGATGTAGTAAAAGCGGGAACCGGTGCACTCGTTCACAAAAACCGCCAAAGCCACGGGATAGCTCTTTTCTTAGGCGGGAAACGAACCATTTCTTTTGATAACAAAAAAATTACTGTTGGCAAAAACACCATCGTATACTTCCCAAAAGGTTCAAATTATACTATTAAAGAAACGGAATCCTTCGATTGTTATGCAATTAATTTTCAGATGCCTGATGATACAGTTTTTGAACCCTTTTCATTCAATATTATCAATGCAAACGAATATTTAGAAAGCTTCAAAAAGGCAAGAAAAATCAGAATGAAAAACGTTATCGGAAGTAACACAAAAATCAAAGCCGAGTTATACAATATCATTTATAATATGCAAACTGAGTATAGCCTACCTTATATAAATTCCGCTAACATTGAGCCTGCTATAAAATACATTCATTCTAATTATTATAAGGAAAATATCAGCATTTCCTATTTATCAAATCTATGCAATATAAGTGAAGTTCATTTAAGAAACACATTTATCAGAAAATTTGCAGTATCTCCATTAAAATATATAAATAACCTTAAAATGTCTCGCGCAAAGGAATTATTAAGCTCACAGTTTTATTCCATCAGTGAAGTTTGCTTTCTTTCGGGGTACAACGATGAAAGTTATTTTTGCAGAGAATTTAAAAAATATTTTGGTCAAACACCTAGCGATTTTATGAAACAAATCAGAAATTAAATTACGCATAAAAAATGCCTTAAGAAGATTCTTAAGGCATAGTTTTTTTATATTCGGTTGGCGATATACCATAGCGTTTCATAAAAGCTCTATTAAAGGTGCGAATGGTTGTAAAACCTGAAAGATATGAAATCTCGGTTATTGAATAAGATTTATCCTTCATTAACTCAACGGCATCATTTAGGCGCAAGGAATTAATATAATCG
Organism: Acutalibacteraceae bacterium; assembly: GCA_045656145.1. Classification (GTDB taxonomy): domain Bacteria; phylum Bacillota; class Clostridia; order Oscillospirales; family Acutalibacteraceae; genus SIG565. The sequence continues at coordinate 37,346 of JAZOQP010000005.1, forward strand.
CAAAAATTCAAAGAAAGTTTAGAACTGAAAATATGCGAAACGGTACTTCTGCTCAATCTCAATTCATCGGCAACCATGGTTAAAGATATATCCTCTTTATAATGCGATTTGCAAAAATCCAAAATTTTTAAAAGCGTATCATTATTAAATTCATTCTTGCCTATCTCAAAAAACCTAAGAAGTTTACCGAAAAAAGCGGTTAAATAAGCCTCAATAACAGTTGTTCTGCCATCACGCGCCAATTCTCTTTTAGCAGTTTCAATAAGATTTATTAAGCCATCATCATCCTTTAGAACAACAAGAGAAGAAACCGGAATACCATCATAAAAAACCTTATTATATCCCAATAAATCGCTCGGCTTAATTATAAGAATAAGATATTCTCCAATAATGCACTCTTCATAATAATGGACTTGATTTGGAAACACAAGGAAGAATGAGTTTTCCACTAAATTATATTTTTTACCATCACAATATGCTACTCCGCTACCCTTTTTAACAAAAACCAATTCAATATCATCATGGATATGCGCAGAAAAATCCAAAGATGCTCTGGTTTCTAAAATAATTCTTCTTTTTATTTCTCTGAAAATCTTCTGCATTTTGGCGCCTCCTTGCATTTTTTGTCTTAAATTTAACACTTTATTACTTGTAATATAACACTATTTGCCCTAAAATACAAGTGTAAAGTTTTAAAAGGAGGTAATTTATGAACGTTATTCCTAAGAAAAACTGTGTAAGGGCTGAAAAATGGGCGCGTTATAAATATAATTTAACCACTAATATTGGCGAAAATGACGCTCGCGTTACCGGCTCTAAAGAACATATTGCGCTATCCCACAAGATTGCCGCTGAAGGTATGGTTTTGCTAGAAAACAACGGTTATCTTCCCTTAAAACCCAACACAACAGTTGCTCTTTTTGGAGTTGGCAGTTTAGATTATGTTAAGGGTGGCGGCGGAAGTGGAAGAGTTTATCCCCAATATGTTAGAAATTTATATGAAGGATTCAAAACAAAAGCCGATAGAATTTCAATTTATGAGCCTCTTTCTAAATACTATTTTGATTATTTATCACCCATGGCAAAGGCTGTTACCGATGACCGCGATATCGTTTCGGATGAGATTGAGCTTCCAAAAGAACTTATAATAGATGCGGCAAAAAACAGCGATGTTGCAATTATTTCAATTCATAGATTTTCCCGCGAAGGTTTTGATCGCCTAAGTGAAAAAGGGGATTTTTATTTAACCGATACCGAACAAAACCTCATAAACGAAGTTACTACCACTTTTAAACACACTATTGCTTTATTAAATGTCGGCGGAATGATTGATGTTTCATGGCTTAAAGGAAATCCGAAAATTGATGCGGCTCTCCTTGTTTGGCAAGCAGGCATGGAAGGTGGCCTTGCTATAGCAGATATTCTTTGCGGAGATGTTAACCCATCCGGTAAACTTACCGATACCTTTGCAAAATCTTTTGCGGATTACCCTTGCGTTGACACCTTCCACGATAGCGAGAATTACGTTAGTTACTATGAGGATATTTTTGTTGGCTATCGTTATTTTGAAACAATTCCAAACGCCGAGAAAAAAGTAAATTATCCATTTGGATACGGTCTTTCTTATACCTATTTTGAATTAACAAAACCAAATGCCGAAATCTTAGGAGAAAAGGTTAAAATATCTCTTAGTGTTAAGAATATTGGTAAAATGGCTGGTAAAGAGGTAGTTCAAATTTATTACTCTGCCCCTCAAGGCAACCTCGGTAAAAGCAAAATTTCCCTTTCAGGTTTTAAAAAGACCAGCCTTTTGGCGCCGGGAGACACCGAAAATATTGAAATTCAATTTAATATTTCCGATATGGCAAGCTTTGATGACCTTGGCAAACTTCAAAAATCGGCATTTTTGCTTGAAAAGGGCGAATATTCTTTCTTTGCAGGAAATAATTGCCGCAATCTTAAAAAAGCAGATTTAATATTTAAAGTTAAAGAAGATTATATCGTAACAAAGCAACTTAAAAGTAAATGCGCTCCAAACAAACTAGAAAAGCGTATGTTATCAAATGGCGAGTTTGAAAAACTCCCCTCTTTCCCAATTAAAGATTATGATAATGTTTCAGCACCTATAAATTCTGCTAAAGCACCTGATAGCGAAAAGCCTATTATGTTCTCAGCAGTTGCTGATGGTAAAATCACGCTTGATGAATTTATTTGCCAATTAACAGATGATGAACTAATACTTCTTATGAGTGGTATTAAAAGTCTCGGAGTTGCTAACACAGCCGGTATAGGCGGAATTGAGCGCCTTGGAATTCCCGCTTTTATGACAACCGATGGCCCCGCAGGAGTGCGACTCGAACCGCAAGTCGGCATTCCAACTACCGCCTGGCCCTGCGCTACACTACTTGCTTGCACCTGGAACACCGATTTAGCCTATGAAATGGGCAAAGCGGGCGCTTTAGAAGCCAAAGAAAATGGCCTCGCCGTTTGGCTGACTCCCGCGCTTAACATTCATAGGAACCCATTATGTGGCAGAAATTTCGAATATTTTAGTGAAGACCCGCTCGTTTCAGGCAAATTCGCTGCCGCAAAGGTTAAGGGAATTCAAAGCGTTAACACAGCGGCTTGCATTAAGCATTTTGCCTGCAACAACAAAGAAACCAATCGCAAGCTCTCAGATAGCCGAGTTAGTGAAAGAGCTCTCAGAGAAATCTATATGCGTGGTTTTGAAATTTGCATTAAAGAAGCAGACCCTTGGACTCTTATGAGCAGTTATAATCTTATAAATGGCCGAAGATGCTGCACCTCTTATGAGCAAATACAGGGCATTTTAAGGGATGAATGGGGTTATAAAGGTCTTGTTTTCTCAGATTGGTGGACTCCCTGCGAACAAAAATACTGTGTTATTTCAGGAAACGATGTTCGTATGCCTGATGGAGACCACGAAAAACTAAAAGCGGCTCTCCAGAACGGAGAACTATCCCGAAGCCATTTCGAACTTTGTGCGAAACGAATTTTAGAGTTAGCGATGAAATTCGAATAAAATATTAAATGAAGGTGAAAGTTATGAAAAATAAGGTAATTGAAGAAATAACTAAAAACAAAATGATAGTTATTGTAAGAGGAATTCCAAAAACACATCTTATTCCTTTGGCTGAAGCATTATATGATGGCGGAATTAGATTATTGGAAATTACATACAGCGCAAATAAATCGGTAAGTGATGAAGAAACTGCAGAAGGCATTAAACTTTTAGCTGAGCATTTTGAGGGCAGAATGTCAATTGGTGCAGGCACCGTTTTAACCGAAAGTCAGGTTGAACTCACCAAAAATGCGGGTGGTAAATTTATAATTTCTCCCGATAGCAACCCTGCAGTTATTAAAAAGACAAATGAATTAGGCCTAGTTTCCATTCCGGGCGCTTTAACCCCAACCGAGATTCAGATGGCTCATAACAGCGGCGCGGATTTTGTAAAGCTCTTCCCTATCACAAATATGGGAACTGCATATGTAAAGGCTGTTAAGGCTCCGTTATCGCATATTAAATTCCTTGCCGTTGGCGGCGTTAATAAGGATAATGCTTCAGAGTTTATTAAAGCAGGTGTATGCGGCATCGGTGCCGGTGGAAACCTCGTTAATAAAGAATGGATTGAAAACGGCGAATTTGATAAAATTACCGCATTAGCAAAAGAATTTGTTGATAATATTAAATTATAAAGGAGAAAACTTATGAAAAGAATTATTACATTTGGCGAAATTATGATGCGCCTTAACCCCGAAGGTTATTTAAGATTTGTTCAGGCTGAAGGATTTGAGGCTAGCTTTGCAGGCGGCGAGGCTAATGTTGCCGTTTCCCTTGCAAACTACGGCATGGATGCCGCTTTCATATCTAAAGTTCCCGCCCACGAAATTGGCCAGTGCGCCGTTAACGCCCTTAGAAAATACGGTGTTGATACAACAAAAATGGTACGTGGCGGAGATAGACTTGGTATTTACTTCGTTGAAAAAGGTGCTTCTCAGCGTGCATCAAAGGTAATTTACGACCGTGCATATTCCGCAATTCAGATGGCAAAGCCCGAAGATTTTAATTGGGATGAAATTTTTGATGGCGCCGATTGGTTCCACTTCACAGGAATTACCCCGGCACTCGGTGAGAACCTTGTTGAAATTTGTAAAGAGGCTTGCATTGCGGCTAAAAAGCGCGGCGTTAAGATTTCTTGCGATTTAAATTATCGCGGCAAATTATGGACCAGAGACCAGGCTCGCGCTGCTATGACCGAGCTTTGCAAATATGTTGATGTTTGCATCTCTAACGAAGAGGATGCAAAGGATGTATTCGGCATTGAGGCAGAAGGCACCGATATCTATGGCGGTAAATTAAACCACGATGGATATAAGAGTGTTGCTAAGCAGTTGGCTGATAAGTTTGGTTTTGAAAAGGTTGCTATCACACTTCGTTCTTCAATTTCGGCTAGTGATTACGACTGGGCAGGTATGCTTTATGATGGCGAGAATTACTGTTTCTCAAAATCTTACCATCTCCACATTGTTGACCGCGTAGGCGGCGGCGATAGCTTTGGCGGCGGACTAATTTACGCACTTTTAAGCGGCAAGTCCACTCAGGATGCAATTGAATTTGCTGTTGCAGCATCGGCTCTTAAGCATTCTATTGAACACGACTATAATCTCGTTTCGGCTTCTGAGGTTGAAAAACTTGCCGGCGGCGATGCTTCAGGCAGAGTTCAGAGATAACCAGCTACTAAATGTTTAAATACCTATAAAAACAAAAGGAAGAGCTTGATGGTAATTTACACCATCAAGTTCTTCTTTCTTTACCATAACCGCCTAAACGGTTGACTAAACTTATTTTTACACCATGCCCTCTTAGGCTTCAAGTCCCGTCTTTATAAAAAAAATAAAGGGTTAGTCCGATGGACCAACCCTTTTTTGGTGCGGTTGTTCTTAACGGATTCGAGAAAATAAACATAAAACAACCGACAATCACACATATATTCATACCGCATCAAATCGGCACATTGGTGTTTTCAAAAACAAAGATATAGAATGTATATACAAACTAAAACGTATATACAAATTAAGGAGGAAAAAACTATGGAACAATTAGCAAAATTTATAACCGATGAAAGAACAGGTTTAAAGTATGAATTGTGCGGTGATTATTATATCATCGCTGGTGAGGATGAGCCTGAATGTGAGCCGATTGGTGTATGGGGTCAGAAGCATTTGAAGTACATTCGAAAGCATTGTAAACCCTTCTATAACAAAATGTTATATGAACATACGCTTTACAATTACCTATTGCAACTCGATCGTGATGCCGAAGATACTTTCAATCGCTTAATTAAACAAATGGCAGCGCGTGAAGGTGTAACCGAACAACTTAAAGCAGACAATCAGTTAGAATGGGTTGGTCGAATGAATAATATCCGACAAAGGGCTACAGAAATTGTAAATAGTGAGTTGATATATTCATAGAGAAAACAGGTCTATCGCCGTTGGCGATAGACCTGTTTTTTATAGTGTTATTTTGCGCGGTACTGAACATATTCAACTACATTGCTAATGTTGCTTCCGCTTGGACATGTTGCTTTATATTCGTAGCGTGTGTCTTTATAATACTTAAACATTCGATAGTAATCTACATAGCTACTAGTATAATAATCAAATCGGAACCAATATTTAGATCCTTGCGAATCCGCATAACTAGTGCGCCCAGTATCTGTATATGCCATATCACCAGATCCATTATGTGCACCCGAAACCGCCGTATAAGACGTGGAACTCAAGAATGCGCCAAAATACTTGTAGTTAAAGTTGTTCTTCGAACCATATCCGGATTTATTATGAATTATTCTGTTTCCGGCTCCTGCTCCACCGCAATCATACATCCAGTGCCAATATACGTATCCTGCCCAACTATTTGATACCACTCTCTTATTCGTGGTATTTTCATAACTGGAGTACGCACTCTTGTTAAAAGAAGTATAAATCCAGTTTCCGGTATCAAATCCGCCAGGGAAACTTGCGTAGTTTGCAGATCCTCTTCCTCCGGATTCTACCCAATATTTGTCATATTGAGTCCAACCACTCTCAGAGGTATTCTTAGACTCTTTATAGGTTCTTTCAGTATAAGAATAACTACGACTAACAACTTGTGCACCAGCAGGTAACGATGATGCTTTTACCCATCCGGAAGTTGCGTTCAATGTCCAATGTGCATATAAAACTATGTTATCGGTGCTATTTAAAATTGTATTTGCAACATATTGTTCTCCACCATCTGCTTTGGTATACCAACCATCAAATGTATAATAATCTCTGGTAGGAGTTGGTAGTTCACCAATAATGTCGCCATAGTATGCTTCTTTAGATGATTGCGAGACATTGCCACCATTAGCATCAAAAGAAACTTCAATAACACCGCGCTCATATTTTGCGAAATCATCTGCTGTAATTTCTACAATAGAATTACACTCGAGATTTTCTTTGCCAATGACATCCTCCTTTGAATCGCAAACCAACACATCACCTTCAACAGTGATTTTTGCAATATCTTCAGCGCTTAAAGGCTCAAATGCAACTTCTTTACATATTAAAGGCTTATCATTGTTAGATGACAAATAGATAGTATCCTTTAAGAAGACATTTGTATGCGGTGCTTTAAGCATCATGGCACAGGCAGTAGCATTTATTCTCATATCAACGCCATTGAGTGTTACGTTTTCAGATGAAAGATTCAATGCAGTGCCCTTACCAGCAGTTACATTAACTCGATTGATTATTGTATTTTTTGCGTCTGATTTTAGCGTAAAGCCACGATAAGTATCAGCTTCACCTCGCAACTCAAATGTATCAATTTTACCAACCTCTAAAGCCAAATTGTCTGATTTGGTCTTAGGAATATAAGAAATGTTCAAAACTATATCTTGTGCTCCTGATGCAGCAACTGCTTGTGCTGTTTCTACGCTTGCAGCCTTCGCTATTATACTTGGCGCTCCAAGGAACGCGTCCTCACCAATAGTGATAGTGTTATCCAATTGTTGCATAACATTATGACTACATTTTGCGCATTTTTCGGGTCTATCCACATTTTTAGTAATTGATTTACATTCAGCGTTCGCACACTGCCATTCGGTATCAAGATACGGAACGTTAAATGAACTTAAATTTTCACAACCGCTAAATGCGTTTTTCCCAATTTTTGTAACACCAGGTGCAATTACATATTTGAGAGATGTACAGCCTTTGAAGGCATTATCAGGTATTTCCGTAATATGATGGCCTAAAACAACACCAACAATATTTTTATTTTCTTGGAAGACACCGGATTTAATACCATTAACTTTATAGGAATTCTTTGTTCCATCTCCATTATCTCTTATATGATATGATGGAACTGAAACAATTTTAGAATCTCCAGTATATGCTTCATATTCACCCGTGCTATAATTAAATCGAGCCATTCCATCGGTTTTTGCCACACGATTGTTAACATAATCATTTACAAAAACAGGAATCTCAAACGGAATTATACTTGTTTCATAATCGTTAAATGAGCCATCATAAGAATAGTCAAGATACTCTTCGGTAGAGTTTTCATCAAACACGTTGTATGTATAAACGAAATAACTACTTGTTGCCACATCATATCCTACAACCGCAAACACGTGTACAGTACCAGTCATTAACAAACGATAATCACCTACGGTATTACCGGTACTAGTATATGAGGTAGTGTTAGATTTTATTTCAGAAGTATGGTATGTTAATGTCGAACTAAACTCGTTGCTTTTCGCATTTGATGTTTCCTGTGCTTGGGAATTGCTTTTGCTACCTCCTTCAGCATAGGTTTCACCATATCCATATTCTTGACTTACAAGTTTCGAGATAGTCTTGGAAACCTCTTTATCAATACTTGTCGTTTGGCTACTGCTAAATCCAATATCTGTATTCCAATTCTTTTCATTGGTTTTTGTCTTTGTATTTTCTCCAGATATTTCTACACTATTTGACCAACTATCTGTACCCGAATGAGTGTTCTTTACATAGTTTTTATAGTCGGCACCAGCTCCGATTTCCCAACTGTTTTTCTTGCCGGCATTTATACCTAAATCGAGACCTTTAAGAGGAATACCCAAACTAACGCCACCAGAAGTTTCACTTGAATATTTACCATCAACTGATAATCCAAATTCTTGGCCTTTTTCTATAGTATTAGTTTCTGAGTGAGACTGATTACCAGATAACTTAAATGCACCGGTAGAACTATTTGTATATGTGTTAGAACCACCAAAACTTGTTCCAACATTAAACGTTCCTGTTTGGCTTTGCGACAATTTTTGAGCATCTGTTTGCGAATATCCTGTCTCGTCTAATGTCTTTTGGCTAACTTCGGTTGAACTATTCCAGTTTTCTTCCAATGTCCAAGCGGTAGAATTAGTAGTAGCATTAGAAATCGCTTCAACTGCAGATTCTGCATAATCCTTACCAAACGAAATCTCTTCCGTTCTAACATTACCTGTTACAATACCATTAGCACAGTTTAAATTCATTAAAGTAAACAACGGAACCTTGTTGATTTGTCCAATTTCATATGTAAATAGTATTAAACCATTGTTTGAATCTTCAACAATAAGCGGATCCTTTAACGACTTAACTGCTTCAGCTTTATTTCTATGACTGGCCCAGTTCGCATACAAAGTCAAATTACCTACTGTACCTTTAGGAATAGAATTCCATAGATTTCCGTCTTTGTCTGACCAACCAACAAAAATATATTTATCCATTTTTGGTGTAGGCAACTTCTCATGTCCAACATTTGTTTTATAACTCTTGAACTTTTCATCTTGAGAGTTCGTAATTGGAACCATATCCGATGCATAGGTAACTTCAAATTCTCTGGCAGTAAACTTAGCGTATACTTTTATGGTACCTGTTTGACCTTTTTCAATTTGCATAATTTGCTGACGAACACCAGCAATATTAACAAACCAACCTTCAAACTCATAACCAGGAACATCCTCTAAATCAAAAGAAGGAAGATAATAAGCTTTTTCAGTAGTATTATACACTTTATTTTTAGGGAATAATTCGCTGCCGTTTTCTGTTTGTTCAAGAATATACTCCTCCAAATACGAATCCCCTTCAGCGTATTTGAATTCAACATATGTCTCATTACTTTCAAGAGGATTGATTGGAGCAGGAGATACTAACACTGTTCCGCAAGTTGAACATTTGACACCTGCAGTTGAACCATAACTATCATAAGTCGGTTCAACAGGAGGAATTTCAACGCGAACATGTCCTTTAGCGGTTTTCACTGTATCCGACAAGGAGATAGCAACTGCTGCATTAGAATCACTAAAATATTTATTGCACTTCGAACATTTCCAATACTCTATATTGCCATCCTCAGTACAGGTAGCTTCTTTTGCATTGGTTTTGCTCAGTGAATGTTCGCAAAGTTTACTTTCGGGAACAAGCGTTACGTTATATCCGTCAGGTTCCGGAACAGTTTTACAGCCATCAACGATATAACGGCTTATTAATACCACATCAAGCATATTGATTCTGCCGTCATCGTTAACGTTTGCCGCCTTTTTATTTAAAGTAATATTATATCCTTGAGGATCGGTTTCGCAATTATCAACAATATAACGGCTCAACATAACCGTATCTAGCATATTTACTTTACCATCATCATTAACATCTCCAGGAGTATAATCTATAATGGTAATGTTTTTTTGTGCCGATAAAACAAAAGTGTTCAATTCTTTGTCAATTACATCTCCGCTTTCGCTCGTTACAACAACACTACAAGTATCGCCTATTTTAGCAGTTTCAGATACTTTGAACGTAAGAGTTAATACGATGCCGTCTTTAATATTTTCGTTAGCAATATCAAAACCTTGCCATGCAAATTGACAACTTGAAGTAATAGAGCCACCATTTGATAATTGCTTAGGTGGAATGTATGTAAGAGTAGAAAGCGCATCTCCATTGGTGGCACTAATGAGTGTCAACTTATCATCGAAAGAAACGCTAAATTTCGCAGAAACAATACCCGGATTGTTCTTCAAGGAAACGCTTACTTTGAGCGTTTCTCCTGGTATTGCATCTGCTGCATTTATAGTGATACTAGGATTACTTATTGTTGCTGCAAAAACTGATGTTGGAAGTGCTGATATTAACATAAGAATAGCCAACACTAACGAAATGATTTTTTTCATTTTTCATTTCTCCTTTTTATAAAAGTTCAACTAATACGAAAGAAAGACAAAACTCTAAGCAAAAAGTCAGAAAATTATTTACTCTTTATTGATTTAACGGTCGACCAACCGGAATAATACTTGGTTTTGCCAATTGTTTTATAAGTTCGTACTCTTACATAGTATGTCTTTTTAGCACTCAAGCTCTTTAACGTGTATTTCGTAGTCTTGTAACTCGAAATAGTCTTTGTTGTCGCTTTGCTGAATGTTTTAGAAGTTGAGTACTGGATTTGATATCCGGTAACTTGTGTGGATCTCTTAGTAATTGCTACCGTGATACTCTTCTTACCTGCGGTGAGTTTGGACACCGTTGTTTTGGCAGGGGTGATCTTGAAGGTCAGTGTTTTTGTGCCACTGTACTTGCCAATCATTCTAATCGTAACCTTGTAAGTTCCCACATTCTTTCTGCCACTTGCATAAGTTACTGTATAGTCAGTATTCTTTTTAAGCGTTTTACCTGCAGAATCTTTTACCGTAATGCTCGGCGTTTTCACCTTTCCATCGTAGGTGTAGGTCGTGGTAGACAACTTGAAGGACTTAACATACTTGATCGTACTCTTGCTTGCCACCTTACCACAAACTGTACACTTCTTAACAATGCTACCGTTCTTGGTGAGTGTTGCTTTGGTAGTAGTTGTTTTGTAAGAATGTGTAATGGTTCGTGTTGCCTTGCATACATTACAACTTGTATCACAGTTGTTAGAATAAGTATGTTTTATTGTACGCTTAGCCTTACATACGTTACAACTTGTATCGCAAGAATTCGTATATTTGTGCGCTCCAACTGTACGTGTTGACTTACATACATTACAAGTCTTGTCGCAGTTGTTGCTGTAGGTATGCTTGATGGTTCTGGTAGCACCGCAAACGTTACATTTGGTGTCGCAAGAGTTGGTATAAGTATGGATAATGCTACGTTTTGCACCACAATAATTACAGGTGGTATCGCAAGTGTTCGAATACTTGTGCGCACCTACCGTACGGGTTGCGCCACAGATATTACAAGACTTGTCGCAATTGTTATCATACTTATGTGGGCCTACAGTACGGGTTGCACCGCAGACATTACAAGATTTATCACAATTGTTGCTATATGTATGTGTCGTAAGTTTTGCAATCGTTTCGGTCTTTGTACCTTTACATACAGAACAGGTATAAGTCTTAACACCGGTTGTCTTACAAGTTGCCGCTTTGGTTACCTTTCCAGAATCATACTTGTGGGAAGTTGTGCCACCAATGGTTTCCCCACACACTTTGCAGGTCTTAGGCGCTTCACATGTTGCAGCTACATAGTCGTGAGTAATTGTTCGCACATCATTACAAATATTACATGTGGTATCGCAAGCATTAGTATATGTATGATTATTAGCAGTAATAGTAGCGGTATCTTCTAAGATTAGCGAGTTTAAATTTTTGTCAATAACATCTCCACTCTCGCTGGAAATCTTTATACTATAAGATGTACCAGCGTCAACGCTTTTGGAAAATTTAAATCGCAAGTTTAATATGACACCATCTTTTATATCACTATCAGCGATGTCAAATCCGGTCCAAGCAAATTGGCAAAATGATTTTATGGTATTGCCAGAAGATAATGCTTTAGGCGGAATGTAGGTGAGCGTTGAAAAAACATCTCCACACGTCGCACTTATCAATTCCAGATCTTCACTAAATGTAATTTTCAAATTAGCCGAAACAATACCCGGATTGTTATTCAATTTAATAACCACGTTGAACGCTTCATCTAAGCACACGCTTTTTGAATCAACACTTATCGTAGCCGGAGTTGCTGCAGAAACTGAAACTGAAATTGTAATTAACAAAAACACTATCACGGCTAAAGATACTAATTTTTTCATTGTAACCTCTCCTTTTAATATTTAAGTTAAGTGATTATTTCAAAATCAATCAACTCGTAATTTTCATCAAATGCCCCATCATAGCACGATATTGAAATAGGGGGTAACGAAGTTTTGATTGGTTTCTTAATTTTATAATGTAATGTCAAGACTTCTCCTTCCTCTGCTTTTTCAGGAACCTCATTAGTGTTCCAAGCATAATTACAGCCACTTTTTATATTCTTAGGTGGTGTGAACACATAACCTCCCATTACTTCACCACTCTCAAACTTTTCCAACTCTAAAACATCTTCATCGAAGGTGTTATTTATAACCAAAGCCAAAAGACCAGGGTTTTTATAAATGAAAACTTTTACAACCACTTCGTTTTTGTTTGATGTAGTCTCCAACACCAAGGTTGGTTTTGTTATCTCTTTATAGTTGGCTGTTGTCACAATGTCGGTTTGAACATTCTCATATGAAATGTTCCATTTTTCAAATATAAAGCCTTTTCTTTTTGGCACATTAGGTGGGATGGCATTTTTGCCTTTTTCAATCTCTTCTGTTTTTAAAACTTTCCCATCATAATCTTTGAAAACGACCTTAAATTTGTTGTGTTTAGTATTTGATGATGTGGTTGATGTGATTGTATCGTTTGTTTGTTCCGTCTGATTGCTTTGGGTGCTTTGCACATTATGATTGTTTGCAATTGCATCGCTATCATTATTAGGTTCTTTAGTTCCTTCAAATCCTGTATTGCTTTCAGGCTCTATACTTGTTCCGTTATTTTTATTACTTGTATTGGTTGTCGTTGCATAGCTGTCCTCTTTTTCATTGGAGCTGCTTTCTTCTTTATCTTCTATATTCTCCAAACCTTTCTGATTAATTATAGTATTAGACGATGTGACATTTTTGCTTCTAACAACAAATAGCAACGCACACGTCATGACGACTAACAATACTATTGTAATTGTTATTTTATTTCTCAAGAAAATCCCTCCCAAAAAGCCAAAGTATAGTCACTATTAGACTTGACTAATATTACATAATCCTCATTATGTAATGGACAGATTAGAAAATAGATAGAAAATCTCATATTCATTATAGCACTATTGGAAATAAAATACAATAACAAATTGAAAAGTGTGATTATATTTGAAATTGTCATAAAAATAGCGCACAAAACAAAGCCTTTACTCTTCTAATATTGCAAAGGCTTATTTTTTCATACCCATTCCAAGCAATTGGATATCGTTACTATTTTAAATCCATTTTTATATGTACTAATGCAACATAATGAGGATTATGTCATAGCCGCCGTTTTCGGTGGCTATTTTTATATTATCAACCGCATGTTTTCCATACACTGACGGTGTTCATTTCCGGTGGTGATAATATAAATTCTTGTGGTGTTGATGCTGCTGTGGCCGAGAATGTCTGCGAGTTTGGCAATATCCTTTTCGATACTGTAAAAAGTACGTGCGAACAAGTGTCGAAGATTATGGGGAACACCTTTTGCGGATTTACCCCCGCCTGCTCACAAAGATTTTTCATTTCGCGCCAAATATTGGTGCGACTCATTGGCTTGCCGTTACGGGTTATAAATATCGCTCCCGATGTTATTTTTTGCTCTGCTGCATAGCGGAGCAATTTCTTTTGCAATTCTCTGACAATGAATACTGAGCGTGTTTTACCCTTGAGCGACACGACCGCTTCACCGCACTTTACCGCCTCGACCGTTATATATTGCAGTTCACTGACACGGATACCTGTGCCACATATTGTTTGAATCAACAAATTCAAACGTTCATTGCCTTTTTGCTTAGCGGTGTGAACCAACCGCATATATTCCGCTTTGGTCAATTCCTTTTCTTCAGGACAGTAAATCTGCCTTTGAAGTTTGATAGACTTCACTTTCAAATCTGCCCATCCAAGAAAAGAGAATAAACCATTGATAGAAGCCAACATAGAATTGATGCTTCGTGCGGCAAAGTTTTCGGAAAGCAGTTTGTTTTTATAGGCGATAACCGTTTCCTTTGTTATCTCTGATTCGCCTACATAAGTGGCGAACGCCCTTACATCTCGTATATACTTTTCAATGGTGTTTTTGCTCTTTTCTTCACTTTGAAGATACGTGGCAAATGCCGCTATTTGTTTGTCTGTTAAAATTCTTCCTTTCATTATATTTACCTCCGGATAGTTTTTCTTTTATTGTACCCGAAAAGTATGATTATAGAATTGCCACTATAATTTTAAACAAATACAAATTATAAATCGAATATACCGATTCCAAAATATAACAATCGCCCCGTTAGGAATGCAGAATTTACCGTATGAACTGCCCCAATTTGTGCGGACAGCACAAAAAAGGCCTTTATGGTAGTTGAAATTAAATTTTAAGCAATATACTGACTTCTCTTCTCAAGGGGAGTCAGTTTTGTTTTTAGTTGTATGCGTTGGTTGTTGTAAAAATGGATGTATTCACCTATGAGGAGGCGAGCCTCCTCATAGGTCTGAAGTTTTGCACGGTATATACATTCCGTTTTAAGTATGGAAAAGAAATTTTCAGCTAAAGCATTGTCATACGGATTACCACGTCTTGACATTGACGGCGTTATGCCGTAAGATTGAGTTAGCTTAAAATATGCTGTGGATGTATATTGAAAGCCTTGGTCACTGTGGAGTTGCAGCTCTGCGGTGACCTTCTCTTTTTTCTTGGCGGCTCGGATAGTGCTTAACACTAGGTTAATGTTTTGCTCTGTGCCTGTTTTGTAGGCAACAATACTATTGTCATATAAATCTCTAATTACAGAAAGGTACAATACACCTTGCTTTGTATGTATATACGAAATATCCGTAACCCATTTTTGATTTGGCCTTTGGGCAGAAAAATCTCTATTCAACAAATTGGGATATTTGTGCAGATATTCTCCATAATTACGATATTTCTTTCTTCTGATTACCGACAATAACCCATATTTCTGCATAACCCTTAGCACTGTCTTTGGATTGCGATAAATACCGTTTCTTTCAAGCCATATATGAACCCTACGGTAACCGTAGGTTCTACCACACTTTTCTTGACATTCCTTTATCTTCTCAGCCAATGGCAAATCCCATGCGGGTATATTCAATCGTGATACATAACCATAGTATCCGCTTCTTGACACATTGAAAAATCTATACATTTCACTAATTGAATATTTATCTTTGTGACGGTAGATTACCATATATTTTACGCTTGTCCTCACTTCCTTTCTGTGAGCAAGAGAAAATCCCGCAACAGTTCATTTTCCATCTTTAATCTTTTGTTTTCATATTTATACTCTTGCAATGTCTTTGCTGGCTTTTTTCCTCGTTGCTTGGGAACATTATGGTTACGCAATTTATTATTTTCCCTAGTACTCATGTTTTTTATGGTTTTAAATGGCTTGTTATACTTTTCTGCTAATGATTTAATCGATTCCCCTTCGTGATGCTTTCTAACTATCTCATCAATTATTTTTTGTGGCGTATTGAGTGTTCCTTTTCGTCTTGGCATAAAAATACCTCCTATGGTAGTTGTTTTAATTCTACCATAGGAGGTCCTTTTTGTTATTGTCCGTTTTTACTGGACTTGTTCAGATGGACCAACCCTTTTTTTGGTGCGAGTGACGGGACGCAATTTTGCTTCGCAACCTTGCCCTGCTTGGCGACCCAACGCTTCGCATTCGGTACCCGCCTGCACACCTTTCAGCTAAAAACAGTTCACCGAACTGTTTTCTTTACGCTGAAACCCTCTTAGGCTTCAAGTCCCGTCTTTATAAAAAAATAAAGGGTTAGTCCGATGGACCAACCCTTTTTTTGGTGCGGTTGTTCTTAACGGATTCGAGAAACTAAACTTAAAACAACCGACAATCACACATATATTTCTACCGTACCTAATCGGCACATTGGTGTTTTCAAAAATAATAATATAAAATGTATATACAAGATGAGTTGTATACACAAAAAAGGAGAAAATACTGATGTTAAAATTTATAGAAGAGTTTTATTATGGTAATTTAGATCCACAGGCTCGTAGCACGAAAC
Source organism: Acutalibacteraceae bacterium (assembly GCA_045656145.1). Classification (GTDB taxonomy): domain Bacteria; phylum Bacillota; class Clostridia; order Oscillospirales; family Acutalibacteraceae; genus SIG565. The sequence goes on from JAZOQP010000005.1 coordinate 53,544, forward strand.
AGAACAAAACTGTTCAAAAGCAGATGGAAATCTTAATGCTAAACGAAGGCTATCTAACCGAGAGCCTTTCGGGCGAAAGTAAAAAGAAATTTCTTGAGTTTGTAAACGCTTGGGGCGTAGTCAACGGCGAATCCAATCTCGACAGTTTTATGATGGGGTTTCGCTTGGGAGCAAACTTTACATACGATACCTTTGTTGTAACCGATACCCCATTTCAAGACTTGCTGAAGGAGTGACCGATATGCGAGATAAGAAGTATTACATAGCACTTGATGATTTTGAACGACGGGTGGTTGTGAACTGCCTGAATGAAATGCGGAACAGTTTGATCGCCAACGGCAAGTACACCGATGCGGTAGATGAGGTTTTACTGAAGATTATTGATGCAAAGCAGAAGAAATTCAAGGTAATCTATAAGGAGGCGTGATTATGGAAAAGGTTATTTATGATGAAAAGAACGGTCTTTGGTACGAACTACAAGGCGACTATTACATTCCTTGTTTGATGTTGCCAGAGGAAGAACAACAGCCTATCGGTGTATGGGGACAGCGGCACTTACGGTATATCAAGCAAAACCGCAAGGTATTATACTTTAATCTGCTGACAAGCGGAAAATTAAACGGATACCTCTCTGATCTCGATAAGCAGGCTGAAGATATGTTTTTTCGGCTCGTAAAACAGATAGCAGAGCGTGAGGGCGTGACGGAAAAACTTAAAGCAGACAATCAAATGGAGTGGGTTGAACGTATGAACAACATCCGTAGCAGAGCCACAGAAATAGTAAATAACGATTTAATATATGCATAAAAAAACTACGGCTACCATTTTCAAAGTGGTAGCCGTAATTCTATCTCCATCCGTTATCTAATGAAAATTGATTTTCTTTTCTAAACAACTCGTTATATTTTTTCTGCTTTTTGAGTTTTCGATATTCCTTTCTTCGAACATAACCATATATTGCATCTTCACTATCATCTATATATTCGTCCAAACTATCAAATGAAACGCGGATATTATCGTTTTCATAATAATTTATATGATAAATATGCTCGGTTTCTCTTAGACCACAAAAAGGATATAATTCTTTTGTTAAGGCATTGATTAAATGTAAAACATTATGATTAGCATTCCAAAAATCTATATATCTTTTTTCTTTTACACAAGAAACATATTCTGCGATTAAATTTAACAATTTATTAACGATATTTAGCTGCAGATTGTAAATATAATCGTTAACATAAACTTCTGGTAAAGAATTTCTATACGTGAATACTACATTACTTGCACGCTCCAGAAAGTCGCTTTCATCAAAAAAATCAGAACAATATATTTCAGCTTCCTTCTCTATGTGTTTTTCCATAACATCAAATTCTATTCCAGTATATTTTGAAGAATCTGTTGTTATCCATGCTTTGCTTAGTTCATCATCTATAATAACTTCAAATGGGTATTTTTCTTGCAATATGTCGTTCAGCATTGAACACCAATACTGCCAAGGATGACCTTTAAAATATTTAAAACTCTCTTTTGAATTTTGCAATTCTTCTTTGCATTTTTCGGGATAATTCTTTGCTAAATATGCAATATTAAAGTAAACAAAACCACCGCAAATTTCAAGCAAGTTAGAAAAATAAACATGCTGAAAACGCATTCTCTCCAGTGTTTTGTTTTTGCAGTCGTTTACATCAGTAAGCCAAGTTACTACAACCGAAGCAAGGTGTCCTCCTAAAATTCCAACAACAATGGAGTTAATATATTCGGGATCTGAGCAAAACATTTCAATCATTAGCATTGCAATCCCTATAATTGATGTTGGGATTAGAATCAGTTTTAAATAGAAAGGCCAATTTGATGTATAAATTTTTTGCAGTTGTACTTCATCCACATTCACATATAAATAATTTTTACGATAATTGCGTATTTTTTTATGCGTGAACTTTTGTTTTGATTTAGAAAAGAAATTTTTGAATTCCATATTGTATGTCCTTATATTTTCTCCGTTTTTTTCTCAAGTGCACGGTAATCGACTTTGCCAATCGGGGTTAGTGGCATTTTATCAATGAAGATAAAATCAACCGGTTGCACATATTCAGGCAATTCCTTTTGACAAAGTTCAAACAATTCTTCCTTTACCGCATTTGCAGTACAACCATCTTTCAGAACTGCAAAAACTATAGGCAGGTGTCCTTGCACGTGATCTTTATCAACCGTGCCCACTGCACAACAAGTTTCTACTGCGCTGTGCATTGAAACGACATCCTCGATAAACGGAGGAAACACTTTGAATCCATCATAGCGGATAATCATTCTTTTCAAACGACCGTTAATGTAGACACAACCATCTTCATCAACATAGCCTAAGTCACCCGAATGAATCCACATTCTACCATCTGAATGCTTTTTGATTACCTTGTCAGTTTCTTCTTGCTTGCCATAGTATCCTGCCATCATAGTAGGTGTGCAAATACACATTTCACCTGATTCGCCAAACGATAATTCTTTACCACTTTCGGTATCAAAAGCTGCTACGATAGTTTGTGCGAAAGGAATGCCCGCACTACCGGGTTTGTTAATTTCTTCAAAAGCAAATGTGGCTGTTGCACTCGCTTCGGTCATACTGTAGCCTTTGCTCAAATGAATGTCAGCGTTATGTTCAGCAAAGAAAGTATTAACTTTCTTTTCAAACTCAACCAAAGCCTTGTCGCCACCAACAAGAACAACCTTAATACAAGAAAGATCTTTACCTTTAATCTTGGGTTCATCCATCAATCCCTCAAAATATGTAGGCACACCCATTATGCCTGCAGGTTGATACTTGAGAATTAAGTCGGCAAAATCTTTCGGGTCGAATTTAGGAATAATGATAGACTCCCAACCGTGTGTCAATGCGATGTGAATACCCAAAACCATACCATAAGCAATGAACGGCGGCATAATATTTAAAAAGCGGTCCTGACGTTCCAAGCGTAAGGGAGAATTTTTAATTTGCTCGGCTGCAGAATTAAAGTTATCGTTAGTTAGCATAACGCCTTTCGGCAGACCTGTCGTACCTCCGGTGTGCTCAATTACGCAGCACATATTAGGCTGATATTCAGCAACTGCATAGATCGAATCTTGCCCATTGGCAATCATATCCGCCCAAAGAATACAATTGCTTCCTAACTTAGGTACATTACCTTTTATTTTATTTACAACATTAAAAATAAACTTTTTAGGTTGTGGCAATGAGTCTGCGGGAGATGTAATGATAATCTTTTTGACAGCAGTTCCGTTAATAGCTTTTTCGATTTTAGGGTATGCAACGTCAATGCACAAAACAAAGTTTGCATTAACTTCCACAATGTACTCTTTGATACCTTCTGTGCTTGTTCTCGGATCTACCATATTAGCAACAGCACCTATACGGTTTAAGGCATAAACGGCATAGATGGTTTCCGGTGTTGTAACTGTTGCCATAACGACAATATCATCTTTCTTTATACCAACAGATGCAAACGCTTTTGCCGCTTTCTCTATATTTTCAAACATTTCGTGAAACGAAATTTTGCGGTTGAAATATTGAAGTGCAATATCGTTTAGATGTTCTTTATTGCTATCTTGAAGATACTTGAACATCGTACACTCAGGCATAGTAGCATTGATTGCTTCTTCTGTGTAATATTTCAACCAAGGTTTATCTATAGACGGATAACCCGTCAGTTTCTTTTCTGTTTGCATAATTTTTGCTCCTTATATTTTCTCTGCTTCTTTTTCAAGTGCACGGTAATCGACTTTGCCTCGAGTTGTTCTCGGAAAATCTTTATATACTGCAATTTCGCAAGGAATCATATATTCAGGTAGGTTTTGGCCACACAGTTCTTTGATTTCGTTTTCTAAAGTTTCGGTATATTCGCAACCTTCATTTAACACGATACACGCTTTAGGGTAGTTAATTCTCTGCTGATCGGCAACACCTATGACGCAACACAAGCCTACTGACGAATGCATAAGAACAACTTTTTCTATGCGGTCAGGGAACATTTTTGTAACAACGCCGTCGTTACCTTTAGTCATAATAATCCGTTTGATTCGACCGCTGACGAAAAGCACACCATCTTCATTCAAATATCCTAAATCGCCCGTATGTATCCAACGTTCTCCGTCTTTGTGCAAGTGGATAATTTCATCGGTTGCATCTTGCTTTTCATAATATCCGATCATTAATTGCGGTCCAGAAAAACAAATTTCACCCTCTTGATTGTAGATTAATTCTACATTTTTATCTTCCGGATCGACAATTTTACAGTTAACCTTTGCAAGAGGGATACCTACACTACCAAGCAAATTGCAATCAGGATATGCTGCGGTTGCCGCACTAACCATTTCTGTAGATCCTAAACCCTTAGACAATTTAATAGTAGCTCCGCATTCTGCAAACAAGGCGTTGATTTCTTCTTCCTTTTTGGTATTCATTGCTTCGCCGCCATAAAAGCAATTTTTTAAGCAAGAAAAATCTATGCTCTTAATGTTTTCAATTTCGAGCAATGCTTCCCAATAAGCGGGGATGGAATTGATGTGATTAGGGCGATATTTTGCAATATATTCTCCTAATTTTTCAGGCTCATATTTC
>JAZOQP010000006.1:0-7049 GCA_045656145.1 Acutalibacteraceae bacterium
AATATCTGGGTTATTTGCAAATGCATAGGCAGCGATTTCATAAATCGGCTCACCTTCGATAGTTGAAGGAACAACTACCACACCACCGGGTCCGATATATTCTTCAATAACGCCATCAAAAGCGATGAAGTCGGAATCGGGACTTGTTTCAACAGCTAAAGCTGCTGAGCCGATACCCATAATGCAGGTACCGAGCATAACTGCGAGAACAATTAGCAAACTTAATAATTTTTTCATAGTTTTTTACTCCTTTTTTATAATTATTTGCCAAGATTAATATATCAAAAAACAAGACCTTTGTCAATTAAAAATTTTGCCAACTTTTAAGAATACATTGGCAAATTTTTTAATATTTAAAAGCCCGAGCAACCAAATTAGCTGCTCGGGCTTTTTTAAACGCTATAATTCCAGGGTTTCACCTAAATTAATTAAATAAATGTTTTCTTCATTAATTATAGTTTTTTCAACATTTTCCCAAATTCCCAAACAATCTTTTTCCCTTTCGGGAGTGTGCAAAAGAATGATATTATCAGCCTTTGCCGATTTCGTGATGTTTAAGGAAGGCTCTGAGTTCAAATATGCAAACGGCACAAACAAAACATCAGGCTTTGGGAATTCTTGCATACCCTTAATTGTTACAGGGGCGGCATCGCCCATAAACCAAATAGTTTTACTCCCTTTGATTATAAAGCTTATATGCTCGGATTCACTTTTGCCTATATGGCGGGTTTTAAAAGGAATTATCTCTAGATTCTTAAGCTTAATTATCTCAGCATTTTCAGGAGATAAAACCTTTTTCCCTTTTGCTTCAGAAGCTTTAGCAAACTCACTATCAAAATGGTCTTGATGAAAATGAGTAAATGCCACAACATCTAAATCCTTATCATATAAATCTTTTTTTATATTTTCAGGTGTTTTACTATAAGGGGGGATTTCACCGCAAACACCATCAAGCAAAAGCTTCACTCCATCTATTTCAAGAAGCACTCCGGCATTTGCGGTTCTTAAAATTTGCATTATACGCCCTCTTTAGCGCGGCGATAGGTTTCTGCTTCGGTGCAACCGTTTTCAACGATATGACCGGGTAGCGGAACTAACTTCTCATGGATAGCATCGATAATCCAACCTGCCTGTGGGAAGAAATATTCATCAAACTCGAAGGGAGGAGTTATCCAGTTGCGAGCGCCAACTACAACAGGTGGTGCATCAAGGTCATCGAAGCAAAGCTCGGTGATATTCTTAGCAACATCATTTAAGAAGGAGCCGCGAGCGCAAGCATCGGATACAAGCACTACCCTACCTGTCTTCTTAACCGATTCAATAATCTTGGTATAATCAAGCGGAACTAAGGAATGGAGGTTGATTACATCGGCTTCCATACCATATTTTTCGCTTAACTGTTTTGCGGCATCAACCGCACGATAAAGAGCAGCGCCGATGGTTAAAATGGTAACATCCTTACCATCTCTTACCTTGTTAACATCGCCAAACTCAATTTCATAACGCTCTGCAGGAACGCCGCCTTCATGGAACTGCTCGCCGATATCATAAATTCTCTGACTTTCGAAGAATACAACAGGGTCTGTTCCCTTTAGAGCGGTTTCCATTAAGCCCTTAGCCTCCCAAGGAGTTGCAGGGAAGCAAACCTTAAGGCCCGGGATATGAGCGCAAAGCGCGGTCCAATCCTGAGAGTGCTGAGCACCATATTTAGAGCCAACCGACACGCGAAGAACAACAGGCATTTTAAGAATGCCAGCAGACATTGCCTGCCATTTAGACATCTGGTTAAAGATTTCATCGCCTGCGCAACCGATAAAGTCGGCATACATAAGCTCAACTAAAGCGCGGCCGCCCGAAAGAGCATAACCAACAGCAGATCCTACAATTGCGGCTTCGGCAATAGGAGCATTGAAGAGGCGGTTATGCGGAAGAGCATCCATCATACCGCGATATACTGCGAATGCGCCACCCCAATCGCGACAGTCTTCACCATAAGCAATAAGGGTTGGATCTTCATAGAAGCGGTCATAAATAACCTCAGAAAGAGCATCACGAAGATTAAAGAGTTTCATTTTCGAAACAGGCTTGCCGTTAACGATTGGGCAACGCTCTTTTTCTTTTAACTTCTTATATGCGGGAACCTCATTAAGCGGCATATTAACCTCAGGCTCGCGATCATCAAACTTCTCTACCTTCTCATTTGAGAACATAAGGCGCTCAACAACCGCAGGGTCTGCCTTGAAATCAACATAGGGGCTGATTTTCGGGTCGGAAGCAGCCTTGCAAATCATGGTCATGCGCTCGCTTGTTTTTGCGAGGATTTCTTCAATCTTGTTATCGGTAGTAACGCCTGCATCGATAAGACCCTTGCGATAGGTAATAATCGGGTCTTGCTCAAGCCATGCATCGATTTCTTCCTTGGTACGATATGCATTCTGGTCGGAAGTTGAGTGGCCTGAGAAACGATATGTAACGGTATCGAGCATAACAGGGCCTTCGCCTGCGCGTAAAATCTTGAGTTTTCTTTCCATTGCATCAATAACTGCAAGAGGATTGAAACCATCAATTCTTTCAGCATGGAACTGAGTAGGGCTTACACCTGAGCCGATACGAGCGAGCATATCATAACCCATTGTTTCGCCATTAGTCTGGCCACCCATACCATAGGAGTTATTGAATACATTATAAAGAATGGGCATTCCGCCATTATGATTTTCCCAAAGCTTATGGAACTGATCCATAGAAGCAAAGTTCATTGCCTCCCAAACAGGACCACGAGCCATAGAGCCATCACCTGAGTTACAAACAACTATACCCTGCTTATCGTTTACCTTTTTAAACAAAGCAGCACCTGTTGCGATAGCTGCCGAGCCACCAACAATAGCATTATTGGGATAGATACCAAAGGGCAAGAAGAAGGCATGCATTGAGCCGCCCATACCTTTATGGAAGCCTGTATCACGAGCGAAAATTTCAGAAAGTGTTCCGTAAAGAATGAAGCGAATAGCGAGTTCCTTAACATCATCAACAGGGCCTAGTTTTTCGGTTGCTCTTAAAGCAGAACCTCCAAGGAAGCCCTCCATAATGGTCATTAACTCTTTTTCGCTTAACTTATGAATACAAGAAAGAGCCTTTGCTAAAATTTCAGAATGGCTTCTGTGTGAGCCAAATGTAAAGTCATTCTGGTCTAAAAGATAGGCTTGACCAACGCAAGCGGCTTCCTGACCGATTGATAAGTGGGCAGGGCCGGGATATGTGGTTTCAATGCCGTTATAAACACCCTGAGTTTTAATAAGGTTGAGCATTGATTCAAATTCTCTAAGAACGGTAATATCGCGATAGATTCTTACCAAATCATCATCGCTGAACTTTCCGCGCTCATCCTTAATTGTTTTATTATAGGTGTTAACAGGAATATCCTTAAACTTAATTTTACCCGCTTTACGCATTTCAAACGGGTCTACATATAAACTTTTTGGCATTTTATTTTCCCCCTATTTATTAAATGTGAAATATTGCTTCACGTATAATCTCCGCAACGGTTGGGTGCGGGAATACTAATTTTTGAAGTCTTGCCGGAGTGAGCTCGGTATCGACCATCATGGTAGCTGTCATAATAATTTCGGAAGCATAGGAGCCTACCATATGGCAACCTACAAGGCGCTTCTTATCGATATCAACAACTATCTTTATAAAGCCTTTGCCACCGTTTGTTTCGGCAAGATAACGGCCTGCATAAGACATAGGCAACTTAATTTCTTTTACCTTCATTCCCTTTTCTTCGGCCGCTTCTTTTGAAAGACCAACGCTTGCAACTTCGGGGTCGGTATAGATCACCGAGGGAATTACATCATAACGCATTTCATCGCGAATACCTAACATATGGTTAACGGCAACCTCAGCCTCTCTATAGGCTGTGTGGGCGAGCATAAGTTTACCATTACAGTCGCCTATAGCGTAAACTCCCGAAACATTGGTGCAAAGGAATCTATCGGTTTTAATAGCAGCTCTATCCATATCGAGAGAAAGTGTTTCAAGGCCGATTCCTGCGGTTGAGGGTTTGCGACCTGCAGATAAAAGAACCTTATCGCATTTAAGTTCCTTCTTCTCGCCATTCTCTTCATAAATAACGCTATCCTTTTTAACCTCGAGCACCTTGCAGGAAAGTTTGAAATCCATTGAACGCTTAGAGAATGCATCGGTTAAAACCTTGCAGATATCACTATCGGTTGCACCGGCGATTTTGGGCATCATTTCGATAACGGTTACTTTGGTGCCAACGCTTGCGAAATAATAAGCCATTTCAAGACCAATTACACCGCCGCCGATAACAACAATGCTTTCCGGTAACTTTTTCTCATCCAAAACCTCGCGGTTGGTAAGAACAAAGCCACTCTCAAGTCCCTCTTTAAGTCCAGGTACGGGCGGCACTACCGTTTCAGAGCCTGTTGCAATAACAAGGCGCTTACCAATATAACTTCCCTTTTCGGTATCAATCTTAAAGCCATCTGCAGTTTTACCTGCAACTACGCCATTTTCGCTAACAACGGTAACCTTATTTGCCTTCATTGTGGCGCCAACGCCTGCAACCAAGGTTTTAACAACCGAATCTTTACGCTCAATTACTTTAGCGTGATCATAATTTACATTTTCAGCCGTAACGCCGAAAGCTTCGCTTTCTTTCGCATGGCGATACATTTTAGAAGAATTAAGCAATGTTTTGGTGGGGATACAGCCTTCATTAAGACAGGTGCCGCCAAGCGCCTTCTTTTCAAAAACTGCAACCTTCATTCCACCCTGAGCCGCACGCTCGGCGCAAAGATATCCGCCGGGGCCGCCGCCCAAAACGAGTAAATCAAAAATTTCCATTATATTGCCTCCTATTTAGCAAGAAGAACGGTGAAATTCTCTAGGTTTTCGCCAAGTTCTTTTTGGAAACGAGCCGCAGGGCTACCATCAACTGCGCGATGGTCGTATGTAAGGCTGAGGCCCATAGCGGGATAAATCTCAATGCCGCCATCTAATGATTTGCGAACTCTATCTGTTGTTGTGCAAACGCCTAAGAGACCTGTTTGCGGAGGATTAATAACGGGGGTAAAGGATTCAACACCAAGATTTCCAAGATTTGAAACTGTGAATGAACCACCTGATAATTTATCAGGACTTATATTACCCTCACGGCACTCAGCCGCTAATTCTTTTACAGCCTTTGAAATTTCCAAAAGGCTCATTTCATCGGCATGGAATATGGTGGGTACCATAAGACCGCGAGGAGTATCAACTGCAACGCCTAGGTTTACGTGTGAGAAAAGTCTTATAGTGTTATCATCAAGCATATGCGCATTTAGGTCGGGGTGGTTTAAGAGTGTACGCGATACAGCATAAAGCACGATATCGCCAAGAGTGATTCCTGCATATTCACCGCCCATAGCCTTTAACTGCTTTCTGTAAGCAAGGATTGCCGAAGCATCGAAGCTTGTGTTATGGGTAAGCTGAGCCATAGTGGAAAGAGAGGTATGCATTGTTTTGCTGATGGCCTTTCTAATGCCGCTAAACTTAACATCCTTATATTCTTCTTCAGCCACTTTCACAGGTGCTGCAGCCTTTGCAGGAGCAGATGCGGGAGCATTATCCATAATAGCTCTTACATCACGCTCAATAATTCTACCGTTAGGTCCTGTGGGGGTAGCCATTGAAGCATCAACGCCTGCTCTATCGGCAAGCTTTTTAGCTCTTGGAGAAATTGCGGATTTTTCGCCCTCCACAGCGGTAGACTCGGCTACAACTACAGGAGCCTCAACCTTTGCTTCAGGCTCTGCTGCAGTGGGAGCCTCTTCCGCCTCAGCCGCACCATCAGGGCGAAGCGCAGAACAATCCTCTCCGCTATTACCAATAGCGCAAACATTCACAAGGCACGGAACCTCATCACCATCATTAAAGAAAATTTCAAGCAAGGTTCCTTCTGCTGTTGATTCGCATTCAAAACTTGCCTTGTCGGTTTCATAAGTAAAAAGGATATCTCCTATTTTAACTTCATCTCCAACCTTCTTTTCCCAGTTGCCGATTATACAGCTTTCAACTGTTATACCGGCCTTTGGCATAATTACTGCATTTGCCAAAATAAAACCCTCCTTAAAGAAATGCTAAAAAACACTTCTATTTTTTATAAAATATTATAAAAATATTGATACATAATATATTGTACTACAATTAATTTGGCGAGTCAATGTATTTTACAAAAAAAAGAATGGTTTTTACAATATAAATTGACTATTATTAATATTTAATTTATAATATGGGTAGGTGATGACTGTGATTTCACAATTATTCGTTTACGAAAGTGGTCTTTTTGACCCCTATCTAAACCTCGCCACCGAAAAATTTTTATTCGATAATTTGCCCGATAATTCGATTATTCTCTATCTTTGGCAGAATGATAACACGGTGGTAATAGGTAAAAATCAAAACCCTTGGAAAGAAATAGACTGCGAGGCTTTTCTTAAATCGGGTGGTTTTGTTATGCGTCGAAACACAGGCGGCGGTGCCGTTTTTCACGATAAGGGAAATCTCAATTTCACCTTTATTGCAAATAAAGAAAACTATAGTTTGGAAAGAAATTTTAATGTTGTCATAAACGCCTTGAAGGAATTTCAGATTAATGCTGAAATTTCGGGAAGAAACGATATAATAACCGAGAATAAAAAGTTTTCAGGTAATGCCTTTTTGCATACTAACAGAAAAAGCCTTCATCATGGCACTCTGTTGCTTACTAGCACCTTAGAGGCGGTAGGCAAATACCTAACGCCTAACAAAGAAAAGCTGGAAGCCAAGGGTGTAAAATCGGTAAATTCGAGGGTTATAAGCCTTAATGAAATTAACCCCGAAATCAATCCGCAACTTATGAAAAAAGCGCTTATAAAAGCCTTCCAAAAGGAATTCGGTTTAATTGCCGAAAGCAACATTAATTTGGATGAAAAGGCAATTGAGAAAACCGCTAAGGAATATAGCAGTTGGGATTATATTTTCGGCAAAACCCTCCCCTTTTCCAC
>JAZOQP010000007.1:0-6452 GCA_045656145.1 Acutalibacteraceae bacterium
GGTATACTTTTAAACTTATTTTAAGCCAAAACGCTTGTTGAATCTATCAACACGTCCGCCTGTATCAACAAGTTTCTGTCTGCCTGTAAAGAACGGATGACATTTTGAGCAGATATCAAGATGGATTTCCTTCTTAGTCGAACGAGTTTCGAACTCAGCGCCACAAGCACACTTAACAACAGTCTTTTCATAGGTAGGATGAATACCCTGTTTCATAGTGCCACCCCTTTCTAAATTTCATTAACAATAGAATAATACCACAAAACTAAAGAAAATGCAAGCATTATTTACATTTTTTCAAAAAAATTTTAATTTCTTCGAATATTTCCACTATTTTAAACCTAAAAACGTATTTTTGCTTGCCGCTTGCCACATTTTGAGCGTTGTTTCCGAGTGTTTTAAAATCGGTTGAAGCCGATATGCAAACTGCGGGATACATAACACACCACCAATTTTCTCCTTTTGCCTCCCCTATATCTATGCAAAGCGCTTGATACCATCCAGCAGGCAAAGTGAAATTATCATATTCTCGGGTTTTAAAATAGGTTTTTTCTATTTTCACTCTTGTACTATAAGAATAACCATTTTCCTTAATTACCCTGTCTGCAACTTTCTTAAATAAATTTATATTCTCTTCTGCTATAAGTAAGGCATCATTTGTGTTATTGGCAGTTTTAAAATCGCTTGCACTCACTTTAAGTATTTCATCTCTTACCTTTAATTTCAATTCTTGGTCGTCGACAGAGTTTGAATTGGCTTTAATATGAAGCCTTAAAACATTTTCTTTTAATTCTTCACAACCTGCTTCAAATTTAACAGATGAAATAAGAAGTGCGAAAACCAATGCTAAAATCACCGCTAATCTCAAAATCTTAAATTTTTCTTTTTTCATAAAAAATCTCCCTTGAAAGTTTTTTCAAGGGAAATATTGGCGAAATTTTTATTTTTTATTCAATTTCAATTCCTTTTTTTGTTGGAACGGTTAAAAAGGCTGTGATGTTATTTTCTTTTAGGAGGGAAAGAGTTTTTTCGGCATCTTCTCTATTTTCATAAATGGCAAAATAGGAAGGTCCGCTTCCACTTAGTCCCACCGATAAGGCATTGTTTTTTGATAGTATATCTTGAGCAACGCTTCTTCCCCATGCCGCCGAAAATACATTCTTAATATTTTGAGAAAGTAAATCAAGATTATTTTCTTCTAACGCCTTGATAGCCTTAGCAGTATTAGGACGAAACAAAGAAATATCCTCAGAGTCAACCACCGAATACATATATTTAGTGGACTTTTTTATTCCATCTTTCGCAATAACTATAAAACAATCAGGCATATTAGGTAATTTCGTGAGTTTTTCTCCAATACCCTCTGCGCGAGAGGTTCCACCCTCTAAAAAGAAAGGGACATCGGCACCGAGTTTTAATGCGATCGATTTAAGTTCTAACTCATTTAAAGGTTCATTATAAAGCTTATTTAAAAGCAAAAGCACCGCAGCAGCATTTGAACTTCCGCCGCCAAGTCCTGCTGCTAAAGGTATATTCTTCTCGATTGTAATTTGGGCGCCTGCTTGAATACCGCTTTCTTCAAAAAACATCTGCGCTGCTTTATAGGTAATATCCTCTTCTCCGCCAAGTGTTTCATTGGATGAAAAGGCTTTAATACCCATATCAGTCTTTTTAACCTTTACTGTATCATAAAGACTAACCGACTGCATAAGCATATCAACAAGATGATATCCATTATCAAGCTTGCCTATTATATCAAGTGTTAAATTAATTTTAGCATAGGTTTTTGCGGTTAATTCCAAGTTTTCACCCTATTTCTTTTAAAAACTCTCCAATTCGCTTAATGGCTTCTGAAATATGCTCAACCGAATAGCAATATGATGCTCTTACAAAGCCTTCGCCACCAAGACCAAACGCGGTACCGGGAACAATAGCCACTTTTTTAGACATTAAGAGTTTTTCGCAAAACTCATCACTTGTCATACCTGTAGATTTAATTGAAGGAAATGCATAGAAAGCACCTTTAGGCTCTCTACATGTAAGACCAATAGAATTAAAGCCATTTACGATTAATTTTCTGCGAGAATCATATTCCTCCAGCATTTCCAAAACCGCATCATCACAGTTTTTAAGAGCCTCAACTGCAGCATATTGCGAAAGGGTTGGGGCACACATAATGGCAAACTGATGAATTTTGGTTAGCTGAGATAAAATTTCTTTTGGTCCTAAAGCAAAGCCTAAGCGCCAACCTGTCATTGAAAATGATTTAGAAAAACCATTAATTAAAATGGTTCTCTCCTTCATATTTCCAACCGAAGTAATCGACACATGCTTTTTGCCGCCAAATGTGAGTTCGGAATAAATCTCATCCGAAATCACAAAAACATTTGTGTTTTCCAAAACATTAGCTATATCCTCAAGGTCTTCCTTTTCCATAATTGCACCTGTGGGGTTGCAAGGATATGGTAAAATTAAAACCTTGGTTTTATCTGATAATGCATTGGTAAGTTCCGGCTTTGTTACCTTAAAATCATTTTCAGCCTTAGTTTCTATAATAACAGGAACACCGCCTGCAAGACGAACAATAGGCTCATAGCAAACATAACTCGGCTGAGGAATTATAACCTCATCCCCGGGGTTTACAAGAGCGCGAATAGCCATATCTATAGCCTCGCTGCCACCTACCGTTACGAGAACCTCATTATCCGGATTATATTTAACATTGCATTTTCTTTCAATATAATTCGTTATTTCTTTTCTTAACAAATCAAGTCCCTTATTAGAGGTATAGCGGGTTTTTCCTTTTTCAAGAGTGCGAATACCTGCTGCGCGAATATTCCATGGGGTTGGGAAATCAGGCTCGCCAACACCTAAAGAAATAACATCCTGCATACTTTCTGCTATATCAAAAAACTTTCTGATACCAGAGGGCTTTATCTCTGTTACTGTTTTATTTAAAATTTTTGAATAGTCTATCACAGAGAAATTATCCCCCTATCATCGCTATTGCCATCGAAAAGGCAAACATCCTGCTCTTTATAGCGGCGCAAAACAAAATGGGTTGCGGTTGAAACAACCGAATCTATGGTTGAAAGTTCCTTAGCAACAAACATAGCAACCTGCTGGAAGGTTTTTCCCTTAACCAAAACGCAAAGGTCATAACCGCCCGACATAAGATAAACGCTTTCAACCTCTTTATATCTCATAACGCGCTCAGCAACCTCCTCAAAACCAAGACCCGATTTTGGAGTTACCTTAAGTTCTATGATAGCTGATACCATAACGCTATCAACCTTTTCCCAGTCAATAATCGGTTTGTAACCGTGAATTATTCCTTCTCTTTCAAGTTCATCTATATCACTAGCTACCTGCTGAACCGAAATATCCAACATTTCCGAAAGTTTTTCTAAAGGGTATCTTGCATTTTTATTTAATAATTTTAAAAGTTTGGTATTCATAAACATTACCTCCATTTATAATATAATATCACAAATATTAATAAAAATAAAGAAAAACTTTACTATATATTTACAAAACACAATTAATATGTTATTATATTGTCAATTAAATACTTGAGGTGATATAAAATGAAGGCAGTTATTACGGTTGTTGGAAAGGACTCGGTAGGAATTTTAGCAAAAATTTCTACAAAATGCGCCGAATATAACATTAATATTGCAGAGGTTACCCAATCAATTTTACAGGGTATGTTTTGCATGATTATGGTGGGCGAAGTTGATGAAATGAAGGGTTCATTTGCCGATTTTTCAGAGGATATGGAAAAATACGGCAACTCTATAAATATGAAAATACACGTTATGCACGAAGATTTATTTAATTCCATGCATAGAATTTAGGTGATAAAATGCTTAATACAAACGATATTCTAGAAACTATATCAATGATTGAAAATGAAAATCTTGATATTAGAACCGTTACAATGGGAATTTCCCTCTTAGATTGTATCGACCCCGATATAGATAAGGCTTGCGAAAAGGTTTATAATAAAATAACCAAGACTGCTAAGAACTTGGTTCCTGTTTGCTGTGAAATTGAAAGAGAACTTGGTATTCCGATTATCAATAAGCGTATTTCAGTTACACCTATTGCAAATATTTTAGCGGCATGCGATAAAAAAGAACCTGTTAAATTTGCCTTAACTCTTGAAAAGGCTGCTCAAACGGTTGGAGTAAACTTCATAGGCGGTTATTCCGCTCTTGTTGGCAAAGGTTTTGCCGCAGGAGATAAAGAGCTTATCGAAAGCATCCCCGAAGCACTTGCTAAAACCGAACACATCTGCTCTTCGGTTAACATAGGTTCAACCAAAGCAGGAATTAATATGGATGCCGTTGCTATGATTGGCAAGGTTGTTAAAAAAGCTGCAGAGCTTACTAAGGATAACAACTGCATTGGCGCTGCTAAACTCGTTGTATTTTGTAATGCGCCTGAAGATAATCCATTTATGGCAGGCGCTTTTCATGGTATTGGCGAAGCCGATTGCGTTATAAATGTTGGTGTGTCTGGCCCCGGTGTTGTTAGAGCTGCATTGGCTAAAAATTCTGAGGGTCTTGATTTAACAGGAGTTGCAGAATTAATTAAAAGAACTGCATTTAAAATCACTCGAATGGGTCAATTAGTTGCCCGCGAGGCTTCAAACCGCCTCGGAGTTCCTTTTGGCATTGTTGATTTATCCCTTGCCCCTACCCCCGCTGTTGGCGATTCCGTTGCGCATATTCTCGAAGAAATAGGACTTGAGATGTGCGGTGCTTGCGGAACAACCGCCGCACTTGCAATGCTCAATGATGCCGTTAAAAAGGGCGGAGTTATGGCCTCTTCCCGCGTTGGCGGTCTTTCGGGCGCTTTTATTCCCGTTACAGAAGATGCCGGTATGATTGATGCCGCAAGAGCTGGAGTTTTAACTATTGAAAAGTTAGAGGCTATGACCGCCGTTTGCAGCGTTGGTCTTGATATGATAAATATTCCGGGCGACACTCCCGAGGAAGTTATTTCGGCAATTATCGCCGATGAAGCGGCTATCGGTATGATTAACTCCAAAACAACTGCTGTAAGAGTTATCCCCGCTATTGGCAAAAAGGTTGGCGAAGAGCTTAATTTTGGAGGATTACTTGGTAGCGGACCTGTTATGAAGGTTAACACTAAATCCCCTTTAAAATTCATTTCCCGCGGCGGTCAAATCCCCGCCCCGATTCAAAGTCTTAAAAACTAGTTAATAAGCATAAAAAAAGACCTCAATGAAAAATCATTGAGGTCTTTCTTTTATTATTTTATTATTCAACAAAACCGGATTCAACAAGTTTGATTAAAGAATCTACAGCATCTTTTTCATCAACACCATCAGCAATAATGCGAATTTCGGTGTTACCTAAAATTCCGAGCGATAAAACACCGAGCAAGCTTTTTGCATTTACTCTGCGTTCATCCTTTTCAACCCAAATGGAAGACTTGAACTCATTAGCCTTTTGAATGAAAAATGTTGCAGGGCGAGCATGTAGGCCTACCTGATTTTGTACTAAAACTTCTTTAACGCACATATTGATATCTCCTTTTGAAACTTAATTACAAATTAACTTCTACTATTTATTATATCCATTAAATTTTTTATGTCAACATTTGATTAAAAACTTCTATTTTTACAACAAACAGTAACAAAAAGTTATATCCCTATTTGTGAAAATTGACATATATTTTAATGAATTTTAGGTGATTCACTATATATCGTGTTCTGAAGATTTCAAAAGCGCTATATATTTTGTATCTTCCTTTGAAAGTTCAGCCGATTCTAACATATCAGGGCGGCGTTTTAGCGTTTCTTCCAAAGACTTTTCTCTTCGCCACTTGGAAATATTTGCATGGTGTCCCGAAAGCAAAACCTCAGGCACTTCCCTACCATTCCAAACCGCAGGCTTGGTATACTGAGGAAATTCAAGTAATCCGCCAAAATGGCTCTCCTCTTCAAAGCAAATATCTTCACTAAGCACACCGGGAAGCATACGGCAAACAGCATCAGCAACGGTAAGAGCGGGCAATTCTCCACCTGTTAAAACAAAATCGCCAATAGAAATTTCAGCATCAACAATTTCTTCAATAACTCGCTCATCAATGCCCTCATAATGACCGCAAAGAAGAACAATATGCTCTTTTTTAGAAAGGTCAATAGCATCCGACTGCTTAAAGGTTTTACCCTTTGGAGATAAGTAAATTAAATAAGGCTTTTCTTCATTCTCATTATAAAGACTTTTAAATGCAGAATATATAGGCTCAGCGGACATAATCATACCCATTCCGCCGCCATAAGGAGTGTCATCAACCTTATTATGTTTATTCCCCGAAAAATCGCGGATATTTATGCAATTGATTTGAACTTTACCGGCCTTTCTTGCCCTTCCGATAATGCTCTCACTCATTACGGTTTCGCACATATCGGGGAAAAG
>JAZOQP010000008.1:0-23906 GCA_045656145.1 Acutalibacteraceae bacterium
CGTGATTTCCGTCGTCTTTGGATTACCAGAATTTCAGCAGCGGCTAAAATCAATGGTATGAACTATTCTACCTTTATGAACGGTCTTAAAAAGGCAGGCGTTCAGATTAACCGCAAAATGTTGGCAGACCTCGCTGTAAACGATGCTGCCGGCTTTGCAACTCTTGCAAAGAATGCTAAAAAAGCTTTAGAGAAATAATTTTACGCCCGTGATAATTCACGGGCGAATTTGTTTTAAAGGAATTTGATTTTAATGGAGATTAAAAGCATTACAAGCCGCGAAAACCCGCTAATAAAGTCGCTTTTTAAGCTTAAATCAAGTGCTAAAGAAAGAGAAAAGCAGAGTAAATGCATTGTGGAAGGACTTCGTATTTGCACCGATTGTGCAGATAATGAGGTTAGGTTTGACACGCTTATTTTTACCGAAAAATTTGCAGAAAAGAACGAAATTGTTTTAAATTCACTTTGCAAAAATGCTGAAAATCTTGTAATGGTGTCGGAGCATGTTTTTGAAAAAATTGCCGATACTGAAAATCCTCAAGGGGTTTTAGCGGTTGTGAATATCCCAAAATCAAATTCTAAAATTGATAAAAAAGGCAGATATGTTGCTTTAGAAAATCTTTCTGACCCCACTAATTTAGGGGCAATTTCTCGTACAGCTGAGGCTCTTGGTGTTTCAGGAATTATAATCTCTAAAAACTCCTGCGATCCATATTCTCCAAAGGTTATAAGAGCTTCAATGGGAACAATTTTGCGCCTCCCGATTATTGTTTTTGAAGATTTTTTAAAGGAATTAATTGATTCAAAACTAAAATTATATGCCTGTGTATTAAAGGATGCAAAAAATATTGAAGAGGTTAATTTTTCAGATGGTTCTGCGATTTTAATTGGCAATGAGGCCAATGGTTTAACCTTAAAGACCGTTGAAGCGTGTGAAAAGATAACCATCAAAATGAGCGGTAAGGCGGAATCTCTTAATGCTTCGGTTGCTGCCGCGATTGCTATGTGGGAACTAATAAAATGAGCATAATTTATTGGCTTTGGCTTCAAAATACATTAGGATATGGCAACAAACATTCCTTGCAAATATTAGAGCATTTTAAAACCGCGGAGAATGTTTTTAAGGCAGAGAAAAAAGATTTTTTAGGCTTAGAACTGCCCATAAAAACTGTTGAAAAACTTAATAATAAAAGTCTTACTAAAGCAAACGAGATAAAGAATGAGTGTGATAAAAAGGGAATAACCATTATCCCTTTTAATTCAAAATTATTCCCAAATAGTTTAAAACAAATTTCTTCGGCTCCGGTTGTTCTTTATGCTGTGGGTAATACCAATCTTCTTATGGAAGAGGTTTCAATTTGTATAGTTGGGCCAAGACTTGTTACCGATTATGGTAAAAAGGCGGCGTTTTCTTTATCTGCAAGGCTCGCTCTATGTGGTTTTACCATTGTGAGTGGCGGAGCATTAGGCTCGGATACAGCGGCGCATTTAGGTGCAATTTCAGTATCGGGCAATACTATTTGCTTTTTAGGCTCAGGAATTGATTCTGATTATCTTAAAGAAAATAAACCTCTAAGAGATAAAATTGGGGAAACAGGTTTGTTGGTAACCGAGTTTTCTCCGGGATATAACGCCTCAAAATTCACTTTCCCAATCAGAAATAGGCTTATGGCAGCATTTACTCTTGGAACAGTTGTTATAGAAGCTGCCGAAAAAAGCGGAGCTTTAATTACTGCTAATGCTGCAATTGAAAGTGGCAAAGATGTTTTTGTGATACCGGGAAATCCTACCGATTCTCACTATAAGGGTTCGAATTTATTGCTGAGAGACGGTGCGAAACCTCTGCTTGAACTCGCTGATATCATAACCGAATATTTGCCTTTGTACCCACATAAAATTAAACCCGAGAAGGCTTATTCTAAAAAACTTAATATGATTTCGGTGAAAAAACCTGAAAAACCTAAAAAAGAACCCGAAATTCAAAAAATTAATAAAAAAATTATTCAAGAACATCTTTCAAATAACGCAAAAATAGTGTATAATTATTTGGATAAGGAAATTTTTTATATTGATGACCTTACTAATCTTACATTATCAAATTCACAGTTACTCGCGGCAATAACCGAGCTTGAAATCTTTGGATACATAAAAGCCTTGCCGGGTGGTAAGTATAGTTTAGTAAATTAACTTTAAGGAGATGCGAAATGTCTAAACTTATAATTGTTGAGTCCCCCTCAAAAATTAAAAGTATCAAAAAAATTCTTGGAGCCGAATATCAGGTTATGGCATCTATCGGTCATGTAAGAGACCTGCCTAAATCAAAACTCGGTGTTGATATAGAGAATAATTTTGAGTTAAAGTATGAAACAATTGCTAATAAAAAGGAAACCATTAAAAAGCTCCGCGAAGCGGCTGCAGAATCCGATTTTGTTTATCTCGCAACCGACCCTGACCGCGAGGGTGAAGCAATTTCTTGGCATCTTGCGAATATTTTAGGTTTAGATTTAAATGCCGAAAACCGCGTTGGATTTAATGAAATCACCAAAACAGGTGTTGAAAACGGTATGGCTAAACCGCGCAAATTGGATTTAGATTTGGTTGATGCTCAGCAGGCGCGCCGTGCTTTAGACCGAATTGTTGGCTATAAATTAAGTCCGTTCCTTTGGAAAAAGGTTAAGAGCGGCTTATCAGCAGGCCGAGTTCAAAGTGTTGCTCTTAAATTAATTGTTGATAGAGAAAAGAAAATAGAAGCATTTATTCCCGAAGAGTATTGGTCAATTTCGGCAAAACTTTTATCAGGCAGAAAATCTTTTGTTGCTAAATTCTATGGCGATACTAAGGGTAATAAAATTGATATTCCAAATGAAGAAGCAGCTAATAAAATTTTAGCCGATTTGGATGGCGCTGATTATATCGTTGAAGCCATTAAAAAAGGCGTAAGAAATAGAAAACCCGCACCTCCTTTTATAACCTCATCGCTAATGCAGGAGGCTTCGCGTAAACTCAATTTCACAGGTCAAAAAACAATGCGTGTAGCTCAGCAGCTTTATGAAGGTGTTGATGTTGCAAATCATGGTACGGTTGGTCTTATAACCTATATGCGTACCGATTCTCTCCGCATTTCAAATGAGGCTAAGGCTCAGGCAAAGAATTATATTGCATCAGCTTTTGGAGAAAAATATCTTCCAAAAACAGACCGTTTTTATAAAACTGATGATAACGCTCAGGATGCCCACGAGGCTATCCGTCCTACCGATGTTTTCTTAACTCCTGATAGCATTAAGGATTCATTAACAAGCGAGCAATATAAGGTTTATCGCTTAATTTGGTGCCGTTTTGTAGCTTCATTAATGGCTAATTGTGTTCAAAATACAATTGCGGCAGATATTAAAGCCGCCGATTATATCTTTAAGGCATCAGGTTATTCGGTTAAGTTTGATGGCTTTACCGTTTTGTATGAAGAGGGTAAGGATGAGGAAAGCGAAGATAATTGCGCTATTCCCGATACAATGCTTGAGAGAGATGTTTTATCATTAAAGAGTCTTGATTCTGATCAGCATTTCACAACTCCGCCCGCTCGTTATACCGAGCCTACCTTAATTCAGGTTCTTAAAGAAAACGGCATTGGAAGACCTTCTACCTACGCTACAATAATGGCAAATATTTTGCAGCGTGAATATATAGAAAAGGATAAAAAATCTCTTAAACCAACAGCTCTTGGCATTGTTGTTTCGGATTTAATGGCTAAACATTTCAAAAATATTATCGATGTTAAATTTACAGCTAATGTTGAAGCCGATTTAGACCATATTGCCGCAGGAGAACTTAATTGGGTTAAGGCTATGGAAAGTTTCTATAAGGATTTTTCGGTTGAGCTTAAGGATGCCGAAAAGGAACTCACAGGCAAAAGGGTTAAGCTACCTGTTGAGGAAAGCGATGTTGTTTGTGATAAGTGTGGCAGAATAATGGTTATTAAATCCAGCCGCTTTGGAAAATTTTTAGCATGTCCGGGCTATCCTGAATGTAAAAACACAAAACCAATGCCCGAGGATGAAATTAAAGAGCCTTGCCCCAAATGTGGCGCAAAGCTAATAAAAAGAATTTCTAAGAAAACAGGTAAGGCATTCTATGGTTGCTCTGCATTCCCGAATTGTGATTTTGCAGCACCCGGTCTGCCCACAGGAAAATTATGTGAGAAGTGCGGAGGCTATTTAATTAAGGGCAGAGGTAAAACCACTTATTGCCTTAATTCTGATTGCGAAAGCAGAAAAGTTACCAAAAAGGAAAAATAATCAATGCAAGATAAAATTACCGTTATCGGTGCAGGATTAGCAGGCGTTGAGGCGGCTAATCAAATCACGAAATTCGGCATGAATGTTGAACTTTATGAAATGAAACCGATAAAGAAATCTCCTGCGCATAAATCAAATGATTTTGCGGAACTTGTTTGCTCTAATTCTTTAAAAGCTTCAAGGGCTGATTCTGCTGCAGGTCTTTTAAAGGAGGAAATGAGAAAATTCGGCTCAATTTGTCTTGAATCGGCCGATAACTCTTCGGTAGCCGCAGGCGGAGCCTTGGCCGTGGAGAGAGAAAAATTTTCTTCTTTTATTACTGAAAAAATTAAAAAAAATCCTTTAATTACTGTTCATAATGAGGTAATTGAAAAAATTCCTGAAGGTGTTTGCATTATTGCAACCGGACCTTTAACCGATCAAAAATTAGCCGATAATATCCGCGAACTAACGGGCAGCGAGCATTTAAGTTTTTATGATGCCGCAGCACCCATTGTTACCGCGGATAGTATCGATTTTGATAAGGCTTTTTTTGCTTCGCGTTATGGCAAGGGTAGTGGGGATGATTATATTAATTGCCCCATGGAAAAAGATGAGTATGATACCTTTTATAACGCGCTTATAACTGCTGAATCGGCAATTACACATGAGTTTGATGTTTATGAAGGATGTATGCCGATAGAGGTATTAGCGAAAAGGGGAAATGATTCTATAAGATTTGGCCCTTTAAAGCCTGTTGGACTTCGCAATCCAAAAACCGATAAAAGACCATGGGCGGTTGTTCAACTTCGTCGTGAAAATACTTCGGGAACGATGTATAACCTTGTTGGATTTCAAACAAATCTTAAATTTCTCGAACAAAAAAGAGTATTTTCATTAATTCCGGGTCTTGAAAATTCCGAATTTGTAAGATATGGTGTTATGCACCGAAATACCTTTATTGATTCACCGAGACTATTAAATAAAAACCTCTCTCTTAAAAAAGATAATCGAATCTTTTTTGCGGGGCAGTTATCAGGAGTTGAGGGATATATGGAATCGGCAGCCTCCGGAATTGTAGCAGGAATTAATGCCGTTAATTTCCTGAAAGGCAATGATAAATTAATTTTACCTGACTTCACAATGATTGGCGCATTGTTGAATTATATTACCGATGAATCGGTAACTGATTTTCAGCCTATGGGGGCAAATTTTGGAATAATTCCGCCTCTTCAAACAAAAATCAAAGTAAAAAAAGAAAGATATGCCGCTTTATCTCAAAGAGCATTAGAGTGGTATCAAAATAATATTTAATGGGGGATAATATGAAAATAGTAATTGATGCTTTTGGCGGAGATAATGCACCGCTTGAAATTATTAAGGGCGCCGCTTTAGCTCAGGCTGAATATGGTGTTGATATAATTCTTACAGGCGATGAAGAGGTTATCCATAAGTGCATTACTAATAATTCGATTTCCTTTAAAAATTTAGAGGTGGTACATACTACTGACGTTATTTCAATGCATGATGAACCAACCTCTCTTTTAAAAGCTCATAGCGAATCATCTATGGCTAAGGCTTTTAAAATTTTAAGTGAAGGCAAGGCTGATGCTTTTGTGTCCGCAGGCAGCACAGGCGCTGTTGTTGTTGGCGGTACACTTATTGTTAAAAGAATTAAGGGTATTAAAAGACCTGCTCTTGGCAGTATGTTACCCGGTGGAGAGGCTTCTTATTTCTTAATGGATATGGGCGCCAATTCTGAGTGCAGACCCGAAATGCTTTGTCAATTCGGTATTATGGCATCGGCTTATTTAAGCGGAGTTGAAGGCATTCAAAATCCCACAATTGGTCTTTTAAATATTGGCACCGAGGATACTAAAGGTACCGAACTTCAGCTTGAAGCACATAAACTTTTATCATCTGCTCCGATTAACTTTATCGGTAATGTTGAATCCCGTGAAATGCCAAAAGGAAAATGTAACGGCATCGTTACTGACGGTTTTACAGGTAATATTGCGCTAAAACTTATTGAGGGCACTGCTACCACAATGTTTAAAATGATTAAATCGGTTTTATATAAGGGTATTGTTAATAAAATTTGCGCTTTAATCCTTAAAAAAGACCTATATGCTATAAAAAATAAAATGGATGCTTCTGAGGTTGGAGGCGCTCCACTTTTGGGAGTTAATAAGCCCGTTATCAAGGCTCATGGCTCTTCGGATGCTAAAGCCATTAAAAATGCAGTTCGTCAGGCAATTGCATTTTATGAAAATGATGTTATTGGTAAAATATCCGCTTCATTAAATCAAATGAACGAAGGTTAATTATGGAAAATTTGCAAAACAAATTAGGTTATAAATTTAATAATATCACCTTGCTTGAAAATGCTCTCACTCATTCTTCCTATGCTAATGAAATGCATACATCTTTTGGCTCTAATGAGCGCCTTGAGTTTTTGGGTGATGCCGTGCTTTCGGTAATTGTTGCAGATTATATTTATAAAAATTATTCAAAACTTCCCGAAGGAGAGCTCACAAAACTCAGAGCATCTTTGGTTTGCGAAAAATCGCTTTTTTCCTATGCAAAGGAATTGGAAATTGGGAACTGTTTAAGGCTTGGTAAAGGAGAGGCTGCAAATGGTGGGGCTAATAGACCTTCTTTATTAGCCGATGCTTTTGAGGCTGTGTTAGCCGCGGTTTACCTGGATACTTCGGTTGAAGAGGCTCGTAAAATTGTTATGCGCTTTATTTTAAAGGAATTAGAGCATACCGATAATGAGGTGTTTAAGGATTATAAAACCTGTCTTCAAGAGGTTATTCAGCGTAACCCCGAAGAAAGATTAAGCTATGTTTTAATTGCCGAAAGTGGCCCTGACCATGATAAATCTTTTACAGTTGAAGTGCATCTTAATTCTAATGTTTTGGGTACAGGCATTGGTAAAAGCAAGAAACTTGCAGAGCAAGCAGCCGCTAAAGAAGCATTAACTCTTATGGGAATTACTGTATGATGAAGCATGCCAATATTTCGGTTTTTGTTCCTCATTTAGGATGTCCTCAGCAGTGTAGCTTTTGTAATCAACACTATATTGCTTGCACCGAAAAAGCACCCGGAAAAGAAGATATTGTAAACGCTATTAACATTGCGAAATCTTCTAAGAATTACAATCCAAAAACTACCGAACTTGCTTTTTTTGGCGGTAGTTTTACCGCAATTGATAGAGAGTATATGATTTCTCTTTTAAAAACTGCTTATGAGTTTATTAAAAGCGGGGATATTAGCGGAATTCGTATTTCAACAAGACCTGATGCTATTAATGATGAAATTCTGAATATTTTAAAAGAATATTCTGTAACCGCAATTGAACTTGGTGCTCAGAGTATGGATGATGAGGTTTTATCATTAAATCGCCGTGGTCATACCTCAGAAGATGTAGCGAATGCCTCACTTTTAATAAAAAAATATGGTCTTTCTTTAGGACTTCAAATGATGACAGGTCTTTATGGCGATACAGAAGAAAAAACTATAGAAACTGCAAAAAGAATAATTTCTTTAAACCCCGATACAGTTAGAATTTATCCAACAATTGTTTTTGAAGATACATATCTTGGGAAACTTTTTAAAAATGGCAGTTATTTACCTCAAACTCTCGAAAGTGCTGTGAAACTTTGCAGCGAACTTCTAGAATTGTTTAGAAGTAATAATATTTCGGTTATTAGGACAGGCCTTCATACAATTGATAATTCGAAATATTTAGCAGGTCCTTGGCATCCTGCCTTTAAAGAACTATGTGATTCTGAAATTTATTTAAAAATTGCGCTTAATACCATTAAGGAAAAAGGCGAATATATAATTTATGTTTCAAAAAATTCTTTATCCAAAATGCTTGGGCAGAGAAGAAAAAATATAATTTTTTTACAAGAAAAAGGTTTTAAATGCACAGTTAAAGAAATTGAAAATTTAAAACCATTCCAAATTAAGATAGAAAAGGTAGGTGTGTCAAAATGATATTAAGCTCTATTACAATTCAGGGCTTTAAATCTTTTGCCGATAAAACTACACTTAAATTCGGGAAGGGTATAACAGGTATTGTAGGACCTAACGGAAGCGGTAAAAGTAATATTGCCGATGCAGTTCGTTGGGTACTCGGTGAGCAGTCTACAAAAAGTTTGCGCGGTCAATCTATGGAAGATGTTATCTTTGGTGGTACCGCAACTCGCCGCCCACATGGATATTGCGAGGTTACCCTTAATATTGATAATAGCGACCATTCCCTTAATTTTGAGGGCGATGAGGTCGCCATTACACGCCGTTTTTATCGTTCACATGAAAGCGAATATTTAATTAACAATGTATCTGTACGCCTTAAAGATATAAACGAACTCTTTATGGATACGGGTATTGGTCGTGATGGCTACTCAATGGTAGGTCAGGGTAAAATTGATGCTATTATCAGCACAAAATCAGGCGAGCGCCGCGATATTTTTGAGGAAGCTTCAGGTATTTCAAAATACCGTTACAGGAAAATTGAAAGCGAGAGAAAATTAGCTGCCGCCGATGAAAACTTGCTTCGCTTAAGGGATATTATGCAGGAACTTGAATCCCGCGTTGGCCCTTTGAAATCTCAAAGTGAAAAGGCTGAAAAATTCCTTGAATTAGCAGGGCAGAAGAAGAATTTAGAAATTGGTCTTTGGCTTAATACGCTTGAAAATTTTAAGGAGAATTTAAGAAATCAAGAGGCTAAAATTACCGCTTGTGAGGTTCAGTATAAGGAAATCGAAGATAGCCTTTCTGAATTCGATTTAACAACCGAGCGAAACTCTGCTTTATTTACTGAAATTTCTTGTAAAATTGATGATGCAAGGCAGTCAATTTCAAACCTTAATGAGAGAATCGCTGTTTTAATGGGTGAAATATCTGTAAAAGAAAATGATATTACCCATAATAATTCAACTATTGAGCGTTTGAATGCCGAAATCAATGAATTAAAAGGTTCTGAAGAGTCAGCAAAATCGGAAATTGATAAAAACAGAGCATTAAATTCCGAAAAATTAGATAGAAAAAATGAACTTAATGAACAACTAATTAATGCAGAATTATCATTGGCCGAACTTTTAAACAGCAGTGAAACCTTTTCTAGAAAAATAGAGGAGCTTTCTTCTCTTATTAATGAATTAACCTATAAGGGTGCTGATTTAAAGGTTGAGGTTGTATCATCAAAGGCAAATATCGAGGAGTTAGTTTCAAGAAATAGCGTTATTGATGAACTTATTTCTTCTAAATCTGAAGAGAAAGCCGAGTTAGAAACCGAGTTTTCCGAAACCGAAAAATTGGTTGACTCGTTAGAGGAAACCGTTAATGAATGTGAAAACTTGGTTAAAGGTTATTCATTAAGACTTGATAATCGCAAGGAAAAGGTAAATGAACTCAAAGCAAATTTAGATGATATTCGCCTTGATATTGAATCTAAAAAGAGAAGGGTTCAGTTGCTTTCCGACCTTGAAAAGAATATGGAGGGCTTTGCTCATTCGGTAAAGGCTGTTATGAAGGATGCAGAATCAGGTGTTCTTCGCGGAGTTTTTGGCCCTGTTTCTAATATTATCAAGGTTAAAAAAGAGTATTCCGTTGCTATTGAAACTGCTCTTGGCAATGCACTTCAAAATATTATTGTTGAAAATGAAAACGATGCAAAGCGCGCAATTAATGCTTTGAAGCAGTCCAACTCAGGTAGAGCTACCTTTTTGCCTGTAAATTCCGTTAAGTCAAGGCCCTTTAACGAAAAGGGTTATGAGGATATGTTCGGATATGTGGGCCGCGCTAATGAAATTGTTGATTGCGATGATAAATTCCGCGAAATCATTAATTACCTCTTAGGTGCTGTTGTAATTACTGAAGATATTGATTCGGCAGTTGCAATTGCCAAGAAGTTCAATTATCATTTCAAGGTTGTATCCTTAGATGGTCAGATAATTAATGCAGGCGGCTCATTAACAGGTGGTTCACTCATTAAAAATGCCGGTATTTTAAGCCGTAAAGAAGATATAAAGAAAATTAATTCTCAAATTGAATCATTAAAGCTTAAAGAAGAATCGGTTGAGAAACTTTATGATGAAGCACTTTCGGATTTAGCAAAAATTGAATCTGATATTACTAATGCTAACGCTTCTTTAACTACTGCTAATGAGGATAAAATCAGAGCCTTGGCAGAACTTAAGAGAATTGGCGATTTATTATCTAATGCAAAATCGCTTTTAGGCGAATATGATAATGAAAAGAGCACCAATATTTCTAAAATAGCCGCTTTAACAACTTCTTCTGAGAATTCTCAAAAACAGCTTGAAGATTTAGAGGATAAGAAAAATTCTGTTCAGGCAGAAATTGATAGTATTTCGGGCGGAAGAGATGAAATTTCAATTAAAAGAGAGTCTTTATCCGAAAAAATCACCGAAATCAAGCTTCAAATTATTGAATGCTCTAAGGATGCCGAAGCCTATGAAAGCATGGCAGCATCACTAGAGGCGGCTTTATCTAACAGAGATTCAAGAATTAAGGAACTTGAAAATGAGATTGCAATTAATTTAAAACTCATTTCTGATAAACAAACCGATATTGATGCTTTAAATTCTGCTATTGATGAAATTAAAAATAACATTTCGCTGAATGAAGAAAATATTAATAAATTCATTGAGCAAAGAAATGATATTGAGCAGTCGAATTTTAAACTTCGTATGGAGGAAAGAGAAAAGACCAGCGAAAGAGAAAAAATCGGTGGAGAGCTTGCTCGTCTTTCCGAAAGGAAAGAAAATATGCTTGCGGAATATGATAATGTTATCAAGCAGTTATATGAAGAGTATCAGCTAACAAGAACCGAAGCCGAGAATATGGGAATAACTATTGAAAATCCTGCCGAGGCTAAGAAAGAACTTGCTCAAATTAAGTCTTCTATCCGTTCTCTTGGTAGCGTTAACGTAGCTGCTATTGAAGAATATAAGGAAGTAAGCGAAAGATATGAGTTTATGAAAACTCAAATTGAGGATGTTGAAACCTCTCGCGCCGAGCTAGGTAAACTTATTAATCAGTTAACTAAGCAAATGCAGGAAATGTTTGTTGAAGGCTTCACTAAGATTAATGAAAGCTTCTCTAAAACATTTACTGAATTATTCGGAGGCGGTACAGCGCAATTGGTTCTTACCGACCCCGAGAATGTTCTTGAGAGTGGAATTGACATCAATGCTAAACTCCCCGGTAAAAATGTGCCGAGTCTTGATGGCCTATCGGGTGGTGAAAAGGCCCTCGTGGCATTAGCTATTTACTTCTCAATTATGCGTGTAAATGCGCCGCCATTCTGCTTCTTGGATGAGGTTGATACAGCGCTTGATGATATCAATGTTGACCGCGTGGCACAGTATATGAAATCTAGCGATTTTGCAACTCAGTTTATTTGTGTAACACACCGTCGCGGTACCATGGAGGCTGCAGATATGCTTTATGGCGTTACTATGCAGGAGAAGGGTATAACAAAACTTTTGCAGCTTAATGTTGCAGAACTTGAAAAGAAATTACTTAAAGGTGAGTTATAATGTCCTTTTTTGATAAAATTAAGGCAGGGCTTACAAAAAGCCGAAATTCTATTGTTAATAACATAAATTCGGTTATTAACAGTTTTACTAAAATTGATGAGGAACTTTTTGAAGAGCTTGAAGAAATTTTAATTACCGCCGATATTGGCGTTAAAACCTCGGGAGAAATTTGCGAGAAGCTTCGCGCTTTAGTTAAATCTAATGGTATAAAAGACCCTGGAGAAATTAAATCGGCACTTAAAAATATTGTTGCCGATATGATTTCGGGAGATGCCGAGTTAAAAATGGATGGCAATCCCGCAATAATAATGGTAATTGGTGTAAATGGTGTTGGAAAAACAACAACCATTGGTAAAATTTCCTCTCTGCTTTCAAAAAGCGGTAAAAAAGTTGTGCTTGGCGCGGCCGATACATTCCGTGCTGCTGCAATTGAGCAGTTGACCGTTTGGGCAGAGCGCTCGGGTGCCGAAATTGTTTCTTCCTTGCAGGGAACCGACCCAGCAAGCGTCGTTTTTGACACAATTTCTTCTGCCAAAGCCAAAAAAGCAGATGTTATTATTTGCGATACTGCAGGCCGACTTCATAATAAGAAAAACCTTATGGATGAGCTTGCAAAAATGAATAGGATTATTGCTCGTGAATTGCCAAACAGCAAGCCCGAGGTTTTATTAGTGCTTGATGCGGCAACAGGGCAGAATGCAGTTAATCAGGCAAGGGAGTTTGCATCGGTTACTAATGTAACGGGTATTGTTCTAACAAAACTTGATGGAACTGCTAAGGGCGGCGTTGTTATTCCGATTTATAACGAACTTGGCATTCCCGTTAAGTTTATCGGCGTTGGAGAGGGTATTGATGACCTTCAGCCCTTCGATGCAAAAACCTATAGTGATAGTCTATTTTGCGAGGAATAGTTATGAAATTTTTTATTGCAACAAAAAATGCTCATAAAATTAAGGAATTTTCCGCAATTCTTAATGAATTTAATATTGAACTTATTTCCGAAGCAAATTTAGAAAAACCGCTTCCTGATATCGAGGAGGATGGTTTAACCTTTCAGGAAAACTCGCTAATTAAGGCTCGTTTTGCCGCCCGTGAAACAGGGCTTCCAACCTTGGCTGATGATTCGGGATTATGTGTTGATTATCTAGGTGGCGAGCCGGGAATTTATTCTGCAAGATATGCAGGAGTTCACGGGGATGATAATGCTAATAATCAAAAACTCCTTAAAAAATTAGAGGGCGTTAAAAATAGAAATGCAAAATTCGTTTGTGCCGTTGCCTGTGTTTTTCCTGATGGCAGAGAATTTACGGTTATCGGCGAATGTAAGGGTAAAATTGATTTGCAGCCGCGCGGAAATGGCGGATTTGGTTATGACCCATTATTTATATCGGATGATAAGGGGAGTTTCGGACTCCTTTCGCCCGAAGAAAAGAACAGCATTAGCCATAGGGCAAATGCTTTAAAGGAATTTAGAAAAGAAATTATTAAATATATTTAAAAAGGGGAATATTATGCTTACAAGTAAGCAAAGAGCTCAACTCAGAGGTATGGCTAATTCATATGATACAATTTTACAAATTGGTAAAACAGGTATCAGCGAGCAGACAATTAAGCAGGTTGATGATGCTTTAACAGCTCGCGAATTAATTAAAATCAGAACTCTCGAAACTTCACCCACAACTTCCAGAGAAAGCGCAGATATGCTTGCCGAAAAGGTTAATGCTGATGTTGTTCAGGTAATTGGTTCAAAGATTGTTCTATATAGAGAAAACAAAAAAGATAAGAAGATTTATTTGGTGAAATAATATGGGAAATCTTGTGGTTTTCGGCGGCACCTTTAATCCGATACACTCAGGACATATTGAAATAATTGAAAAAACCTTAACTCTTTATTCAACCGATATGGTTATGGTAATTCCAACATCATTGCCTCCGCATAAAATTAGCAATGATTTAGCAAGTGATGCCGACCGTTATGAAATGTGCAGGCTTGCAATAGAGGATATAGATAATGTTATTGTTAGCGATATTGAACTTCTAAGAGGTGGCAAAAGTTTTACTTTTGATACCCTTAATGAAATTAAAAAACTTTATCCTGATAATAAATTATCTTTGGTTTGTGGCGGCGATATGATAGTAACCTTTCATGAATGGTTTAGATATAAGGATATTTTAAAACTTGCCGATATCATTGCGGTAAGGCGTGTAGGGATTGATAAAACTTTATTTAATAAAGCCATTTGCAACCTGATTAACTTAGGCGGCAGAGTAGAGGTTTTGGATGGGGATATTATGGAAATTTCCTCAACCGAAATTAAGAAAAACCTTGATAAAAAAGATTATCTAACAAAGTTTTTACCAAAAAAAGTTTATAATTACATTATTGAAAACAGCTTATATTCGGGAGAATAAAATGGACTATAGCAATTATATTGAAATACTCAAATCAAGGCTTACCGAAAAAAGATTTAAGCATTCCTTCTGTGTGGCAGATGAGGCGAAAAGGCTTGCTGTTAAATATGAATCCAATGCCGAGAAAGCCTATTTAGCGGGACTGCTTCATGATATTACTAAAAATGCGGATGAAAATGAACAGTTGAATTTAATGAAAGAATTTGATATAATTCCTGATGGTATAACTCTATCTTCCGAAAAATTATGGCATGCCGTAACGGGTGCGGGTTATATAGAAAAACGTTTAGGTATTACCGATAAAGAAATTATCTCAGCGGTAAGATATCATACAACGGCAAAAAAGAATATGTCAAAATTTGAAAAAATTCTTTATATTGCCGATTTCACTTCGCTCGATAGAGATTATGATGATGTTGAAATAATGCGCGAAAAAGCAAATGAATCGCTTGATTGTGCTATGGAATATGCCTTGGAATACACTGTAAATGAACTTAAAGGTAAAGGGGCTAAAATTCACCCCGATACACTCGATGCTTATAACGAAATAAAGGAGAGTAATTAATGGAATCAAGCGAAATTTTAAGAATAGCGGCAAACGCTTTAAATGAAAAAAAGGCGCAAAATTTAAGCGCATTAAAGGTTGATGATTTAACGGTTCTTACAGAATATTTTTTGCTATGCACTGCAACATCTTCAACCCATGTAAGAGCTTTAGCCGATGAAGTTGAATTTAAATTAACAGAGGCAGGTTTAGAGCCGCATCATATTGAAGGTAAATCTACAGGTTGGATTCTTCTTGATTACAGCAGCGTTATTGTTCACGTTATGAGCCGTGAGGCAAGAGAGTTTTATAATTTAGATAAAATGTGGAGCGATGGAACTCCACTTGATTTAAATACCATTTTAGTTAGCGAACAGGAGTAGAGAATATGAAATATAATTATAGTGAAATAGAGAAAAAATGGCAGGATATATGGGATGAAAAAGGCACATTCTATGCAACTGAGGATTATTCAAAACCAAAATTCTTCGGTCTTGTAGAATTTCCTTATCCTTCAGGTCAGGGTCTTCATGTGGGCCATCCGCGTTCCTATACCGCGCTTGATATAGTAGCCCGTAAAAAACGTTTACAGGGATATAATGTTCTTTATCCTATGGGTTGGGATGCTTTCGGTCTTCCCACCGAAAACTTTGCAATTAAAAATCATATTCATCCCGAAATCGTTACAAAGCAAAATATTGCTAACTTTAAAAAACAGTTAAAATCTTTAGGCTTTTCATTTGATTGGAGCAGGGAAGTTAACACAACCGACCCCGATTATTATAAATGGACTCAGTGGATTTTCCTTCAACTTTATAAGCATGGTTTGGCTTATAAAAAGGAAATGTCGGTTAACTGGTGTCCATCTTGTAAGTGCGTTTTAGCTAATGAAGAGGTTGTAAACGGCGTTTGTGAAAGATGCGGTAGTGAGGTAGTACATAAGGTTAAAAGCCAATGGATGCTTAAAATTACCGATTATGCTGATAAACTTTTAGATGGTCTTGATACCGTTGACTTTATTGAACGTGTTAAAACTCAGCAGCGCAATTGGATTGGTCGTTCTTATGGTACTCAGGTTAAATTCAAAACCAATATTGGCGATGAGTTTGAGATTTATACCACACGCGCCGATACACTTTTCGGTGTTACCTATATGGTAATGTCTCCTGAGCATCCTTTGCTTTCAAAATGGGCTGATAAAATCGCTAATTTTGATGCTGTAAAGGAATATCAAGAGTCGGCAGCAAAGAAGTCAGACTTTGAGAGAACCGAGCTTGCTAAGGATAAAACAGGCGTTATGCTTGAG
This sequence comes from Acutalibacteraceae bacterium, assembly GCA_045656145.1. GTDB lineage: Bacteria > Bacillota > Clostridia > Oscillospirales > Acutalibacteraceae > SIG565. The sequence continues at coordinate 16,110 of JAZOQP010000008.1, forward strand.
GGCGTTAAGGCTATTAATCCCGTTAATAACACCGAAATTCCGATTTTCATTTCAGATTATGTTTTAATTTCTTATGGTACAGGCGCTATTATGGCGGTTCCCGGCCATGACACTCGCGACTGGGAGTTTGCAAAGAAGTTTAATTTGCCGATTATCGAGGTAGTTGCAGGCGGAGATGTTGAAAAAGAGGCATACACCGATTGCGATGAGGGTGTAATGGTAAATTCAGGTTTCTTAACAGGTCTTAGCGTTGATCAAGCAAAAAAAGCTATGCAAAAATGGCTTACCGAAAAGGAACTTGGTTTTGTTAAAACAAACTTTAAACTAAGAGATTGGGTATTCTCCCGTCAGCGTTATTGGGGCGAACCTATTCCTATGGTTTATTGTGAGAAGTGCGGATATGTTCCGCTACCTGAGAGCCAGCTTCCGTTATTGCTCCCGAATGTTGATTCTTATGAACCCACCGATAATGGCGAATCCCCACTTGCAAAAATTACCGATTGGGTAAACACCAAATGTCCTTGCTGCGGTGGCGATGCAAAGCGTGAAACCGATACAATGCCGCAGTGGGCAGGTTCTTCTTGGTATTTCTTACGCTATTGCGATCCCAAGAATAAGGATGCTTTAGCATCTGCTGAAGCCCTAAAATATTGGGGACCGGTTGATTGGTATAACGGTGGTATGGAACATACAACACTCCATCTTCTTTATAGCCGTTTCTGGCACAAATTCCTTTATGATATTGGAGTTGTGCCTAATCCGGAGCCTTATGCTAAGCGTACAAGCCACGGTATGATTTTGGGAGAGAACGGCGAAAAGATGTCAAAATCTCGCGGAAATGTTGTTAACCCTGATGATATTGTTCGTGATTATGGTGCCGACACAATGCGCCTTTATGAAATGTTTATTGGCGACTTTGAAAAAGCAGCTCCTTGGAGTTCAACATCTATTAAGGGTTGTAAACGTTTCTTAGACCGCATTTGGTCTTTAGCTGATATTACTGTGGATGGCGAAGATTACCGCAAGGAAATCGAAACCGAAATGCATAAAACCATTAAGAAGGTAACCGAGGATATTGAGGGTCTTAAAATGAACACCGCAATTGCTTCCATGATGGCTCTTCTTAATGTTATTGCCGCTACAGGTAAAATCACTAAGGGAGAATTAAAAACCCTTCTTATTCTCCTAAATCCCTTTGCACCGCATATAACCGAAGAAATGTGGGTAAATGCAGAATTTAGCGGAATGCTTAATGAAACTCAGTGGCCGAGTTTTGATGAATCTAAGTGCGTTGATTCGGCTGTTGAAATCGTTGTTCAGATAAACGGCAAAATCAGAGCGAGATTAAATGTTCCTGTAGATATTTCTTCAGATGATGCCATAGCGCTTGCAAAGAGTGAGGGTGCAGTTGCAAACGAGATAGCAGGCAAGAATATAATTAAAGAAATTTATATTCCTAAAAAGCTTGTAAATATCGTTGTTAAATAACAAAACCTAAAATTCCCTGAGAATAGTTTGATTCTCAGGGAATTTTTTGAAAATTTTAGGTAAATAATAAAGAAAAGTGTTGACAAGAGCCTTTCAAATTGGTATAATATTTAAGCTGTCTAAAAATGATCCATTAGCTCAGCTGGCAGAGCACTTGACTTTTAATCAAGGTGTCCGGAGTTCGAATCTCCGATGGGTCACCATGTAAAGAGTACACCGATAGGTGTGCTCTTTATTTTTTGCGAAGCAAAGAGGGGATTCGAACGGGGAGGGCGGCTCCGTCTCGAGCACGACGAAGTCGGCGAAGAGTATCTCCGATGGGTCACCATGTAAAGAGTACACCGATAGGTGTGCTCTTTATTTTTTGCGAAGCAAAAGAAGCAACCAGTTTGGTTGCTTCTTTTGTTAATCATTGATTGCATTGTTTCTATCTCTGAAAAGTAGGGAAATGCACCAAATACCAGCGAGGGCTACGACGGTGTAGATAATTCTTGCAACTATCGAAGCGCTTGAGCCACAAATCCATGCAACCGCGTCAAACTGAAATAAACCAACGCCGCCCCAGTTAAGTGCTCCGATAATCACGAGAATAAGACAAATACGGTCTATCATAATTTTCAACTCCTTTGTGAAGTTAGTATTCCCTAAAAGAAAAATAATATTCCTAAATTCAAAAAGAGTGTTCTATTAAGAACACTCTTTTTTTAAAAAGGTTGCTTATTTCATGCTGTTTTCGTAAGACTGAATCATCTTCTTAACCATCTGACCGCCGATAGAGCCAGCCTGCTTAGCGGTAAGGTCGCCGTTGTAACCCTGCTTAAGATTTACGCCTACTTCGTTAGCAGCCTCCATCTTGAATCTGTTGAGAGCTTCTTTAGCCTCAGGTACTACGTTTTTAGCCATTGTGTTTCACTCCTTAATTACAAATTTTGCGTTTGTAATATTATTTTGTGAAACATTTTAAAAAATATAATAGGTAAAATAAAGAAAAAATTATCTAAAACTTTCTAACATTACGGCTGAAAGCGGCTCAATTTTTATCCAACCATCTTGATTTGGAATTCCTCCGTAAAGCGCAGTTTTCACATTTTTGAATTCATCGGGTGCTTCGAGCCAAACATCATAATAATTAGTGTTTACTGCTAAAAATAGCGCATCATTTTTGCTTTCTCTAATATAACTTAAAATGCCAATATCGTTGTGATAGGGAATAAAGCTCTCGTTTTTAAAACAATTAAGATTCTTTCTGATATTGCCTAAATATTTATAATGTGTTAAAAGCTCATTATTTTCTTTACCCCAAGGATATGTTGCGCGGCAAAACGGGTCTGAGTAACCTTCAACACCGGCTTCATCTCCATAAAAAATTGAGGGAATACCCGGCAATGTGTATTGAATAAGTGTGGCTAATTTTAAGCGCCTTATACCAAACTCGTATTCTGCAGGGGAGAGCTTTTGATTTGCCTGCCAATAGCGATCTCCAATATATCCGTCAGATTTGCCAAGCATTGTTAAAATTCTTGCGGTATCATGTGTGCCGATGTGATTCATTAAGGTTTTAATGCTGTCTGGTGGATAATTTTCGCAAACATTCATTATAGTATTAATAAATGCTTTCGAGTTGCCTGTTTTAATAAAATCAATAATAGCGTTAGCAAAAGGGTAGTTCATAACCGAATCTAATTGATTACCCTGTAAAAATTTCCTGCGAGTTCCATAACTGATTTTGTTTGAGGCATCTTCCCAAACTTCACCCAAAAGGTAAGCCTCCTTATTTTCTTCCTTAACAGCACTTCTGATTTTAGTTAAGAATTCATCAGGAAGTTCATCGGCAACATCAAGCCTCCAACCTGAAATTCCTTTTTTAAGCCAATGGCGAATAACTCCATTTTTACCGGTTATAAAGTTTGAAAAATCTTCATTATCTTCATTAACTTCGGGAAGAGTTTTAACACCCCACCAGGCATCGTATTCGTTTGGCCAATTGCTGAATTTATACCAGTTATAATAAGGAGATTCGGTTGAATTATATGCACCGATAGAATCATATTTTGAATATCTGTTAAAATAAATGCTGTTATCTCCCGTGTGCGAAAATACGCCATCCAAAATAATTTTTATTCCATATTTCTTTGCCTTTTTGCATAGAGATTCAAGGTCTTTCTCATCGCCTAAAAGTGAATCAATTTTTAGATAATCGCCCGTGTTATAGCGGTGGTTTGAATCGGCTTCGAAAATTGGGTTTAGGTAAATGCAGTTAACACCGAGTTCCTCTAAATAGGAGAGTTTTTCTTCAATTCCCTTAAGGTCGCCGCCATAGTAATCGTTTCCTAGAGTGCAAGTATCTTCAGTTTGCTTAAATTCAGGCTGTTTTTCCCAATTATCATTTAAAAATCTATTTAAAGGAACATTCTTTTTCTTATTCCCTGATTTATTAAATCTATCAGGGAAAATTTGATAAATTACCCCTGAGTATAACCATTCAGGAGTTTTAAATGAAGAATCATAAACTGTTTGTTGCCAACATTCTCCATCACGCGAAACATGACCTACCGAACCATCGCATTTTGTTACAAAAAACTCGCCATGTTCGCTTTCGTATCGAAATTGGTACCAATATAGTCCTGTAGGTAAGGATATCTCACAATCGAAAAATTGGTAATCTTCAAGACATTCTCGAGGAGTTAATTGAATTTCCTTAAAATCTAATTCCGAATCCTCACGAATGCAAAGAAAAGCATTAAAGCATTTTGCATCTTTATGCAAAAGAAGCCGAAGCCTCTGGTTTTCACCCGAGGCCACAGCTCCAAAATGTTCTTTATAAAGTTTTAGATGAGAGTTAAAAGGATAATACTGCATAATTATTTAAGAGGGGTAATATTCCAAATGTTTTTAGCGTAATCGTCGATTGAACGGTCGGCTGCGAATATACCCGAATTAGCAATGTTCATTAAAGACATTTGGTTGAATTTAAACTTATCGTTATAAATAGCGCTTACCGTATCTTGAGCGCGGCAATAGTCGGCAAAATCGGCCATAGCCATATAAGAATCAACCGTTGTAAGTGCTTTATAAACCGTATCAAAGTTTTGACCATCGATACCATTTCCAATGAAATCAACAGCACGGCGTAAAATAGGATTATTATCATAATATGGGCGAGGATTATATCCATTTTTCTGAATTCGCATAACCTCGGGGGTTTCTAGGCCAAAGATAATAATATTATCATCGCCAACTGCCTTATGAATTTCAACGTTAGCACCATCCTCGGTACCGAGTGTGATAGCGCCGTTCATCATAAGTTTCATATTACCTGTACCGCTAGCTTCGGTTGAAGCTAAGGAAATTTGTTCGCTAATATTTGCGGCAGGAATCATAAGCTCTGCCATTGTAACGCGGTAGTCTTCTAAGAAGAATACCTTTAATTTATCGCTAACCGAACGGTCATTTTCAATAACCTTTGCAAGCCTGTTAATTAAATGAATGATTTGCTTTGCAAGGAAGTAACCCGGAGCAGCTTTTGCGCCGAATATATAGGTTTTAGGAACAAAATCCGCATTAGGATTATCCTTTAAATAAAGATAATCGGAAATGATATGAAGTGCATTTAAATGCTGGCGCTTATATTCATGAAGCCTTTTAATCTGCATATCGAAAATCGAATCGGGATTTAAGGAAGTTCCGAAATTATTTTTAACATAGTTGGAAAAACGAACCTTATTAGCGCGCTTGATTTCATCAAGTTTTAAAAGAACATTTTTATCGTCCTTAAATTCTTCTAGTTTTTTTAGATTAGAAGCATCTTTTATAAATGAATCGCCGATTAATTCAGTTAAATATTTTGTAAGCATTGGGTTTGCCTGGCAAAGCCATCTACGGTGGGCAATACCGTTAGTAACATTTGTGAATTTTTCGGGGGTCATTTTATAAAAATCATTGAATAATGAGTCTTTTAAAATTTCGCTGTGAAGTTTTGAAACACCATTTACACAATGAGAAGCGGCAACGCAAAGGTTAGCCATGTGTACCATACCGTTTTTAATAATTGCAACATTTTCAACGATATCAGCATTATGAGTTTCATTCCAAATTTCTTCTCTGAAGCGGTTATCAATTTCTTTGATAATTTGATAAACGCGTGGAATTCTATGCTTTATAAGTGATTCTTGCCAACATTCAAGCGCTTCTTTCATAACTGTATGGTTAGTGTAAGCAACAGTGCCTTTAACAATATCCCAAGCCTTTTCCCAGGTGTAACCACACTCATCAAGTAAAAATCTCATAAGCTCGGGAATGCAAAGGGTGGGGTGGGTATCGTTAATATGAATTGCTACCTTTTCGGGTAGGTTTTCAAGTGTGTTATAGGTGCGCAAATGTCTTGTTAAAATATCTTGAATAGATGCTGAAACAAGGAAATATTGCTGGCGTAAACGAAGAGATTTTCCCTCCATATGATTATCTTCAGGATATAAAACTTTACTTATAACTTCGGTGTTAGCCTTTCTTTCAAGAGCTTTTACATAATCTCCTTGATTAAAAGCAGACATATCAATGTCCTGATATTCAGCGCTCCAAAGGCGCAGAGCATTTACGGTTTTACCATCTTTGCCTGCAACCATAAGGTCGTAAGGCATAGCGCGAACAACCGTATAATCCTCATGGGTAATATTATGGTGGTCGCCATCCCAGCATTCATTGATTTTTCCATCAAACTTTACATCAACTGCGGAGGCAGGGCGGGGTTCTAACCAAACTTCGCCACCGGGCAGCCAAAAATCAGGCATTTCGGTTTGCCAACCTTCAACAATCTTCTGGCGGAAAATACCGAATTCATATTTAATGCAATAGCCCATAGCTGGATATCCGCCTGAAGATAAACCATCTAAAAAGCAGGCAGCAAGCCTTCCAAGTCCGCCATTACCAAGGCCTGCATCAGGCTCTAATTCATAGAGATTATCAAGCCTTACCTTGAACTTGGAAAGTGCTTTTGAAACTGTATCCTCAAGTTCTAAATTAAATAGGTTGTTTTTTAAAGAACGACCCATTAAAAATTCCATGCTTAAATAATATACGGTTTTGGCTTTTTGCTCGGCTGTGCGCTTTTTAAATTCAGTTCGTCTTTCTCGCATAATATCAAGTAAAACAAGAACTGTAGATTTATAAAAAGCATCATCAGATGCCTGTGCTGTTGAAATTCCAAAATTATGAAGCAACTTTTTTTCTATTAAATCAGCAATAATTTCGGGGGTATATTTTTTTGGCATATAATTCGCTCCTAAAAAATTCTTTTACTATTAGTATGTACTATTTATATTACTATATTCTGATAATATTTTCAAGTGTCTATTAAATTAAAATTTAAGTATTTTATAAGTTATAAACAAAATTCGAATAAAAAACTATAAAATTAACAAAATAATTATGCAAGTTGCATAATTATTAATAGAAAAAACGGATGCAATATAATGCATCCGTTTGAAAAATTATTCGGCAATTTCATCCTCTTCGCAATCGCATTCGATATAGCCTTCATAACAGTCTTTCTTTTTAAGAATTCTGTCAACAATAACAGCTACACCTGCGGCCATTGAAATAACACCGATGATTATTGAAAGAGCTACTAATAAACTTTTTAATTTCATAAATATACCACCTTTCATAAAAATTATATCATAATTAATATCGCTTGTCAATTACATTAAAGGAGCAAATAAATGCAGAACTGTTTGTTTTAACTTTAAAAGAGGGGAACGCTTTTTCCATTCGTTTTTATTTATCTCGAGAGAATTGTTTTGAAGTTCTAAAAAGTTTTTCTTCATAATTTTAATATCATTGTTACCCGAGCACCAAACACCGCATTCAAAATGAAAATTAAAACTTCTATAATCCATATTAACCGTTCCAACCGTTGCAAACCTATCATCGGCTATAAAAAGCTTGGAATGGATAAATCCGGGGGTATATTCAAAAATCTTGACCCCTGCATCGAGAAGCTCTTGATAATAGGACTGCGTTACGGGATGAACATACCACTTATCCCATTTTTTCGGTGTGATTATCCTTACGTCGACCCCCGATTTCGCGCACCTTGTCAGCGCTTCGGAAAGGGTTGAATCAAGGATAAGATAGGGAGAGGCTATATAAAGATAGCTTCTCGCGCTATTAATCATCTGCAGATATATTCCCTTGGCGGGCAAGTTATCATCAAGAGGACCATCGCAATAAGGAAGCAAGAAGCCTTTTTCCTTCTTATCTTCATGCGAAACGAGATAGTCGGGGATTTCGAGCCTTGTTTTAAGGCTTGTG
>JAZOQP010000009.1:0-3489 GCA_045656145.1 Acutalibacteraceae bacterium
CTCACTTGCGCTGAAGATACTTGGCGGGCAGCTGCCTGGGAAAATAAGTAGATGCCAACATTTTTGCCTCAATAGCTCAGTAGGTAGAGCATGCGGCTGTTAACCGCAGTGTCACAGGTTCGAGCCCTGTTTGAGGCGCCAAAAAAAGAGATACTCAATCGAGTATCTCTTTTTTTATCTAATCCGAAGGATTGGTATGTCATCACCGCAGGTGTATTTCCTCCGTATTGATTACATATAATACTTCGCATTGATTTCTCACCGCTTTTATGTTATAATACCTCCAAGGTAGGTGATTTTATGAAGGATATTTCAAAAATTGATTCTAATTTTATTGTTAAAACAAGTCTTAATAAGACCGACATTAAATTTTATAATGTGAATGAAGCGCCCTTTAAAATTTATGGTGTTTTTTATGATTCGGGTTGTTTTAGAAGAATGCCTGAGGATATTGCAAAAAGTGTGAGCGAGGGTGTTTATAATCTTCACACCCATACTGCAGGTGGTCGTGTGCGCTTTAAAACCGATAGTAAGTATGTAGCGATACATACTAAAATTCCCGGAGTTACTAATTTTTCGCATATGCCCTTGACAGGCACCACGGGTTTTGATTTATATGTTACCGAGGAAAAAGAAAATTATGTTAATACCTTTATTCCTCCTTTTGAAACTACTGACTGTTATGAAAGTGTAATAGATTTTAATTTTGCCGAAATGCGAGAAATTACCATAAATTTTCCGCTTTATAATGGCGTAAATGAGCTTTATATTGGTCTTAGCGAAGAGGCATCTGTGAATGCTGCTGACCCTTATGAAATTGAAACTCCTATTGTTTATTATGGCTCTTCCATAACTCAGGGCGGATGCGCTTCGAGACCGGGCAACTCATATCAGAGTGTCATATCCAGAAGATTTAACGCTAATTTTATCAACCTTGGTTTTTCGGGCAGTGCTAAGGGCGAGGATGAAATTGCAGATTATATAAGTGGTCTTAATATGTCGGCATTTATTTATGATTATGACTATAATGCGCCATCTGCTGAACATCTTAGAAATACCCATGAAAAAATGTTTAAGAAAATTAGGTCTTGTCATCCAAAACTGCCTATTATAATTTTATCAAGGCCTAAATTTTATCCAACTAGTGGCGAAATGACCAATCTTGAAATCATTAAAACTACCTATAAGAATGCTTTAGAAAACGGAGATAAAAATGTCTACTTTATTGATGGTAAAACATTAATGAGTTTGGCTGGGAATGATGGAAATGTTGATAATTGCCACCCTAATGATTTGGGATTTGCATCAATGGCGAAGGCCGTTGGCGATGTTTTAGAAAATATTTTAAAATAAAGGTTTTTAGGAGAATTTTTATGAAAGCAGAGCAGTATTTAAAAAATTTAGAGGTGCCGAAAGGCAAGATTGATATAGTTCTAGATACCGATGCATTTAATGAGATAGATGACCAGTTTGCTATTGCATATATGCTTAAATGCAAGGAGAAATTTAATGTTAAGGGCATTTTGGCGGCTCCTTTTTTAAATACAAAATCTGAAAGCCCTGCCGATGGTATGGAGAAAAGCTATAACGAAATATTAAAGCTTTTAGATTTAATGGAGTTAGAAGAAACTAAAAATATCGTTTTTAAGGGCGCACTTGATTATTTAGCTGATGAAAAAACTCCGAGCGAGTCGGCGGCAGCTAACTTCTTAGCCAACCTTGCAAATAATTATTCTCCCAAAAATCCGCTTTATATAGTTTCTATCGGTGCTATAACAAATGTTGCTTCGGCGATGCTTAAGAATCCTATAATGAAGGAAAACTGTGTTGTTGTGTTTTTAGGTGGCAGAGCAAGAAGACTTAAAGAAGCCGCAGGCGAATTCAATATGAAGCAGGATATAGCGGGGGCTAGAGTTGTGTTTAAGAGCGGTGTTCCGCTTGTTAATATGACAGGTAAAGGTGTTACAGATAGGCTCCTTACCACAAAATATGAACTTGAATATTGGATTAAAGGTAAAAACAAATTATGTGATTATCTTTATGAAAATGTTGTTAACGAGGCAGAATCTTATGCTAAAGGTAAGCCTTGGAGCCGCGTTATTTGGGATGTTGTGGCTATAGCTTGGTTTTTAGCTGGCGATAGATTTTTCATGGAGGAAAGCATTCTTCCTTGTCATTTCCCTGAATATGATTTAACTTATTCCTTTGATGAGAATCGTCATAAAATAAAATATATTGAATGGGTTAATAGGGATGCTATCTTCGATGATTTATTTAAAAAATTAGCCGAGTAAATTCATATTAAAGTAGAGTAGGGATTAAAATAATTAAAAACAATATATACAGATGGATATTGCTTATAGCATCGGTACTAGGAATGCTTTTTGCAGGCATTATTTATGCTTGGTCGATTTTAAAGGTTCCTTTTGCGGAAACATTTGGTTGGCAGGCGGAACAGTTATCGCTTAATTTTACCTTTACTATGTGCACTTTTTGCCTTGGAGGTCTTTTGGGCAGTTGGTTATCACGCAAAACAGGCGTGAAATTCTCCTTAATTGTTTCGGCGGTTTTAGCCGGCGGCGGAATGGCACTTACAGGGCTTTTAAATGGAGATAGCGTTATAGTGTTATATATAACCTATGCGCTTTTAGCGGGACTTGGCATAGGAGTTGCCTATAATGTAATTATTTCAACCGTGAGCGCATGGTTTCCTGATAAAAAAGGGTTTAGCATAGGTTGTTTAATGATGGGCTTTGGCGCAAGTTCTTTGCTCCTTGGCAATCTTGCAGATACACTTTTTAAAACAAATTTGGGTTTCAAGGGAACATATTTAATTTTAGGTGCTTCGCTTTTTGTGGTGCTTTTTTTAGTGGCGTTGCTTTTAAAACGCCCAACGGCCGATGTTGTTTTGCCTAATCCAAAAAATGAAGCAAAGACCAATAAAGAAACCTTTGAAGCTAAGGATTACACAACAAAGCAAATGCTCAAAAGATTTTCATTTTGGCGCGCATTTTTATTGCTTTTCTTCGCAACTGCAGTTGGTAATTCGGTTATAAGTTTTGCCAGAGATTTAGCAATTTCGGTGGGGTCTAGTATTGCCTTGGCTACAACCCTTGTTGGTGTGCTTGCTGTTTTTAATGGACTCGGCAGGATAATCACAGGCCTTTTATTTGATGCCTTAGGCCGAAAAAAGACAATGATTATTGCAACTATCTTAACCATAGTTGCGGCAGGTGTAACGCTTTTATCGGTTATAATAAGCTCGGTGCCTGTATGCATTTTTGGTCTTTGCTTAACCGGTCTTTCCTATGGCTCATGTCCAACAATGGTTACTGCATTTGTTTCTGCCTTTTATGGTCAAAAGCATTTTGCTTCTAACTTTAGCGTTATGAATTGTAATTTGCTTTTTGCTTCCTTTGTGGCAACCGCCTGCAGTGCGCTCTTTAACGCGTTTGGAGGCTATATAGTACCTTTTGTGTTACTGCTTTG
>JAZOQP010000010.1:0-3682 GCA_045656145.1 Acutalibacteraceae bacterium
CTCTTCGGTTCTGTTAATAAGGCGTAAAATTCAAAAACCCGCGAACAGTTAAGTTCGCGGGTTTTTTCTGTATTTAAGGGGTGTTACGCCTGCTTGGGATTTGAAAAATTTGGTGAAATAGTTATAGTCCTTTATTCCAACCATAGCGCCGATTTCGTGAATAGGGATATCGGTTGTTGTTAAAAGGTTTTTAGCCTCATTAACTCTAACTGCGGCGATATAGTTGCCTATAGGCATTGAGTACCACTTATGCGAAATATCATAAAGGCGGTTTTTTGAAATACCGAATTCATCGCATATTTTTTTAACCGAAACATCATTTGTAAGGTTGTTTTTTATATATTCATCAATTTGGGAGGATAGGGTATCGAAGCCTAGCTCAATATAGTCTGATAGCCAAAGATATCTTGTTGCCGCCTTTAAAATATTGGCGGTGGAATTAATTTTGCTTTGGTCAAAATCCTTTAGATTTTTATAGGCGGCGGATAGATCCCCATAATCGAGGGATAATTCGCGGCTTAATTTTTTCAGGTTATTTTGGGTTGCTTTGTGAGAGTTTTCGGCTACCTGGCCAAACATCATATAACCGAGCACCGTGTTTTTATATTTAATGGGCACGGCGGTGTCAAGAAGCCCTGCATGGCAATAGTGGGTTACTGCCTTTTCGGTTTTGGCGCATTCAAGGCATACCGCCCTATCGCTTTGATTGCATCGGCGGTTGCCTTCGGGACTTGATTTGATAAGTCGGCAGAAACTTTGCATTTCTTTGGGATATAAAATCAGTTGGTTTCCCGCTGCATCAAAAATGCCAACTGTAAGACCTGTTAAATAATAAAAATCATAAATTAGTTTATCAAGTTTTTCAAGATTAAAGTTTATTATCATAAAATCAACCCCCTTTTAGTAATTATATCAGTTTCAGAAACAGTTTGCAATAAAATCTTCTCAATTTTTGGGAAGAAATTGCTATTTTTAAGGATTAAAATTACTATAAAAATGCTTGAAAAAGAGGTAATATATAGTTATAATAAAGGAGGTATTTGTTATGAAGACAACATTTGCGTTATATTTTGGAAATCGTGGCTTTTTCCCGGGCGAGCTTGTAGCTGATGCAAGAGCCGCTATGATAGAGGCCTGCGAAAAGAATGGATACGGTTATATTGTTATGGATGAAAGCCTTACTCGTTACGGCGCTATTGAAACCATAACAGAGGGTAAACTTTTTGCAGATTTCTTAGAGGAGCACAAGGGCGAATACGATGGCATTATTCTTTCACTTCCAAACTTTGGCGATGAAAACGGCGCTTCGGTAGCCTTTAAGGATATTGATGTGCCATTACTTGTTCAGGCATTCCCTGATGAAATGGATAAAATGGACTTTGCTCATAGAAGAGATTCAATGTGCGGTAAGCTTGCAATGTGCAATTTACTTCGTCAGATGGGCATTAAATATACCTTAACAAGTGAATTTTGTTCACATCCTTTATCTGAATCATTTACCGAGGACCTAAAGCAGTTTGCAGGCACCTGCCGCGTTGTAAAGGGTATGAAGAAGTTTAATGTTGGCGCAATAGGTGCCAGAACAACCGCTTTCAAAACAGTTCGTTTTGATGAAATTGCTTTCCAGAATAAGCGTGTTAATATAGAAACTATTGATATGTCTCGTATTTTTGCTGAGATGGAAAATGTGGATGCAGAAAAATTAGAGGCTAAAAAGCAAAAGTATGCATCACTTTCAGATTTTGGTACATATCCGCCTGAAAAGCTTGAAAATATTGCAAAACTCGGCGTTGTTATTGATAAAATGATTGAGGAATATGATTTACAGGCAGTTGCAGTTCGTTGCTGGGATGAACTTCAGAAGAAGTTCGGAGTGGCTCCTTGCTTAATTCTCGGCGAACTCAATGAGCGTGGCATTGCCGCCGCTTGCGAGCTTGATGTTACCAATGCTGTTATGATGAGAGCTATTGGTCTTGCAGCAAATTGGCCTGTAATGTTACTTGATGTTAATAACAATTATTTAGGTGAAAAGGATAAGATTATATTCTTCCATTGCGGTCCTGCTCCCATCTCTATGATGCAGGGTAAGGGTAAGATTGAAGAGCATTTAATGTTCAGAAAGTCTTATGGCGAAGGCAGTGGCGTTGGAATTAATAAGGGTAAATTCATTGTTGGTGATGTAACGGTTGGAAGCTTTAAAACCGAAAACGGAAACCTTTGTGCATTTATTGCTGAGGGCGAGCTTACCGATGACGTATTACCCGATTGCTTCTTCGGTTGCGGCAGCGTATTTAAAAAGGCGGGCGCTAACGAAATGCTAAAATATATGGCAAGTGAGGGCTATCGCCATCATATTGCTGTTACAAAGGGCAATTTTGCGCCGGCAGTTGTTGAAGCATTTACAAAATATTTAGGTTATAAAATTGATTTAATTTAAAGGAGAATAGATTATGTTAGTATCATTAAAAGAACTTATGCAGGATGCTTGCGAAAAGGGTTATGCCGTAGGTGCATTCAATGCAACAAGCCTTGAATCTTTAATCGCAATTATCGAGGCAGCTGAAGAAACAGGTCATGGTGTTATTTTAAATCATGCCGAAGTTCATTCTTCCATCATTCCGATTGAGGAAATAGGCCCCATTATGGTTGAAAAGGCTAAAAAAGCAAGTGTTCCGATTTGCTGCCACCTCGACCATGGAACAAGTCTTGAATCTTGCATGAAGGCTATTCAGTTAGGTTTCACATCGGTTATGCTTGATGCTTCGGGAGATGACTATGAATCAAACGTTAGAGATACCGCTTTAATCTGCCGCTTAGCTCATAGCGTAGGCGTTACTGTTGAAGCAGAGCTTGGTCATATTTTCTCATCCGATATAGGTATTGCAGAGGGTGTTGTTCAGGAAACATTAGATTCTTATGAAAGCGCCGAGGATGTTTACACCGACCCCGATACCGCTAAGGATTTCGTTGAGAGAACAGGTGTTGATGCTTTGGCTATTGCTTTTGGTACCGCTCACGGTGTATATCAGATTAAGCCGAAGCTTGATTTGGATAGAATCACAAAGATTAAAGAGAAAATCGATGTTCCGTTTGTAATGCATGGCGGCTCAGGTCTCTCAAAAGAAGAATTCCAAACCGCTATTAAGAACGGTATTCGCAAAATCAACTATTATACTTATATGGCTCTTGCAGGCGGTAAGGCTGTTAAAGAGGCTATGGATAAGGTAAAAGAAGGCGATAACGTTTTCTATCATGATATTCCCCTTATTGGCATTAAGGCAATGAAGGAAGATATCATTAACGCTATTCGTATTTTCTCATTAGAGGTGTAATATGGGAAAGAAGGGTATAACCGTTGCAGGCTCCCTTATTGCCGATGTTTTTTATGAGGTTGACACCTATCCTAAGGAGAGTTTTCTAACCAATGTTAGAGGCACCTCTTTAAATGTTGGCGGAACGGGGAATATTATTCTTGATTTAGCGAAACTTGATAAAAATCTAACCGTTAAGGTATGTGCCGCAATGGGCGATGATGAGCGCTCAGAAGGTATTAAAGAAATATTTTCAAAGTATCCGAATATTGATACCGAGAATATTACCTATAAGGGAGTTAGCCCTACCTGTATGGTTATGAATGCTCAGGATACAAAGCAAAGAACATTCTTCTTTATGCCCGGAGCTA
>JAZOQP010000011.1:0-66822 GCA_045656145.1 Acutalibacteraceae bacterium
TACCATCAGGGTCGCCTTATTGTTCTTTTTTGTTTTGTTGCCTTTTTAGTTGGGAAGAAACGGTAAGATTACATTTACTTATTTTTCTCTCCCGCAGTCAGCTTTGCTGACAGCTCCCTTTACAAAGTGAGCCAAAGATGAAGTAAAAGGTAAGAAGTAAAAAGTAAGAAGTGGAATCCCTCCACCGCAGGCGGTCCCCCTCCCTTTACAAGGGAGGCGGGGATATGAAGTAAGAAGTAATAGGTAATAGGTAAAGAAATACCCTGATGGTAAATGTTACCTTCAGGGTCGTTTTGGAGTTATTGGTTGGAATTTGCTTGTTTATATTTCTCGGTCATTTCGCGGAGTTTTTTGCTGCTATCTTCGATAAGGCCGGAATAGATTGTGTTTTGCTTGCCCCAAATGGTTGAATTGAGGTCTTCTTTATGCCCTACAAGGAATGGGCAGGTGGTAAGGATGCGGAGTTTTTCATCCTCTAGATATCTATCAATGGCGTTTACTTCAACATCGCGGTTGGTGTTATCCCAATTACCGATTAAATCATAAACCGATTTATCATAGATATTAAATACCATGCTAATCATTTTATCAAGGTAAACAAAATCAATATCATCCTTTGTTTCCTGCTTTAAGATTTTAACTCGGCCTACATCCGCCATAATACCTGAGAAAACATTCCAATCGGTATTATCTTTAGAGAATTTTAAGACCTTCTCGAACTTCTCTTCGAAATCTTCGGGGAAAAAGACATCATCCTCGCAAACGAGGATTTTATCAAGCCCTAAATCTTTAGCGCGCTTAAGAATAAATTTATAACTCATTCCGCAACCTATCCAACCCATATAGTGTTTAAGGGCGGGGAAGAAGGTAAAGCCATATTTATTATCCTTAATAAATGCATCACGCCTATCGATGCACTCGGGGATGCTAAGGCAGACTCTATCATTCTCAAAATTTATAAAGCTTGAAACCGATTTATAAAAATCATCGAAGCTTACAGCATCATTAGCAAGGAGAAAACGGTAGAGATAGAATTTGGTTGCATTGGCGCGATTTTTAAGCGTTTCAATATTTTCTATAACCTTTCTTTCTCTTTCCTCATCGTTATTAAGCCAATATTCAATGCTCTTTAGCATACCATCAATATCGCCGATTTCGGTGAAATCAATAATATTGTGAAGCGGCAATTCTTCCTTTTTATCTCCGCTTTTTTCGGAAATAATGAGAGTGTCGCAAACCGAGAGGGCTTCATAAAGGCGGGTTGTTTCGAGCAGAGCATTTTCATAATAATGAGCATTGATTATGATTTTTGCTTTTCGCATTTCATTATAAAGCTCTTCGCCAAACAAATTGGAAATGACCTTTAAATTGAATTTCTCGCCGATTTTATCAAGATACTCCTTGCGGCGCTCAACATACGGGTCGCCATAGAAAAGAATATCATATTCCTTTTCCTT
This sequence comes from Acutalibacteraceae bacterium, assembly GCA_045656145.1. GTDB lineage: Bacteria > Bacillota > Clostridia > Oscillospirales > Acutalibacteraceae > SIG565. Next base: position 1,458 of record JAZOQP010000011.1, read on the forward strand.
ATTAATGGAGAGTTCCATAATTCTATCGGCGCATACATCTATCGGCATATAATAAAGTTTGGATTTAATTATAGGGTCGGAATTGAAAAACTCTATATTTACCATAGAATAATCGAAAACGGCATAGGCATTATGCAGAATTTCAAAATATTCATCGGTAAGCCAACGCGGATTTATGGTTTGCTCCATTTGAAATGCAATATAAAGCTTTGGAAAACGCTTAAAATTTTGCGGGCAAATCATTATATAAGGAATATCCTCATAAACGGGTGGCTCACCCAAATGAATGGTACAGCCAATTCCTGCTGATAAAAGGATGCCTCTTAAAAGTTCGGCAACATATTTTGTATGCGGAATAGCCACAATATCAATTCTGGTGCTTCTTGAAATCATTTGAAAGGCTGAATAGGTATCAAGAGCCTTTTCAAGGCCTTTTTCTCTACCTTTTGCTATTTTCTTGGCACACCACAAAAAAGGGAAGAGCAGGGGCTTTAGAATACCCTTAACTATCGCCCAACGGACCGAGCCCAAGGGCATTAGGATATTTCTTAAATTGTAAAGCTTTAAAAGCAGGCCGTAACCCCTTGAATTAAGTATTGCAAGGTGCTCTTGCTGAAGCTTTGTGTAAGATTCGTTAAGGCGGTTTAGCATTACCTTTGAGGCGTTAAGCGCTGTGGCCGATTCTTCGTATCGTTGCTTTAAAGCCTCATATTCTTCTTTTAAATTCTTAAAATCTTGATTTTCCATTATTAACTCCTAATTGCCATCGGTATCGGCAAGGACTATTGATAACTCTCTAACATCGGGCGGAACAACACGGAAGAAGTTGCTCTCTATATGAACGGTAACAATGCTATCCTTTGGTCCGCTTAGTTCAAAGTTTATATATTCGGCATCAACCTGAAGCTCAAGGCTGCTACCACCCTCGATATATGCCTTTACTTTTTCTGTGCCGTTAAGGTCTTTGAAGGGGCAATAAAGATTTACCGATACAACACCTAAAGGACCTGTTTTGATTTTATAAATGCCCTCTTGCGGCAGCCAATTATTAGAAAACATTTTAACGCGCTGAATATCATTAATTGTTCTGCCGATTTCAAACTGCGGCGCATTATCAAAATCAACAACGCCCTCATAAGCGTCGCAAACGCTTACGGTATCACCATCTAAAACAACTTTGCCATGGTCTAACCATACAACATGGTTACACATACTGCGAATTTGATTAAGAGCATGGGAAACCATTATAACGGTTGTGCCGCCGCTCATCATTTCGCGCATACGCGCTTCACTTTTTTGGCGGAAGTGGCTATCTCCAACCGATAAAATTTCATCAACAATAAGTATTTCAGGGTCTACCTGAGTTGCGATGGAAAAAGCGAGGCGCATCATCATACCCGAAGAAAAGGTGCGAATGGGTTGATCTATAAAGCCTTCAAGCTCGGCAAAGGCAACAATATCATCAAATTTTTCATCTAAAAACTGCTTTGAATAGCCGAGAATAGCGCCGTTTAGATAAATATTTTCTCGGGCGGTAAGATTTGAATCAAATCCTGCGCCGAGCTCTAACATGGGAGCTATTTTGCCATTCACCTTAATGGTGCCTTCGGTGGCGGTAAGTACGCCCGAAATCATTTTTAAAAGGGTGCTTTTACCGGCGCCGTTTCGGCCGATTATTCCGCAAACCTCGCCGGGTTTTATATCGAGGCTTACTTTATCAACGGCTCTGAAATGGTCGATTTTAAGCTTGCCCTTTATCATATTCAGGAAAAATTCCTTTAGACTGTTTACATTATCGTGCTGTGTGTGGAAGTCCATCACAACATCACGAAGCTCTATCATATTATCATGCATTTCGTTCACCCTATATATACAAAATGAAGTTTTTCTTAAGTTTTCGGTAAAGTAATACGCCTATGAGCATAAACACCGCCGCATAACCGCCACACCATAAAAACTCGGAAAGTGCGGGGACTTTGGCTTCAAGCACCAATGTTCTGAAAAATGTAACGAAGTGATACATTGGGTTTAATTCATAAAGCGGGCGGAAGCGCTCGGGGATAATATCTGCGCTATAGAAAAGAGGGGTAAGATATGTCCAAAGCACAATTCCCACATTGTAGATAAACTGCATATCACGGAAGAAAACCGTTGCCGAGGATAAGATAAGACCAATTCCAAGGCTGAAAAACGCCAGCATAATATACAAAACGGGGATTAGAAAATGGCAAAAATTAAGGGGCACATTTTGTATAAAGATTATCACATATAAAGCGATGGTTGAGAAAATAAGGTTAATTCCCGCCGAAATGATTTTCGAAATGGGGAAGATGCAGGTTGGGATTTTAACCTTGGTTATGAGCGAAGAACTTTCGATTATGGAGCCGAGCGCGGTTTGGGTTGACTCGGAGAAAAAGTTAAAAGTAACGGTACCGATAAGAAGATACACCGCATAATTTTCTATTTGAAAACGGAAAAAATTAGAGAACACAATATACTGTACGCACATTGTGAGAAGTGGGTTTAACATACTCCATAAAACGCCGAAAAAAGAGCGCTTATAACGTGTTTTGAAATCACGGCTTACAAGCTGCGTTAACAAAAATTTATAATGAGAAACCTCGCTTAGCAATTTTTTCATATTATCACCCCTATATATTATTATAAATAACTATACTTATATTAAGAATAACATAGTTAGAAATAAATGTCAATAAAACTAAAAAATTAAAGGGCGGTTACACCGCCCTTTAAAAGTTGAATTTATTTTTCTGCTTTTTCAATTATTTCTTTTGCGAGCATATCGGGAACCGGCTCATAGCGTTCAAAATCAAGGGTAAATGATGCGCGACCCTGTGTTATTGAGCGCATAGCGGTTGAGAAATCGTGAGTTTCGCTAATCGGAACCTCGCTGACAATTTCCTGGATTCCGTTATCGAGAGGATTCATTCCGATAACTCTGCCGCGGCGCTTGTTAATTTCGCCGATAACATCGCCGAGGGATTCCTCATTTGTGTAAACCTTCAGAGTGCCGATGGGCTCTAACAAAACGGGAGATGCTTTTGGAATACCATCCTTAAAGGCTAAAGATGCGGCGGTTTTAAATGACATTTCGGAGGAATCAACGGGGTGATATGAGCCGTCATATAGGGTTGCTTTAATACCAACCATTGGGTAACCTGCCAAAACGCCCTGAGTAACGCTGTCTCTTAGCCCTTTTTCAACTGCGGGGAAGAAGTTTTTCGGAACGGCGCCACCTACAACGCGCTCTTCAAAAATAAGCTCCTCGCTATCGGTTGGTTCGAATTCAATCCAAACATCGCCGAACTGACCATGTCCGCCCGATTGCTTTTTATATCTTCCCTGGCATTGAATCGATTTTCTGATAGTTTCGCGGTAGGCAACCTTAGGGGTTGTAAGCTTTACGGCAACGCCGAATTTTTGCTTTAAGCGAGAAACTATAACATCAATGTGTTGCTCGCCAAGACCCGAAATGATTTGCTCTTTGGTTTCCTTATTATATTCAACCTTTAGTGTTAAATCCTCTTCGGCAAGGCGGGAAAGACCATTTGCAATTTTTTCTTCATCTCCCTTGTTTTCGGGGAAAACTGCGAGGGATAATGTTGGTTTCGGGAATTCAGCGGGAATTACCTTAATATCATTCTTTTCGGCAATGGTATCGCATGTCAGAACATCGCCAAGCTTTGAAGCAACCGCAATATCTCCTGCCGAAACGGATGCGGCATCCTCGTTTTTGCCGCCCTTTTGCCACATGATTTTGCCTAGCCTTATTTCCTCATCGGTTCTAAGATTTTTTAGTTTGGTATCGGCTTTAATCTCGCCCGATAAAACCTTAAAATATGAAAGTTTACCAACGAATGGGTCGGCAACGGTTTTAAAAACATAGGCAACGGGTGCACCGTCAGCAGCGTTAACTTCGGTCTCTTCACCGCCCTTTATAACTTTATATGGAACTTCATTTGCCGAGGGGGCAATGCTATAAAATAAATCGCAGAAAAGGGGAATGGCGTTGCCGGTTTGCTGAATTCCTGAGAATACGGGGCAAATTTCCCCTGATAACATACCTTTTTTAATGGCGGTTAACTTTTCTTCAAATGTGAATGGCTCGCCATCAAAATATTTTTCCATAAGCGCATCGTCTGTTGAGGCTACGGCTTCAAGCATAATATCACGCATTTGGGTTATCTCTTCACTTTGCGGCATATAGCATTCGGTGGCTCTAATGCCATCAAATGTGTAAGCTTTATCGGCTACTAAATCAACAAAGCATTTAACGGTTTCGCCCTCTATATAAGGAATAACAACAGGGCAAATAATTGCGCCGTAAAGGCCGGTTAGGCGGGAAATTACGCGGTAGAAATGGGCGTGTACCGAATCAAGCTTACCAATAAAGAAGGCTGCGGGTTTTTTAAGTTGCCTTATCTTTTCAAAATTCTTCTGAGCTCCAACGGTGTAACCTGATTTACCGGATAGAACAATAACAGCGCTATCGGTAGCGGCGATAGCCTCGGCGGCGCCTGCTTCAAAATCGAAAAGGCCCGGAGCGTCTAACAAGTTAATTTTATTTCCATTTGCTTCTATAGAATATAGGGATAAGCCTATTGAAATTTTTCTTTTTCTTTCTTCTGCATCGAAATCAGATACGGTTGTACCATCAGGTGTTTTACCTATTCTTTCAATGGCACCGCTATAAAAAAGCATAGCGTCATTAAGAGTGGTTTTGCCCGATGAACCATGGCCTAATAATGCAATATTTTTGATTTGGTTCGCGGTGTAGTTTTTCATAATATCACTCCTTTTATGTAGAACAAGAAAAATTCTACTATACGTTAAGTATAGCATAGTTTTTTATGCATTTCAACTAGTTTTTTCATAAAAGTATAAAAACTTTTGTGAAAGATAGATAAATGAAAAAGTGTAACAAATTTGAAACTTTTTAATAAATTTTGTAATCAAATTGAAATAAAACTGTAACTAAAAAGAAATGATTTTTTACTATTAAAATAGTATAATAATATTAGCAAGAAGAAAGGGGCGAATTTTATGAAAAAACTGAGTATCCTATGCTTTGTTTTAATAGGCTGTTTGTTTTTAAACGGTTTTATTTGTGTTGCCCCTGAAACTAAGGTTGTTGCAGAGGTTACCGCCGAGCAAAATGATGTTTTAAAGGCGAGAATGGAAAACATTTTAAACCTTAACACAGTTTATGATGCAGATTTTTATGATAATCAAAAATTGGTTAATGCAGCGCTTTTAAGGCTTCAATCTTATGCTGATGAAGATGGTTTTGTTAAAAATGAAATCGTTACTGCCTATATAAAGGATATGTATGATATAGACCTTCTTATTAACGAAAAAATTAATGAGGGTTATCCGCAAAGAGATGGCGCAGTTCTTATAATTCCGAGAGGATATTCGGAATACACCCATTCGGTAAAGAGTGTTGAGGTTTTTGATGATTATATTTTAGTAACCTCAAGCGTTCAGGTTGCAACCCATGATAATGGAACATATACCGCAGAATGCAAAACTATAGTTAATGAAAATGAAGATAGTGTTTTTGGTTATTCAATAATTAATTCCGAGATAATCGAAGCCGATGATTATTTGAAAATTTAATTTATGAAAAATGAAAAAGAACTGTGTTAAAAAGCACAGTTCTTTCTCTTTTAGGGGATTTTGAGGAGAAACCCGAAATGATTCGGGGGAGTTAGGAATTGCGGCTTTCCTTACTCTGATTATATTCTAAAATATAAATTTTAAAAAATTGTGAAGTAAATTTTAAAAATTTGTATATTTTTTATTGCCTTTTCGAATAATAAATTCGGAGGCGTATTAAAATGGAAAACAAAACATATAAAAAAAGAAGAGTAAAGGGCGGGAATGCTTTTTATTTAGTATTATCGCTTTGTCTTATTGCGGTTGGTGTTGCGGCTTGGAGCGCTGTGTCAACTTTTAACGATTTTAAAACCGAGCAAAGTCCTAAAACCGAAATTACTCCTGAAACCGAAATAATAGAGGAAAAACCGGTTGAGAATGAATTGCCAAAAGTAGAATATGAAAATTCTGAGGAAGAAGAGCCACCAAAAGAGGAAAATAAAAAGGAAACCACAACGGCGGAATATTTCTTAATGCCTGTTGATGAAGGCGAAATAATCAAGAATTTCGATGAAAAATCGCTTCAATATTCGGCAACATTTTCGGATATGCGACTTCATTTAGGGGTTGATATTAAGGCCGAAAAAGGTAGCCCCGTTAAAAGTGTGGGGCGCGGAGTGGTAGAGCAGGTTTATAATGATGATTTACTCGGCACAACCATTGTTATAAACCACGGAAACGATATCCTTGCTAAATATTCAGGGCTTTCTCCCGCAACCGCGGTAAGCGTTGGCGAAAATGTTGAGGCAGGCAAGGAAATCGGCACTATTGATGTAATTCCTGCCGAAAGCGCGGAGGAAAGTCATCTTCACCTTGAAATGTATAAAAAAGGCGCAGCAGTTTCCCCTTTGAAAACTATGGGGTTTGAGGAATAGAATTAAAAATCTCTCGTGAAGTTTTCACGAGAGATTTTTCTTTAATCAATTGCTCTTGGCATATTCCATTTAAAGAAGGTTGCTAGGAGCCTTATAACAACGGTTATTAATACACCAATTATAATGCCTAAAATTTCGTTTAAATAAAGATAGGAAAGATAATAGGTGGTGGCTCCTAAGATGCAGGCTACTGCATAAATCCTTTTTTTGAAGAAGAATGGAATATCGGCACAGGTGATATCGCGGAGCATTCCTCCGCCTATACAGGAAATAGTGCCTGAGAAAATAACGATAAAGGGGTTAGTTACATGCCCTGCTTCGATAGCTATCTGAGCGCCGACTACCGAAAAAACGCCGATACCTAAGGCATCAAAAATATTGATAATATTTTCTATATGACGGTGGTTTTTAATGTAAAGCGATTTAAGCGATTTTACAATCAAGAAAACCACAAGAGAAAGAATTCCGGCGAAAATAAGATATGTACTGTTCACAAACATTCTCGGAGGGGTAAGACCTAATAGTACATCTCGGATAATACCGCCGCCGATTGAGGTTGTAATACCGCAAATCATAACACCGAATACGTCTAATTTTTTATCAATTCCCACCATAGCGCCGGCAACGGCAAAGGCCGCAATACCAAGCCATTCAATTATAGTTAATGTTAATTGTAACATATTAGATATCTCCTTTATCACTGAAACTATCGCACAAAAAGTGCGATAGTTTCTACATGGTGCGTTTTTGGGAAGAGGTCAACGGGGGTATATTCTTTTAATGTATAGCCGAGGGGTTCGAGAACTGCGGTATCGCGAGCGAGGGTTGCAACATCACAGGAAATATATATAATTTTCCGGGGGCAGAATTCGTTTGCTACCGTTTCAAGCAATTCTTTTTCGCAGCCCTTTCTTGGCGGGTCAAGAATTACGGCATCGGCGGTAATTCCTCTTTTTGCTAAGGTTTTAGCGGCATCGGCGGCGTCGCCGCAAATAAATTCTGCGTTCTCGATGCCGTTATTTTTAGCGTTTAAATTAGCATCGTTTACCGCTTCAGGCACAATTTCAACACCAATTATGCGTTTAGCCCGCTCTGCCATGGAAAGACCGATAGTGCCGGCTCCACAATATAAATCAATAATTGTTTTGCCTTGTGGATTTAAATATTCAGCCGCTTTTTTATAAAGAATTTCACACATATCGCGGTTAACCTGATAGAAAGAAAGGGGAGAAATGCGCACCTTTATCCCGCAAAGCTCATCGGTTATATAGTCCTTGCCATAAAGGGTAATGCACTCGTTTCCTAAAATAACATTGGTTTTTTCGCGGTTTATATTAATTCCAAGACTCACAAGTCTATCGCCGAGAAGCTCCTTAAGTGAAGATAAAAGCTTATCTGCGGCGGGCAGGTTGCTTCCATTTATAATGAGGTATACCATAATTTCGCCCGTTTTTTGAGCCTCGCGGATATAGAGGTGGCGGAGAAGTCCGCTATTAGTTTCTTCGTTATAAATGCTAACTCCACTTTCTTGGCACCAATTCTCCACCAAAACCGAAATTTTGCTAAAGATTTCTGGGGTTAAAAGGCAGGAGTTTGTTTCAATAATTCTATGCGAATGTTTTGCAAAAAATCCTGTTTTTTTGTTTTGGCTTATGGGCAGCTGCGCTTTGTTTCGGTATCCCATTTGGCTTTTTGCCGCAATAATCGGCTTCGGCTCAAAGGAAACGCCGCCGATTCTCTGCATTGCATCTGCTACCTTTTGCCACTTAATTTCGCATTCCTTATTATATGTAATATGGCGGTAAACACAGCCGCCGCAACGCTCACTAACAGCGCAATCGAGCTCAGTTCTGCTGCTTGAGGGGGTTAAGATTTCCTCAATTTTGCCAAATGCCATATTCTTTTTAACCTTTAAAATTTTTACCCTTGCGGTATCACCCTCGGCACCGTTCGGCACAAATATAACAAGGCCTTCGTGCCTGCCGATAGCCACGCCCTCGGATGAGGTTGCGGTAAAGGTAAGGGTTATAAAATCGTTCTTTTTCATTTATTTCTCCAAGAGTGGTTATATTTAGTTAATTATACCATAGGCGAATAGCTTTTGCAAAATGAAATTTTAAAATTTCCGGGTGTTTTTAAGCTTTGTTTAGAAATTAACAAATATTGCAATTAAAGGAAATGTATGATAGAATATAATTGCCAAATTTTTTAATATTAGCATCACAAAAACTAAAAGGGGTTTTTATACCCTTTTGTTCCTTGTGCCTATGCTGTGAATTTGATAAAAATGCAGATTCCGTCAACATAGGTGCAGTGATGCTCTTTATATTGAAAGTTTGGAGACTATCGGAGTTTGCGTTTTTTGTGCGGTTACTTCGGTAGCCGCACTTTTTGTTTTTTAAGGGGGAATTATTATGAAAAAAGTATTATCGGTATTGTTGGCAGTGTTTTTAATGATTTCTATTCTGCCGACAAATCTTTTTAGCATTACCGCAAGTGCGGCAACAAGCGGCACGACTGGCGACTGTCATTGGACACTTGATGGTACAACTTTAACAATTAGCGGTAACGGTGCTACGTGGAACTATTCTAATTGCACTAATAATGATGACCATACTTATACCAATTCTTACGATACAACCTGTAACGTGTGTAACTGCGTGCGCTCAGTAGATACTTATACGGGAACCTATCAAAAATTAACGTATGAAATTTCTCCCGATGCCAACGGTGGCAGTGTTACTATTACAAAATGCGATACTTCTGCATCGGGAACGGTTACCGTTCCTTCTACAATATCGGGTGCTCCCGTAACAAAAATAAATGAAAGAGCGTTTTTTAATTGCATCAACATATCTGAACTTTCGCTTCCTTTTTTAAAAACTGAAATCGGCAAATTATTTAGTTATGGACTTGATAATAAAGATAGTCTTCCGTCTTCATTGAAAAAGATAACAATACGAGGCGGCACAATTCCGGGAAATGCATTTAAAGATGCTGTTAATATTTCATCGGTTGTTATAGGTGATTCTGTTACAGCAATTGGTCCGGGTGCTTTTGAAGATTGTGTTCAATTAGTTAGTGTAAAAATTGGAAACAAAGTAACAAGTATTGGAGCAGGAGCTTTTTCCGGTTGTAAAACATTAATGGATATTACGTTTGGCAAAAAAGTTCAAACAATTGGAGGTTCTGCTTTTTCAAACTGCGAAAGTATTGAGAAGATTACACTTCCTAGCACAGTAACAGAGTTGGGACAATTTGCATTTGGTTACTGCAAATCCTTAACCCAAATTTCTTTGGGAAACAACTTAAAAACAATCGGTGAAGGCGCTTTTACTCAATGTGAAAATTTAACATCAATTGTCATTCCGCGCAGCGTTACCCGTTTAGATGCTTCTGTTTTTGAATATTGTGAAAAATTAAAAAAAGCAATTATTCGCGGAAAAATAGAACAACTAAATATCAATTTATTTAAAGATTGTTCAAATTTGTCTTTAGTAGCATTGCCTAAGGATATTCGTATTATTTCAAATGGTGCATTTTATCAGTGCGATTTGTTGAAGGAGGTTTGGTACGAAAGCACTTCCGCTACACGAAAGACCATTAAAATTGCTGCAAATAATGATTTGTTTAAGTCTGCCCAGTGGCATTATGGAGAATTTAACCCTGATGGTCATGTTTACGCGGCGGCTACCTGTCTTTCGCCGAAGAAATGTAAAATTTGCGGTGTAACTAGTGGGGGAAAGGTCGGACATACTTATTTCAACGCTTGCGATAAGACTTGTAATGTATGCAAGGCAACAAGAAAAGTGGGTGCTCACAAATATACAAATAATTGCGACACAACCTGCAATATATGTAAAGCAAAGCGTACTATTAAGCACACTTACTCAAACGCTTGTGATAAGATTTGTAACGTTTGTAAAACAACACGTAAAGTTTCGGCTCACAAATATAGCAATGCTTGTGATAAGACCTGTAATGTGTGCAAGGCAACAAGAAAAGTGGGTGCTCACAAATATACAAATAATTGCGACACAACCTGCAATATATGCAAGGCTAAACGCTCAATAAAACATAAATATACAAATACATGTGACACGACTTGTAACATATGTAAAACTAAGCGTATTATCAAGCACACCTACTCAAGTGCTTGTGATAAAACCTGTAATGTATGTAAGGCTACGCGCAAGGTGCCGCCTCACAAATATAGTAATGCTTGTGATAAGACTTGCAATGTTTGTAAAGCAACACGTAAAGTTCCGACTCACAAATACAGTAACAAATGTGATGCAACCTGTAACGTATGTAAAGCTAAACGTACTATAAAGCATAAATATAGTAACGCTTGTGATGCTAATTGCAATATATGTAAAGCAAAAAGAAAAGCACCTCACAAATATAGTAATAATTGCGATACAAACTGCAATATTTGTAAAGCCAAGCGCACCATCAAGCACACATACTCAAACGCTTGTGACAAATCTTGTAATGTATGCAAGGCTACGCGCAAGGTGTCTGCCCACAAATATAGTAATGCTTGTGACAAGACTTGCAACATTTGTAAAGCAATACGTAAAGTTTCGGCTCACAAATACAGCAATAAGTGTGACACAACCTGTAATATATGTAAGGCAACAAGAAAAATAACTCACTCTTATAAAACAACTACAACAAAAGCAACGCTTGCAAAGAACGGCAGCGTAGTTAAAAAATGTACTGTTTGTAAAAAAGTGGCAAGCACAACTACAATCAAATATGCAAAAGTATTTAAACTTTCTACAACAAGCTACACCTATGATGGTAAGGTGAAAACACCGAGCGTTGTTGTAAAAGATTCATCTGGCAAGACATTAAAAAAGAACACCGATTACACAGTTACGTATGCGAGTGGTCGTAAGAATGCCGGCACATATAAAGTTACCGTTACAATGAAGGGTAACTATTCAGGAGCAAAAAATTTATATTTTAATATAGAAAAATATACTGATGAACAACAATTCAAAAAATATTGTAAATATACCATTTCTAACAAACAGGTAATAATAGAAAAATTGGATTTTTGGGAATCGGGCAACTTGATAATTCCTGCAAAAGTGGATGGATATCCGGTGACAAAAATTAAGAGTGGTGCATTTTACAACAACCAAGCAACTAGTCTCACTATTCCTGCGAGTGTCACTAACATTGAAATAGACACTGAATATGGTTTTGGTGGCCCGTGCCTTGAAAATGTTTATGTAGATTCCGCCAACAAACACTATTCTTCTGATGGTGGAGTGCTGTTTAACAAAGATAAAACGGAACTACTTTGCTATCCAGAAGGTAAAAAACAAACAGCTTATACCATACCTAGTACTGTTAAAAAAATCAAATCTGGAGCGTTCCAGTTGTCTGAAATTAAGAGCCTAACAATTCCTAATAATGTAACACATATAGAAAGCGGAGCAATTTCGTGGTGCCATAGCCTTGAAAGCGTTAATATTGGCAGTGGTGTTAACTCTATCGATACTACATGGGGTGTTTTTGAAGGCTGTAGTTCTCTAAAACAAATATTAGTTTCAGATAATAATAAATATTTCACTTCGGTAAATGGTGTTTTGTTTAACAAAGATAAAACAAAGTTGGTTCGTTACCCGTCCGGCAAAACAAATAATACATATACCGTGCCAAGTACAGTTACAACTATTGGTTCTAATGCTTTTGACCGTTGTGAAAATCTAACATCTGTTGTTTTGGGAGAAAATGTTTCTCTTATTGATTGGAATGCTTTTTATTCTTGTTATAATTTAAAGAGCATTACATTTGGCATAGGAATCAAAACTGTAAATGATGCGTTTCATTTTTGCGAATCTTTAACAGATGTTTATTATAAAGGAACCAAGGTGCAAAAAGAAGAAATAGATTTTGGTTTTGTAGTGCAAGAGGAATTAAATTCAGCAACTTGGCATTATAATTGTTAGTTTTATTATTTCAGGTTTATAAAAAGGCTGTGTGGGAAATTTTCCGCACTGCCTTTTTTAATTTGATTGAGAGTACAGTATTTAGAGAGATTGCACATTAAAAGGGCTTTATTCTTTTTATTCGATTTTAATACAAAACGGCCCTGATGGTAAATTTTACCATCAGGGTCGTTTTTGTCTTTTTTGTGTTTTGTTGCCTTTTGTTGTGGGGATATGAAGTAAGAAGTAATAGGTAAGAGGTAAGAAAAAATTAAGTGGCGGATTTTTTATCCGCCACTAGTTTTCCTAATTATTTTTTCTAACTGACACTTCTCCTGCAAAGAGGGTTAGTTTTTCTCCATTTTCAGTTTCTATAACAAGGTGGGCGTTATTATCAATATCCAAAACGGTGGCATTAATAGTTTCGCCATTCTTTTGATATGTAATGCTTTCGCAGATTAAATTAGATTTTTTTCGGTAGGCAGAAATAAAATCTTTTGCCTCTAAATCTTTATAGATGTTCGAAAAATTATCAATAATCTTTGCAATTAACCTTTCTCTGATTTCGTTTTCGGGTTTTTCTCCGAAAACCGCGCCTGCTATAGCTTTAAGTTCTTCGGGGAAATCGTTTTTAGGGGAATAGAGGTTAATGCCAATTCCTAAAACCGAGAAAAAACTATCCTTTAAAAATGTTGATTCGCAAAGAATTCCGCAAACCTTTTTATCATTTAAAAATATATCATTTACCCATTTGATTTTAGTATCAACTTTGCAAACCTCATCTATAGCCTTTGCAACGGCCACTGCGGCGGCGGGGGTTATAAGATAAATGCTTTCTTTATCTATTTTAGGGCGCAAAAGGATGCTCATATAAATGCCCGAATTTTCAGGGGAGAAGAAACTGCGCGAGAGTCTACCCCTGCCACTTGTTTGCGATTTTGCAATTATAACTGTGTTTTCGGCGGCGTTATTTAGTCCCGCTTCCTTGGCCGTATCATTGGTGGAAGCGAGGCAGTCATATTCTAAAATATTGCAGTTTGTTTGCAAAAAATCTTTAATGCTCATTTTATCACCAAATTTATTGTATATTAAAAACGATATAATGTCAAATCTATTGAAAAATTTTTAAAATGTGGTATTATAATATGGGTGATAATATGATTAAAGTGAATTTTGTGTGTCACGGCAATATTTGCAGAAGTCCTATGGCTGAATATGTTTTTAAAGATTTAATAACTAAAGAAAATTTAAGCGATAAATTCTATGTTACCTCTTCGGCAGTAAGTAATGAAGAGCTTGGCAACGGCGTGCATTACGGTACCCGCCAAATATTATCTAAAAAGGGCGTTCCATTTGGAGACCACCGCTCAACAAAATTTTTAAAATCTGATTATGATGAGTTCGATTATATAATAATAATGGATAGAAGCAACAGCCGATTAATCAATCGAATTTTAGAAAACGACAATCCCGAAAAGGTAAAATTGTTTTTATCATTTGCAGGCGAAAACCGCGATATAGCAGACCCTTGGTATACAGGAGATTTCGAGGAAACCTATCGCGATGTATTAAAGGCTTCCAATGCATTTCTAGATTATTTGAAAGGTAAAGGGATATAATGAAGGCGCTTAATCATTTTAATACCATAACCCGCCATCGCCATGCAGTTATCCGCCATTGCTTCAAGGCGGGGATAGGCTTTCAGGGGCTTTTTCATGATCTTTCAAAATATAGCCCAACCGAATTTATTTCGGGCGCAAAATATTGGCAGGGAACAAGAAGCCCCAACGATATGCAACGCGAAACCGATGGATATTCTTCGGCTTGGATGCATCATAAGGGAAGAAATAAGCACCATTTTGAGTTTTGGACCGATTATCATCCCGTAACACATATTATAGAGCCGGTTAAGATGCCGCTTAAATATGTTATTGAAATGTTTTGCGATAGGGTAGCCGCCTGTAAGATTTATAAGGGCGATAATTATAATGATGCTTCGGCGCTTGATTATTTTATGAATGCCAAAAAGCGCAGAATAATTCATTCCGAAACTTCAGATTTTTTAGAGAGTCTTCTTCGTATGCTTGCTGAAAAAGGCGAGGAAGAAACCTTCTCTTATATTAAAAATTATTTAAAAACAAAAAAGGATTATTAGAATGAAAATTTTTAATTCATTAACCGAATTAGTTGGTAACACCCCGCTTCTTAAGATTTCAAATTATCAAGAGAAAAACAATATAAAGGCAAATCTTTTTGCCAAGCTTGAATATTTTAATCCTGCGGGAAGTGCTAAGGATAGAATTGCAAAAAATATAATCGAAACTGCCGAAAAAGAGGGCAGGCTTTCTAAAGATTCGGTTATAATCGAGGCAACTTCGGGAAACACGGGAATTGGTGTTGCCGCCGTGGCTACAGCTAAAGGTTATAGAACAATAATTGTTATGCCCGAAAATATGAGTGATGAAAGAAAAAAGTTATTAGTAGGTTTTGGTGCAGAGCTTGTGCTTACCGATAAATCTCTTGGTATGAAGGGTGCCACCGAAAAGGCAGAACAGCTTTTAAGGGAATTCCCCGGAGCTTTTATGGCGGGTCAGTTTGTAAACACCGCAAATCCTGAGGCTCATTATAAAACAACCGGTCCTGAAATTTGGGGAGATACCGATGGAAAGGTTGATATTTTTGTGGCAGGTGTTGGCACAGGCGGTACAATCTCGGGAGTTGGTAAATTCTTAAAAGAAAAGAACAAGGATATTAAAATTATTGCTGCCGAGCCTTTTGAGTCACCACTTTTAAGTGAGAATAAAGCAGGGCCTCATAAAATTCAGGGTATAGGCGCAAACTTTGTTCCCGATACTCTTGATAAAACAGTTATTGATGAAATAATTAAGGTTAAATCAGATGATGCAATTAGCGAGGCTAAAAGTATTGGTAAATGTGAAGGAACTCTTGTTGGAATTTCATCGGGTGCTGCGCTTAAAGCCGCCCTTATAATAGCCGAAAGGGAAGAAAACAAGGGTAAAAATATCGTTGTTTTATTGCCCGATACAGGTGAAAGGTACCTTTCTACCGAACTTTTTGCATAAAATATGCATATATGCAAATAAAATGCATAAAATCTCATAAAAAACAAAAAAATATTAATTTTTATGCAAAAAAGTGTTGACTTTATGAATAATAAGCAGTATAATTATTTTGTTTTTTAAAATAGAAATCAGGAGGCACAAAAAATGGATAAAAAAGATATTAAAAAGGTAGTTTTAGCCTACTCGGGAGGTCTTGATACTTCAATCATCATTCCGTGGCTTAAAGAGAATTATAATAACTGCGAGGTTATTGCAGTATCGGGTAACGTAGGTCAGGCAGATGAGCTTGAGGGTCTTGAGGAAAAGGCAATCAAAACAGGTGCATCAAAACTTTATGTTCTTGATTTAACAGAGGAATATGTTGATGAATATATCATCCCAACCTTAAAGGCAGGCGCAGTTTATGAGGAGTATTTGCTCGGCACTTCTCATGCTCGTCCTTGCATTGCTAAGGGACTTGTTGAAATCGCAATCAAAGAAGGCGCAGATGCTATTTGCCATGGCTGCACAGGTAAAGGTAATGACCAGGTACGTTTCGAGCTTGCTATTAAGCATTTTGCACCCAATATGCCCATCATCGCTCCTTGGCGTGAATGGGATATTAAATCAAGAGAAGAGGAAATTGAGTATGCTGAGGCGCATAACATTCCGCTAAAGATTAATAGAGAAACTAACTATTCTAAGGATAAAAACCTTTGGCATTTATCCCATGAGGGTATGGACCTGGAGGATACAGGAAACGAGCCTTTATATGAAAAAGAAGGCTTCTTGGAAATGGGCGTATCTCCCATTGCGGCACCCGATAAGCCTACATATGTAACAATTGATTTTGAAAAGGGTATTCCGGTGGCTCTCGATGGCGAAAAGATGACCGCAAAGGAAATTATTTTAAAGTTAAACGAAATCGGTGGAGCTAACGGTATTGGTATTATCGATATCGTTGAAAACCGTCTTGTTGGTATGAAATGCCGCGGCGTTTATGAAACTCCCGGCGGTACCATTCTTTACAAGGCTCATAATGTTTTGGAAACACTTTGCCTTGATAAGATGACAATGCACGAAAAGCAAAGACTTTCCATCACATTTGCTGAACTTGTTTATAATGGTCAGTGGTTTACACCGCTCAGAGAGGCTCTTTCAGCATTTGTTGATAAAACCCAGGAGAGAGTTACAGGTACTGTTAAACTTAAACTCTATAAGGGTAATATGATTAATGCGGGTGTTTGGAGCCCCTATTCACTTTACAGCGAGGAGATTGCAACCTTCGGCGAAAGTGATTATGACCAAAAGGATTCCGCAGGCTTTATTAATCTCTATGGTCTTCCCATTAAGGTTCAGGCTATAGTTGACGGAAAAGATAAATAGTATTTTTAGTCCTGTACTTTGTGCAGGACTACAAATGTTTTTTAAGGAGTATAAAAAATGGCTAAAATGTGGGCAGGCAGAACGAGTGGAATCACAGATTCTGTTGCAGATGATTTCAATTCTTCAATTCAAATCGATTGCAGAATGTTTGAAGAGGATATAAAGGGAAGTATGGCGCATGCCGCTATGCTTAAATCTCAAAATATTATTCCGGGTGAGGATGCTGAAAAAATCATTGATGAACTCGCCAATATTTTGGAGGATATCAAATCTTCAAAGCTTGCTATTGATATGACCAGCGAAGATATACATATGTTTATTGAGCAGGAATTAACCTCAAGGCTTGGAGAGGTTGGCAAAAAACTTCACACAGCAAGAAGCCGAAATGACCAAGTAGCGCTTGATATTAGAATGTATCTCCGTAAAGAAATTGATGAAATCATTGTTCTCACTAAGACTTTATTAGATGCCATTTTAATAAAAGCCGAGGAAAATAAAGCTACAATTATCCCCGGTTATACCCATCTTCAAAGGGCCCAACCCATAACCTTCGGGCATCATCTTATTGCCTATGCATTTATGCTCACCCGTGATATCGAAAGACTTAAAGATACTAGAAAAAGAATGAATTTAAGTCCTATAGGCTCTTGCGCCCTTGCGGGAACAACCTATAACACAAATCGTTATCAAGAAGCTGAACTTTTAGGTTTTGATGGAATTGTTATGAATTCATTAGATGGCGTATCGGATAGAGATTTTTGCATTGAGCTTTTAGGCGCTATATCTATTTTAATGATGCACTTATCTCGCTTTTCGGAAGAGATTATTTTGTGGTCGAGTTGGGAATTTAAGTTTATTGAGCTTGATGACGCTTATACAACCGGCTCATCAATTATGCCGCAAAAGAAAAATCCGGATATGGCAGAATTAGTTCGCGGTAAAACGGGCAGAGTTTTCGGCGATTTAATGGGTACACTTACCGTTTTAAAGGGTTTACCGCTTGCCTACAATAAGGATATGCAGGAGGATAAGGAAAGCATTTTTGATGCGGTTGACACCGTTCAAATGTGCTTAAAGGTTTTTGCTCCAATGATTAAAACAATGCGTGTGAATAAGGATAATATGTTATCCGCCGCGCAAAAAGGTTTTATCAATGCAACCGATTTAGCTGATTATCTTGCTAAAAAGGGTATGCCTTTTAGAACTGCATATAAAATTTCCGGTGAGATAGTGGCTAAGTGTATAAAGGAAAATAAAACCTTAGAAACCGTAACGCTCGAAGAATATAAAGCTTTCAGCGATTTAATTGAAGCCGATATTTATAAAGAGATTGATTTAAACACCTGCGTTGAAAAGAGAATCAGTGAAGGTGGAACAAGTGTAAAATCGGTAGAAAAGCAAATAGAATTTATAAAAGGAATAATGTAATGACAAAGGTTTTTATAGATGGCTCGGCAGGAACAACGGGACTCAGAATTCACGAACGCCTTGCCACATTTGATGATATAGAACTGCTTAGTATTCCTGAGGAACTTCGCAAGGATGATTTAGCCAAAAAGGAAGTAATGAGCAAGGCAGATATTGTTTTCTTATGTCTGCCTGATGAAGCAGCAATAAAATCTGTTTCTCTTGTTGGGGAGAATACCAGGGTGATTGATACTTCAACTGCCCATAGAATAAATGAAAAATTTGTTTATGGTATGCCCGAAGTTAGAAATTTAAGGGAAAAGATTAAGAATGCTCAGCTTGTAGCCAATCCGGGTTGCCATGCGAGCGGCTTTATAGCGCTCGTAACTCCGCTTATCGAGAAGGGAATAATCGAGCCCCAATTACCGCTTTATTGTTCCTCAATAACCGGTTATTCGGGTGGGGGAAAAAAGATGATCGCCGAATATGAGGCAGAGAATAGAGAACTTCTTTTAAATGCTCCGCGCCATTATGCGCTGGCGGGTACCCATAAGCATCAAAAGGAAATGGCTTATGTATCGGGCTGCAAAAACTATCCTGCATTTTCTCCGATAGTGGCTCCGTTTTATAGTGGAATGCTCGTAACCGTACCGCTTTTTGCTTCACAAATTAAGGGGAATATAGAGGATATAAAGAGCATTTTTAAAGATTATTATAAAACCAATATTATCCGTTTTAATGAAAATGCCGATGAGAGTGGATTTTTATCGGCTGTGGCGCTCGGAGGCCGAGATGATATGGAAATATCGGTTTTTGGAAATGAAGATAGAATTCTTTTAGCGGCAAGGTATGATAACCTTGGAAAAGGCGCATCAGGTGCCGCAATTCAGAATATGAACATAATGCTAGGTAAAGATGAGAGCACAGGGCTTGTGCTTTAGGAAAGGAATTTTATGAAGATAATTTCGGGCGGCGTTTGTGCCGCAAATGGTTTTAGGGCAGGCGGTGTGCATTGCGGTATTCGCAAAAATCGCACCAAAAAAGATTTAGCGCTGATAGTGAGCGAGCAAAAGGCAACCTGTGCCGCTGTTTATACAACTAATCTTGTAAAGGGCGCCCCCCTTACAGTTACAAAAAATAATATTTCCGATGGTTTTGCTCAGGCGATTATTTGCAATAGCGGTAACGCCAACACCTGTAATGCAAACGGCATAGAGATAGCCGAGGATATGTGCAAATTGGTTGAAGAGCATACAGGAATTAGCGCTAAAGATGTTGTAGTAGCGTCAACCGGCGTTATTGGTCAACCTCTTAGTATAGAGCCTATAAGCAATTATATGGGTGTTTTGGCTGAATCTTTATCGGCGGATGGTTCTTCAGAGGCCGCTCAGGCTATTATGACTACCGATACGGTAGAAAAAGAAATTGCTGTTGAATTTACTGTTGGCGGCAAACAATGCCGAATGGGCGGTATTGCAAAGGGTAGCGGAATGATTCATCCGAATATGGCAACAATGCTTGTTTTTATCACAAGCGATATTGCAATTTCTTCCGAGATGCTTTCTAAGGCATTATCGAGTGATATTAAAAACACCTTTAATATGCTAAGCATTGATGGAGATACTTCAACTAACGATATGGTAACAGTTCTTGCAAATGGTATGGCAGGTAATGCCGAAATCAAAGAGGATAATGAAGATTTCAAAATCTTTATGAAGGCGCTTAACACCGTAACTGTTCATCTTTGCCGTGAAATCGCGGGAGATGGCGAGGGTGCAACCAAGCTTCTCGAATGTAAAGTAACAGGTGCCGAAACTGATCAAACCGCTAAAACGGTTGCAAAGAGCGTTATTTGTTCGAGCCTTTTAAAAGCGGCCATGTTTGGAGCCGATGCTAATTGGGGCAGAGTGCTTTGCGCTATAGGATATAGCGGCGCGCAGGTAGATGTTAATGCTATAGATGTTGCATTTGCTTCAAATAAGGGCTCGGTTTGTGTTTGCAAAAACGGAGCAGGAGTTGAGTTTTCCGAAGAAATAGCAAAGGAAATTTTGCTTGAAAAGGAAATTGAAATACTTGTAAGTCTTGGTAAGGGCGAATTTTCGGCAACCGCTTGGGGTTGCGACCTTACCTATGATTATGTTAAAATTAATGGAGATTACAGAACTTAAAAGAGGGAAGTAAAATGGTAGATAATCACTTTTCAAATATGGAGCGCGCCGAGGTTTTAACACAGGCTCTCCCATATATTAAGCATTATAACGGCAAGGTTGTTGTTATTAAATATGGTGGAAATGCTATGATTAATGAGCAGCTTAAGCAGCAGGTTATGGAGGATATTGTTCTTCTTTGGCTTATTGGTGTTAAGGTTGTTCTTGTTCATGGCGGAGGCCCCGAAATCAGCGAGCTTATGAATAAACTGGGCAAGAAAGCAGAGTTTGTTGATGGTCTTCGTGTTACCGATAAGGAAACGGTTGATATTGTTCAAATGGTGCTTGCGGGAAAGGTTAATAAAACCCTTGTTAATTTGCTTGAAATGAAGGGCGGCAAGGCAATGGGTATTTCAGGAATGGATGGAAGACTCATTGAGGCCGAGGTTAAGGATGAAAGACTTGGCTTTGTTGGTAAAATTACAAAGATACATATAGACCCCGTTGTTGACCTTTTAGAAAAGGGATATATCCCCGTTGTTTCAACAATTGGCTCGGATAAAGAGGGTAACGCCTATAATATTAATGGCGATACTGCCGCAGCATATCTTGCGGGAGCATTAAATGCCGACCGCCTTATTATGATGACCGATATCGCGGGCATCTTAAAGGATAGGGATGATGAAACAACCATTATCCCCGAACTTACTGTTAGCGAAGCTAAAAAGCTTTATGAAAGTGGCATTATTTCGGGCGGTATGATCCCGAAGGTTGATTGTTGTATAGAGGCCATTGAAAAAGGCGTTAAAAATGTAATTATAATGGATGGAAGAGTTCCGCATTCAATTCTTATGGAATTGCTTACCGATGAAGGTGCGGGTACTATGGTAATGAGGGATAAATAATGGCTCATTTTATAGATAAGGATAAGCAGTATGTTGCTAATACCTATAATAGATTCCCCGTTGAAATAGTAAAGGGTAATGGCTCTTTGCTTTATGATGCGGATGGTAAAGAGTATATTGATTTAGGCTCTGGTATCGGCGTTACTGCTTTTGGAATTAATGATGAAGTGTGGAAGAAAGCTGTAATAGAGCAGATTAACCTCGTGCAGCACACTTCTAACCTTTATTACACAAAGCCATGCGCTGATTTAGCCGAGATGCTATGCGATAAAACAGGGCTTTCAAAGGTGTTTTTCTCAAATTCAGGTGCTGAGGCTAACGAGTGCGCCATAAAGGTTGCAAGGAAATATGCCGCAGATAAAAAGGGTAAAGACTATAATGTTATAGTAACCATTGAAAACAGTTTCCATGGCAGAACTCTTACAACCCTTGCCGCAACAGGTCAAGAGCATTATCACGAGCTTTTCAATCCCTTAACCCCCGGTTTTGTGCATACAAAGGCAAATGATATCGAAGCTCTTAAAGAAACTGTAGCCGCAAATAAGGTTGCAGGTATTATGTTTGAATGTGTTCAGGGCGAGGGCGGAGTTTTAAATTCAACTCAAGAATTTATTAAGGAAATCGAAAAAATCGCTAAAGAAAATGATATAATTATTATTGTTGATGAGGTTCAAACAGGTAACGGCAGAACGGGAAAAATGTATTCATATATGCATTATGGCATTACCCCCGATGTTGTTACAACCGCTAAAGGTCTTGGCGGAGGACTCCCCATTGGTGCTGCAATATTAGGAGAAAAGGTGCAGGATGTTTTAGGTTTTGGCGACCATGGCTCAACCTATGGCGGCAACCCCGTAGCCTGTGCAGCAGCTCTTAGCGTTGTAAAGCGTCTTGAAGATGAGTTTCTACATAGCGTTACTGAAAAAGGCGAATATATAAGAAATGAATTATTAGGAACTAATGGCGTTATCGAAATTTCAGGGCTAGGCTTAATGGTGGGCATTAAAACCGAGAAGCCTGCCGCAGAAGTTGTTAAAACTCTTATGGAGAAAGGTGTTTTATGCCTCACAGCTAAGGATAAAGTTCGCCTTTTACCCGCGCTTAATATTGAGTGGGAAACACTTAAAAAAGCAATAAATATCATTAAAGAAAGTCTATAAGGAGTAATTATGAACTTAAAAGGAAAACATTTTTTAAAGCTTTTAGATTTTGAGCCTCAGGAAATAATGTATTTAATTGATAAATCAGCCGAGTTCAAGGCTAAGAAAAAGGCGGGTATTCCTCATAAAATTTGCGAGGGTAAGAATATCGCGTTAATATTTGAAAAAACAAGTACCAGAACTCGTTGCGCTTTTGAGGTGGCTGCGGCAGACCTTGGAATGCATCCTGTTTATTTAGACCCTTCGGCTTCTCAAATCGGCAAGAAAGAAAGTATTGCCGATACCGCAAGGGTTCTTGGTCGTATGTTTGATGGCATTGAATATCGTGGTTTTGGTCAGGAGAGGGTTGAAGAATTGGCTCGTTTTGCGGGCGTACCTGTATGGAATGGACTTACAAATGAATTCCATCCAACACAAATTCTTGCCGATTTCTTAACCATTAAGGAAAATTTCGGCGAGCTTAAAGGCAAAAAATTAGTTTATATGGGCGATGCCCGATATAATATGGGCAATTCTTTAATGGTTGGTTGCGCAAAAATGGGAATGCATTTTGTTGCCTGCACCAATGAAAAATATTTTCCTGATAAAGCCCTTATTGATGAGTGTGAGGCTATTGCTAAGCAAACGGGCGCAAAGCTTGAATTTATAAGCGATGTAGCAGTGGCTACAAAAAATGCCGATGTAATCTATACTGATGTTTGGGTTTCAATGGGTGAAAAAGAGAGCGTTTGGGAGGAAAGAATTAAAGACCTAACCCCCTATAGAGTAACAAGCGATGTTATGAAAAATGCAGGGGAGAAGGCAATATTTATGCACTGCCTACCTGCTTTCCATGACCTTAACACAACGGTTGGTAAAGAAATTTATGAAAAATTCGGAATTGATTGCATGGAGGTTACCGATGAGGTAATTGAAGGCAAGCAGTCGGTTGTTTTTGATGAAGCCGAAAACCGTATGCACACAATCAAAGCCGTAATGGCTGAAACATTATAAAACATAAAAGACCGCGAAAAAAGCGGTCTTTTTTATATACTTTCAATTATTTTATTAACACATTCTTCAGCGGTAAGTCCCTCGCAATTAATGGTTATATCGGCATATTTTTCATAAAGAGGGCAACGGGAGGCATATATATCGGCAAGGGTTTCGTTATC
Organism: Acutalibacteraceae bacterium; assembly: GCA_045656145.1. Classification (GTDB taxonomy): domain Bacteria; phylum Bacillota; class Clostridia; order Oscillospirales; family Acutalibacteraceae; genus SIG565. Next base: position 25,178 of record JAZOQP010000011.1, read on the forward strand.
TCCCATAACAATACCCCTTGTTTTTATGTTGTTTATTCTTTTTTCAATTTCATGGATAGGAAGTTTAAGATAAACTATTTTAGCGTTTTTGCTGAGCTTTTGCATAGCTTTCTCGCCGTAAACCGCGCTACCGCCCGTTGCTATAACCGAGTTTTCAAGGTTAAGTTCTCTTAAAATATTGTCTTCTATTTCTATAAATTTTTTAGTGCCCTTTTGTTTTATTATTTCCTGAAGCGGTAAAGAAAGCTTTCCTTGAATAATTAAATCAGTATCGACAAAATCTAAAAGCATAGATTTAGCAAGCAAAACTCCAATAGTGCTTTTTCCCGAGCCCGGCATACCTATTAAAACTAAATTCATAATATCACCTAAATATATTATAATATAAAAATTTATGATTTCAAGTATTGACTCTATTTTAAGAAATATGTATAATTGATAATAAATGGTAAATATTAACTGAGAGGTGAAAAGAATGCTTACAGCATTGGATAAAATCAGTTACGGCTTATTTATTTTAAGCGTTAAGAATGGCGAAAAGGATAATGCCTGCATTATAAACACTGTGGTGCAATCCTGTCTTTCTCCCGAAAAGCTTACATTTTCGGTGAACAAGGCTAATTTTACCCATGAACTATTAAAGAAAAATCCTTTTTTCACGGTTTCAATAATAAGTGAAAAGGCTGATTTCGAGTTGTTTGAGCATTTCGGCTTTTCTTCAGGAAAAGATATCGATAAATTTAGCAATTTTAATTCGGTAATAAAAACCACGAATGGAACCTTGGCAATAAAAAAGGGAACAAACGCATATATAAGCGGAAAGGTTATTGATGTTCAAGATTTAGGTTCCCATTCGGTTTTCACTGCCGATATAACCGAAAAAGAGATTTTAAATGAGGATAAAAGCGCAACCTATGATTATTATCATAAAAATATTAAGCCTCTACCTAAAACAGAAAATAAAAATCAGACCTTTTGGCGCTGTGAGATATGCGGATATGAGTATGTAGGGGAGCAACTCCCTGAGGACTTTATTTGTCCGCTATGCAAACACCCGGCAACTGATTTTGAAAAAATAGAAACTAAAGGAGAAATTGTTATGGCACAAAATAAATTTGCAGGAACTAAAACCGAGAAAAATCTTTGGGAAGCTTTCGCTGGCGAATCTCAGGCAAGAAACAAATACACTTATTTTGCTTCGGTTGCCAAGAAGCAGGGCTTCGAGCAGATTGCAGCACTTTTCTTAAAAACTGCTGAGAATGAAAAAGAGCATGCTAAACTTTGGTTCAAGGCTTTAGGCGAATTAGGAGATACCGCTGAGAACTTAGGTCATGCCGCAGATGGCGAGAACTATGAGTGGACCGATATGTACGACCGTATGGCTAAAGAGGCTGATGAAGAAGGCTTCCACGATTTAGCTGAGCAGTTCAGAGGCGTTGCTAAAATTGAGAAGGAGCATGAGGAACGCTATAGAGCTCTCCTTTCAAATGTTGAAACCCAAAAGGTATTTGAGAAGAGCGATGTTAAAGTTTGGGAGTGCAGAAACTGCGGCCACTTAGCAGTTGGAATGAAGGCTCCTGAGGTTTGCCCCGTTTGTGCTCATCCGCAGGCTTACTTCGAACTCCACGCAGAAAATTATTAAAAAACAAAAATTCCCGAGTTAACTCGGGAATTTTTTTATGCCTATTTTTCTTCTTTCTTGGTGGTTAGATAATAGAAATAGTAGAATAAAACTATGTAGATTAAGAATAGCGCCACAACCGAAAGCGGATATAAAACCTTATTTCCGTTGAAGAGGTTATAGAGTATATCATAAGGTGTTCCGTCGCCCGCCATTAAAAACATATAGTTATAACCAATGAGCACATTTGCTATGTAAGCGGCTATGCAAAAGAAGCCGAGAATTGAGAAGGTTAAGGGGATGTTTTTCTTTTTCATACTCGCCATTTTAGAAATTAAAATGTAAAGTGAGGCAAATCCCGAAATGGTGTGAGTGATACACGAAACCACATTATCAAAGGATAGAACAGGGTAGGCGTTATAGTTTTGTCCTGCACCGATTGTGCCGAATACAGCGCCTAAAATTCCGAAAATGCAAACAAAATCAATTGCCGCCTCTTTAACTCTTCCCTTTGTAAATGCCACAAGCGGAAGGGCTATTAACTGAATGCTGCATAAGAAAAGCGGTAGGTTGTGTAAAATCGGGTCGGTGCTGGAGTGTCTTAAGCATAAAATAATTATTTTAAAAATTTCAAAGGCATCTATTAAAATTGCCGCATAAATTAAAACAGTGTTTTTAGCCTTTAAATCTTTTTCACGGTTAACATTTCCTAAAATGAGTGCCAGCAAATACATTGCAACTAAAAGTGAGCCTACAAATAAAAGATGCTGCCAGGATAAAAAGCCTTCGGGAGTGCGGGCATATCCGCCAAAACCAAAAAATTCTTTCATATTAATTCTCCTCATTTTAATATATTAAATTATTATTCCAAAAATAAGTCATATATTTAAGATTTGCAAGTTCCTCTTCGGAGTAAGCGGTTAAAGTGCCGTTTTTAATTCCGATATTTGAACTTGTTATAATGGGTGTGGTCTTCATAAAGTCATTCATATATTTCATATATGCAGGACCCTCGAATCCGAGTTCTTCAAATAAAACATTCATAAGGAAGCATGGAGAAATTACAGTTTCATTTTGCCCTTTGAAATCATTCCCCAAAATTTCTTTTGCGGCATCATTGCCCCAAATTAAATATTCGGTTTGATAATAATTGTAAAGACCATCTTGAGTTGTTAAATCAAGGTTTATTCCGAGCTCTGCGTAAACACTCTGAGCATCACCAAGCCATGGGTTGTGGTCTCCGAATACGCACAAAACAACCGGCTCATCAACTGTTTTAAAATAATCAACGAACTCTCTTAAAGCCTTGTTCTTTGAATCGGTTATATTAAGATAGTTGTTAAGAACATTTTGAGTATAAGGGGTATAATCTTTATTTACTCGCGATTTGCCAACTGTTATATCGCTGCGGTATGGGGCATGTCCTTCGATGGTAACAGAGAAATTGAAATAGGGCTTAGATTTATCGCGATTTTCGAATTGGAGGATTAAATCGTCATAATGAATTTTATCGGTAAAACTCCAAGGAGAATCGAAATATTTATTAAAATAATTTTCAATAAAAAGATATTCATCAAAACCGAACATTTTATTCATATTTTTTCGGTTATAAAACCAATCATTACTCGGGTGAGAGCCAACAACCGTGTAACCCTGACTTTTAAAATATCTTGCATAGGAGTTGGTTTTAGAATAATTATTTTTAAGGGTGTAACTGCCCGTTACAACACAGCGCTCGGTGTCAACGGTTCCACCTGCAAAAACATTTGTAAATAATTTTCCAGTGTAAGATTCGTTTTGTAATTCTTTGAAAGAGTCGTAGCAAGACCAGTCAATCCCCGAAGCAGAGGTAAGCTTAGATATATCATTGCTGCCTTCTCGCATAATCATTATGATATTAACTTTTTTATCTGTGGGAATATCGCTTTCGGGATAGGAATTAAGGAGATTTTTGGTTGCCTTTTCGTTATAACCCTTTGGTTTTGAGTTTATAACCTCATTTGTGCTGTTTATAAAGGAATAAACTGCGCCGTGCTCCGAGCGGTGCTGGGTTTGAGCCCAACTTGTTTGAGTACAAACAAGCTCGGAAGAGTAAAGCTTTGAATTAAAGCAAAGGATAATCGAAAATATAAATAAAGCAAGCGGTATAGCAACAAATTTAATGCGCTTTTTAAAAGATATTTTATTTGGAAATAAGAAAATAAAAAACAAAAGCGATAAAATAAAAAATCCTAAAATGAACCAAACCTTAATATCCGGGGTAAGGCCATATTCGCCATCCACCGCAACCGTGATTCCTAAAAAGAGATTTTTAATATCGCTGAAAAGGGCGGTATCGCCGCGGAGTTTAAGCTTATAATAGTTACCAAGCCCAATGCTTAAAAATGGTATGGCGGTTGTAAGAAAAGCGGGCCAAAGTTTACCATATAGGCAAAAGGTTAAGGAAAATAAAGAGAAAATCGGCAAAAAGTTTATTAACAAAATTAGTGGTTTTTCAAAATAAATTGCAAAGTTTTCATAAATTCCCGTGAAGGTTGATAACTTTAGTGTGCAAAAGGTTAGGAGCGCCGAAAAGAAAACTAAAATAAAAAATCGAAAACTCCAATATATAGCTTTTTTAGATTTTGAAAGCCCGTTAGTGTCCCTTAAAAAGACAAATGGCATTTTCAAAAATATCACCTTCTAATTAAAACATCATATATAATAGTATTATATCAAATTTTGTTGTAAATTACCAGCAAATCTAAAAAACTCTTTCGAAAAGAGTTTTAATAATTAAGCAAAGTTTTTGAACGCCAATTCTTATAAACGGCGGAACAATAACGCCAAGGAAAATATATATCGGCCAAAGATGAGTAAAGCCATGGGGAAATTTTGAATATATTTCGGGAGAAGTGCTAGAAAAAACGCCATAAATTAAATCAATTATTTTAAAAATAAGGAAATGCAAAGCCATTATATCAAAGGAATATTTTCCTATAAAGGCAAGGGCGCGGCTTAAGTATTTATTAATTGCCGCAATTTTAGCAATGTAACAAACGGCGTAAATGCCGCAAATAATTATAGGGTAGAATAAAAAGGGCGATACTATCTGAGATACCGATAATTCAATGTGGTGATCTTTAATAACGGTAAAATAAATAAAAAGAATCAGCGAGAAAATAGCAATGGGAAGGCGCAAAAGTTTCTCTAATTTTATTTTTTTAATGGAAATAAGATACCCTAAAAGCATTATTGGAATAAGCAGTAAAGACACCTGAACATAGTGCGTAAACCTTAAGGAATTAAGGTTGCAATATAAACCTAAGGCACCTGCAAAAATGCAAAGAGTGATTATGATAGGGTGTTTAATGCGAGGGAAGAATTTAGAGGATAAATTTGTTATTGTTCCAAAAATTATAACGGCCGCGAGCATCATCGGAACAAACCACATGGCTCCGCCAAGACGCTCAAAACCCAAAAAGAAGAAGTTATTTATTATTTTTGTAATTATGGAATTAAGGCCTGTGAATTCGCTGCCCGGAAGGATATGTAATTTAAGGAATAGGTTATTTGTGAGGGTAAAAAAGGTCATATAGAAAAAGAAACTGCCCCACATAGATTTAATTCTGTTTTGAAGCAAAAGGAATGGCGCAGCATCATATTTTTCATCATTAAACTGAAGCCCCGATACAAAAAAGAAAATCGGTAAATGAAAACCATAAACAAATCTTATAACATCGGGATTAGGAAAACAGTGCCCTATAACAATTGCAATAATTCCCAAAGCTTTTATAATATCAAAAATGGGATTTCTTTCTCTAGTTTTCGAAACTTCCATAATTAACTCGGCTTTCTTAAGTATTTCTTTTATTATATCAAATATTGTCGAAAATTACCAGCAAAACAAAAAACTCCTTGAAAATTCAAGGAGTTTTTGCATAATAACTTATTTTGTACCAAATAAACGGTCGCCTGCATCGCCAAGACCCGGGAGGATATATCCGTTTTCATTCAAGCATCTATCAAGAGTGGATACGAAAATATCAACATCGGGGTGGGCTTCAGCAACCTTAGAAACGCCTTCAGGCGCGCCGATGATTGCCATAAACTTAATTTGCTTGCAGCCTTTATTTTTAAGAAGCTGAATAGCATCGCAAGCGCTGCCGCCGGTAGCAAGCATTGGGTCGATAAGTAAAACCAAGCTGTCTTCAATGCCTTCGGGCAGCTTACAGTAATATGACTGCGGCTCTAAGGTTTCTTCATCGCGGTACATACCAATATGACCAACTCTGGCAGAGGGGAAGAGCACATGAACGCCGTTTACCATACCAAGACCTGCTCTAAGAATCGGAACGATAACAATTGAATTATCACGAACAACTGTCTGAGTGCAGGTTTCAAGAGGAGTTTTAACACTTATCTCGGTGGTTGGAACATCGGTTTTTAGGCTTTCATAGGTCATAAGGGTAGTTATTTCCTCAACCAATTCGCGAAATTCTTTCATACTTGTTTTCTCATCGCGCAAAATTGCAATTTTGTGGCGAATGAGGGGATGGTCGAAAATAACTACATTTTCGTAATTCTTCATTTTGGTTTGCCTCCTTGAAACCCCATTTTATTCGGGCTTCTTAAATTTGTTAAGAAGAATATTAACGATAATACCTAAGATTAATGCGCAAGCGATTGAGGTTAAGGTAACCTTACCGATAGCCATCGACATACCGCCGATACCTGCTATTAATATTACCGAAACGGTAAAGAGGTTTGCATTGTCTTCAAGGTCTACCTTCTGAATCATCTTAAGACCTGATACAGCAATGAAGCCATAAAGTGTTATACAAACGCCGCCCATTACGCATCCGGGGATGGAATCCAAGAATGCAACAAATGGAGAAACAAAGGCAATAAGAACTGCCATAATAGCGGTTGTTGTGATGGTAGCAACCGAAGCATTGCGGGTAATAGCAACGCAACCTACAGACTCACCATAAGTAGTGTTGGGGCAACCACCAAAGATAGCGCCAACTGCAGAACCTACGCCATCGCCGAGAAGTGTGCGGTGAAGACCGGGATTCTCAAGAAGGTCGGTATCGATAATGGAAGAAAGATTTTTGTGGTCGGCAATATGCTCTGCAAATACAACGAATGCAACAGGAACATAAGCAACAGCAACTGTTGCAAGATAGCTCCACTGGAATTCCTTAATGCCCTTGAATGCTGCAGCAAATGTGAATTCAGGAACAGCAATAAAGGTTTTTAAGGTAATACCATCGGCAACAAGAGCCTTAAAGGGAGCAAAATCGATAACCTTAAGAGCATCAATATTTGCTTTGTAACCGATAAGAGTGAATATAAGAGCTACTGCATAACCTGCAAGAACACCAATGATAAAGGGGATGAGCTTGGTCATCTTTTTACCATAGGTTGAGCAAAGAACAACAACTAATAAGGTAACAATAGCGCAAATGAATGATACCCAGATGTTAGTTGTCATGATAAAGTCGCCATTGTCGTTAGTAGGACCATAGGAGAAAACATCGCTGATAGCGGCACCTGCAAGAGAGAGACCAATGATAGCAACTGTGGGTCCGATAACTGCTGCGGGCATAAGCTTGTTAATCCAGCCAACGCCTACAAATTTAACAACTAAAGCAATAATTACATAAACAAGACCTGCGAAAACGGCACCAATGATAAGACCTAAGTAACCGAGTTCGGTAGAGGGTGCGCCGGCAGTTGTAACTGCACCTGCGAAGGCTGCAACCATTGAGCCGATGAATGCAAAGGACGAGCCTAAGAAAACAGGGCTGCGGAACTTAGTGAAGAGCTGGTAAACAATAGTACCAATACCTGCACCAAAGAGTGCTGCCGAAGCCGACATACCGTTACCAACGATTGCCGGAACTGCGATTGTTGCTGCCATAATTGCGAGCAACTGTTGAATTGCGAAGATAATGAGTTTGCTGAAAGTGGGTTTGTCATGAATGTCATAAACTAGATTTTTTGCCAATTTTTTCTCCTCCTTATTCTTTCCGGTGGGCTTAAATTTTATACCCTATCCAATTAATAATTTTATCACTCTAGTCGATAAAAGTCAATATTTGTCGATTAAAATTTGTATAAAATATATAAAAAATAAGTCCTCTCAAAAATTTTGAGAGGAACTCATTTTATTTTGTTATTTTATTTTTACTTTTTGTGGTTGAAGAAATTATATATTTAGGTCTTCCTTTAATTTCTTCATAAATGCGGGCAATGTAAAAACCTATAATTCCAAGGCTTATCATAATTATGCTACCAATAAAAATGGTTATGATAATAACCGTTGTCATGCCTTCAAGCGCTCTGCCAACTATTTTATCAATAAGTGCCCAAACACCAAAGATAGCCGAAATTATAAGCATAATAAATCCTAGAATGGTAACTATCTGCATAGGCGCTGTGGAGTAGGATGAAATATTTGAAACAGCATATTTTGCGAGGGATAGGGTAGACCATTTAGATTCCCCGTTGATTCGCTCTTTAACATCATATTCAATGGTTGTTTTATTATATCCAACCCAATAAGATATTGCCCTAAAGAAGCCTCTCTCGGGCATACGGTTTAGTACATCTATTACCTTTCTGTCAAGAAGTTTAAAATCAGAGGAATTTGCCATATCAAACCCTGCCATACGGCTAATAACCGAATAGAAAAACTTTGCGCCTAAGGAATGCATTTTCTTTTCTTGGCCGCGTCCCTTTTTTATACCCTCTACAATTTCATAACCCATTTCCCATAAACGATACATTTCAATTATTTTTTCGGGCGGGTGCTGAAGGTCGCAATCGATAACAACGGCGCATTCTCCGTTTGCGGCAGAAAGGCCTGCAGAAATAGCCGATTCCTTGCCGAAATTTCTTGAGAAATGAAGACCAATAATATTGTTTTCTTCACTTGCTAGGGTATTTATCACTTCGTATGTATCATCACTTGAGCCATCATCAATAAAAATAAATTCTTCTTCAATGCCATTTTCTTTAAGCAGGGAATGTATAACAGAATAGGCTGTTTTTATACATTTTCCTTCATTAAAGGCGGGAATAATTACTGATAACATAGAAAAATCTCCTTGTTATTTAGAATAATGATTCTAATTTTGAAACCGGAATGGGTCGGTAAAAATAATATCCTTGAAGTATATCGCAATCTGCTTCGATTACTTTAATTTTATGCTCCTCGGTTTCAATACCTTCGCACAAGGTTTTAAAGCCTAGGTCGTGGGCAGTTTTTATAATGTTTTTAAGAATTAAGAATCCGGTTTGATTGGTTGCATTTTGAGTGATAGATTTATCTATTTTCACTATATCAACATCGAAATCGGTTAAATCTCCGAAGTTTGTGTAACCCTTTCCAAAATCATCTAAAAGGATTAAAATACCTTTTTCTTTAAGCAGGGTTAAGTTTTTAACTATAAAAGCCTTTTCTTCATCATTTAGTCCCTTATCTTCAAGGATCTCAATTGCAATGCATGAATAGGAAACACCATATTTTTCGATAATCGCTATAAGATTTTTGGCTAAATTTTCATCGCAAAGGGTATAGCGGGAGAAATTAATGGTGTATATATATTTCATGCGATTTTCTTTATCGCTTGAAATCCATTTGCAGTTTTTTTCAAAGATATAATAATCGAATTTTTGGTTAAGTCCCACATTATTAACGGCCGAAAGGAAGGAGCGGGGGGTTAAAATACCCTCGGTATTGGAATTAAGGCGAGATAAAACCTCGGCGCCCATAATTTTATTAGTTTTAGCGTCAATTATAGGCTGATATTCAAGGAAGAATCTATTATTATCAATTTCATTTTGAATGTTATTTTCAATGCTTATTTTTCTTTCAAAGCCTTTTCCACCCAAACTATCCCATCTGCAACACAGTTCCTTTTTATCTTCTGCCATGCTGCAAGCTTGTTTGGCTCTTGAAAGCGCGATTTTGAAAGAAACCTCGGTTGAAGCGGTTTCAATATATCCAAAATTTATTTGAACTATATTAACTGAATCAAATTTAATAAGAATTTCATTAATTTCCTTGAAGCATTCTTCAATATGATTTTCAATAACAGCGTTATTTAAATCATTAAGCGCAATGAAATTATGGCCATAAAGGGAGATTTTGCCATCAATTTTAACAGAGAAATATTTAAGCAAAATTCTTTTAATCTGCTCATACATTCTAATTGCCTTTGATTCGGAATAAAGCCTTTTCATATTATCAAGCGATACCGAAATATATATAAGGCACCTGTTTTTTCTGGCAGAAGATGCTTTTTCAAAAATATTCTCTATTCTATTTATGCCGCAAAAACCCTTATCGTCGGTTTCTTTAACGGTTTTTAAGGATTTTAATGTGAAATATAATCCTATTATTCCCATTAAAATAAATATTGCAACGAGAACAGTTATAATAACGTAGGGGTATTCTAAAAATCGCATTTATAAACTCCTAAAATCTATTTTTCAAAAATTGGGAACTCATTTGTTCCGGCAGTTTTTTTAAGCTTTAATTCTTTTGCTACCGTAACGCATTTTTCAATGTCTTTTTTAGCGGTTTTCTTTCTTCTTAAAATTTCCCTTATTAAGAAGATAGTGTTAAAGCTGAGCATTCCTTTAAGAATATCGCTTTTCTTAATTCCGCACCTTTTATATTCGGCTAAGATTTCAAAAAGTGCATAATTGAGCGCCGATTTCTCGAAGTCTTTATTGGCTGATTTTTTAAGCCATTTAGCAAAACTAAGATATTTTTTAATATCTGCATTTTCTTTAAAATAAATACCGCTTATAAAAAAGTGCTGCATATCTTCATCCATATTTTCAAGAAGAGAAGAATAGTATTTATTTTCTATTTTCAAAACCTCTAAGTGTTGGCGCTCTAATGTGGTGCTTGTGATTTGCTTATCATGGAGCCTGTAAATTAAAAGGCATTCGGGAAGAATTTCTATTTTTTTGTTATTCATTACCATTCTTGTCCAAAGTTCGAGGTCCTCGGTGCAGGTAAGGGTAGTATCATATAAAAGTTCTTTCATAACCTGAGCCTTAGCAATAACACCGGGGTGAAGAATAGGGTTTGCAACGAGGAGCATTGCTTTAAGTGCCTCAAAATCACAGCGACCTCCTGCTCCACCCGAAGCATAAATGCCGTTTTTAAGTGTTAAAAATCTGCAGGAAGAAAGGTCTATATCGGGGTTTTCTTCCATAAATTTATATTGCTTTTCAAATCTTTCAGGCAGGCAAATATCATCGGCATCCATTCGGGCAATGTAATTACCATTGCTAAGAGCTATGGCCTTATTAAGCGAAGAGGGAAGCCTTAAATTAATTTCATTTGTATAAACCTTAATTCTTTCATCCTTTTGCGAATAGGATTTTAAAATTTCGGCGGTTTTATCTGATGAACAGTCGTTAATAATAACAAGTTCCCAATTTTTAAAGGTTTGATTTATAACGCTATCTATAGTTTCGGCAAGATAATCTTCGCCGTTATAAACGCTCATAATAACCGAAATTTTGGGTTTCATATAATCATCTTCCTTTAATTATGTTTCTAATAATTTTGCTTGCTCCCAGAAAATAAAACGCCAATTTAAAATAGCCTTTTTTCATAAGTAAAAAGGAAATTCGGCTTTTGGGCGAAATGTTTTTAAAACGAGCTTCGCGAATTTTCTTAAAATTCAGTGAATTAATAATATTGTTTTTAAGTTCATTTATATAGCCTTTGTGATTACCTTCTGCAGCAGAAGCCAAAATGGTAAAGCACATAAAGCTTGAATATCGATTTAGTTGTTCTTCAAAGTCTGTTATTTTGGAATGGTTGTTTTTATTTAATTCATTTATAACTTTTTCTATAAGGTAAATTTGATTTGCGTTAAACTTCTTTGATATAGAGGTTTCTCGAACGTTATATAAATAAGTTTCTTTTGGACTTATATATAAACTCTTTGCATTAAGATAGCAAGGGAAAACACAACACAAATCTTCACCCAAAGAAATTTCTTCACTAACGCTTAACTGAATGGGTGTTAAAAATTTGCGGTTAATAACCTTGCCCGCTAAATAATAGGAAAGGTGGTTCATATTTTCATCCATTAATATTTTAGGATAAATGAATTCTTCAAAATCTTTTTCGGTGTAAAGGCCTTCTTTCAGACCATCGTTTGTTATATTAATTACCTCGCCGTTTTTTACCCATTTGTAAGAAAATGAAACAATTTCGCAATTGGTTTCCTTTATTATATTGTAGGCCGATTCCAAGGTATCTTTTTCAATGAGGTCATCTGAATCAAGATTAAGAATATAATCTCCGAGTGCGACCTTTATTCCGGCTCTTCTGGCACTAGCAAGTCCGCCATTTTCTTTATGAATAACCTTTATTCTGGTATCTTTTTTTGCATATTCATCGCAAATTTTAGGGCAGTTATCGGGCGAACCGTCATCTACCAATATGAGTTCAAAATCAGCAAAGGTTTGATTTAAAACACTTTCTATACAAGGTGTTAAATATTCTTCAACCTTATATACAGGCACTATTACAGAAAAATACATTTAATTTTATTTACTCCTTAATCCTACTAATATTTTGAGGAAAAAATATAATCTGAATTTCATTGAGTAGGCAAATATCCTTTGCTTAATAGGGAGGTTTGATATTGGATATACCTTTAATGCTTCTATGGTTAATTTATTTGTGCAGATTTCTTTAAGGCGAGCCCTTAATGCTTTGTAATTTAAGCCATTGCTTTTTTGAAACATTATTTCTTGAGAGCATAAAACCCTGCACATAGCCTGCCAAAATCTATAAATATAAATCTGATATTTTTCTTTTTCAATATCCTTTTCAAATCTTTTTTGAGCCTCATTTACAAAAACGAGGCTTTTTTGGAATCTGTCTTTTTTATAGGATTTTGAGATGGATTCTCCGTTTCGACAGTAACTGTAAAATGCTTCATTAATACCCGTTGCCTTTTTAATGCATGAGATAAAATCAATCATAAATAAAGCATCTTCTGAAAGCATTTCTCTTTCCGACTGGAAGAAAAGATTGTTTTCCTTTATAATGCTGTGGCGGAAGAGATTTTTCCAAATGCTCATACCGTATTTACTGTCATCAATATCTTCAGGTTTGGCACCAACAATACCCATTCGAAGTTCGTTTAACTCATCCCGAGTTTCAAAATGGGTGTCGACTGCGAAATAATCTTTGCGCACCGATTCGCCCTTTTGAGAGAACATATTGCCATCAACAAACAAAACGCCCGACATAACAAGATCGGAATTATATTTTTCGGCTTTTTCGCAAAGTGTTTTAAACATATCGGGTGTAATAAAATCATCGGAATCCACGAAACCGATATATTCGCCTGCCGCAACTTTAAGCGCTGCGTTGCGCGCCATTCCCGCGCCTTCATTTTCCTTGTGAATAACCTTTATGCGCTTATCTTTTTTAGCATAATCTTGGCATATAGAAAGGGAAGAATCGGTTGAGGAATCATCAACAAGGATGATTTCTATATCTTCTAGAGACTGCTTAATTAATGAATCTATGCATCTTTCAAGATATTTTTGTGCATTGTAAACGGGAACAATAACGCTTACTTTCGGTTGTGGCAATTTCTTCACCTCGCAATTAGCTTTTCATATTCCTTTATTAAAATATCGCAATAGGATTCAACACTTAAAATGTTATCCTTTTCATTTTTACAGTTTTCTAAAATGGAATTATAGTAATCTTTATTTTCAATTGTTTTTTTTATTTTTTCAGCAATGCCTTTTGGGGTAGCTTCATTTACCAGGGTGCCCGTAACGCCATCCTTAACAAGTTCTGCCATTCCACCGCTATTCATTGTTACAACCGGAACCCCCATGCAGTGTGCTTCAAGGATGGAAAGGGGACAGTTTTCATAGCAAACCGAGGGCAAGAGAAGAAGCTTAGCATTCCCCATAAGTTCTGTAAGTTTATCTCCTGTAAGAAAGCCTGCAAGATTTATATTTGGAATATCCTTTAATAAATCTTCATCGGGGCCGCTTCCCGCTATAACAAAATTATATTCAGGGAGAAGTTTTGCGGCGCCTGCTATATTTTCAATGCCTTTTTCCTTTGAAAGTCTTCCAACAAATACAATATAGGGGCTTTCTTTGCGGTTTACATTTGAAAATTTTTCTTTATCTATAAAATTATGTATGGTTTTTGTTTTGCCCTTATAAAAACTTTTAGCCGATAAAAGCTTGTTTTCAAGGAAGTTGCTTGGGCAAATGAATAAATCAACCTTTCTATAGGTCTTTAATAAAGAATAAAACTTTGCTTCAATAACGCCAAGGATACTTTTAATGGTTGAAAGATGAATGCATTTGTTCTTTATGCAATTAATGTGCGAACCATTAAGGCATTTTTCACAGGGTGTGTTTTTTTGGAAATTATATAGAAGATGGTTTGGGCAAATCATTTGATAATCATGAACGGTTTGCACCAATGGAATACCCTTCTTTTTTATACCATAAATGATGGAGGGGGTAAGTTGAAAATTGATATTATTCATATGAACAATATCGGGCTTAAAATCATCAATAACCCGCATAATCTTGCGTTTTGCTTCAAAGGAATAGATTATTTTAAAGGGGTAAAGAAATCTGGCAAGTCCTGTTGAATGAAAGTCCATATTGCCAGTATACTCTTTGGCAGAGTTGCCAACAGTGTTCTTTTCATCCGCCATTCCAAAATACTCAACCTCATGGCCTATCTTTTTAAAATATTCTCCAAGGTAGAGCATATAGCTTTCACTACCACCGCGAGGATATAGGAATTTGTTTACCATTAAAATTTTCATATTAGCGAATTCCTTCCTTTTTCTTAGCGTAACCAAATAGTTTTAGTTCGGTGTTATAAGAATTATCCTCGAAATTGTTTCCCATCATCAGTATTGCAAGAACACCGGTTAACAAAGGATAGTTCATAGTGTTATCGGTTGAGGAAACAATAATAAGGTAAAGAGTTAGCATAAACGTTATAATAGCGCCTTCGATATTGCCTTTTTTACCAAAATGTAACACCCTTAAGAGTGTTATGGAAATAAGCCATATAATGTAACCCCAAAAGCCTAAATCAATGAAGTGCTGGAGAAAATCATTATGAACCGATGCCACACCAACATTCATATATGTGTTGAGTTGATAGGTTAGGAAACCAATTCCGTTACCCAAAAAGTCGGGGCTGAATTCATAGAATTTATCCACCGCGCTATATATTTCAACACGTCCGCTTGTTTCAATTCCTGCTTTTTCAAGTAATTCAAAAGCACCCATTTTTATAAGCGCTATATATCCTATTAGTAGCGCAACTATAATAACGGTAAGAATAACAACGAGTCTTGCGGCGGTTTTTTCATTAAATTTTGCAATAAATTTTAGTATTAAGCCAAAGAAAAGGGCAACAGCAATAGCTATTATTGCAATTCGCTTAAATGCCGATAAAAAGCAGAATACAGTTAAGAAAAGCAATATAAAATAAATTATGTTTTTCTGGGGCTTAAAAAGCATATAAATTAAATATGCTCCAAGGCAGAAAGCAAGTTCATGGATTTCCGCTTGAACGATAATATCTCCGGTTACTCCCGCAAAGGTTGTGATTAATGTTATAAATTCAGAAAGATAGTTGCCGAGTCCATATTGAGCAATAATTGTTACTATCATTAGAATATTGGCAATTAAAATCGCAATAAGGTTATACCAAATACCTTTCTTTCCAAAAATATAAAGAAGCGCTCCTGCCCCCAAAGCGAATGAGAGCATATTTGTATATATAAAGGAGCTAGAAAGACCTCGGGAAATGACACTGATATCAACCGTTTCTACAAACCAAATAAATAGGGAAACTACCGTTGTAACCAAAAGGGGAACGCTATAAATAAAGGCCTCCTTAAAGGCGGTAAAACCTCTTGCAATATCAGGTTTATATAAAAACAAAAGTGTGGCTGAAAAAAAGAGAACAAGGGCAAATGCATGGCGGTATGTAATTTGTAAACCAAGATTAATGTATTCATTAAGAAAATAATACATCATCACAGCAACAATTAAGAAATAAAATGCTTTTATTTTTTCAAGAATTTTATTTTCCACGCATCTTACCCTCCTTGCTTCATTTTATTTTAGATTTGAAATATATTCCTTTTTGTTTTTAATGGCCTCCGAAAGAAGTCTTCGGCAGGTCTTATTTTCCTTAAATGTTTCAGCAATACCGATTTTATATTCAATAACAACGTTTCTATGCTCTTCTCTTTCATCTAGGCGAAGTCGGAATAATCTCATAATATCTTCAATCGTGATATAATCGGATTCTTCGGTTAGCATAACGAAACTGCCATTGCCATTATAAATAAATTCGGTTTTTGATTTTCCAAAGTTTTCTTTAATATAGGTTGTGAATAGTTTTATGATTTCATCGCCCGCATTTCTTGAGTGGGTTGCGTTAATTTCTATGAGGTTGGTTATATCAACCATACAGTAAACCACGCCATCATCAAGAAGTTTTTTATCTTTGGCCTTTAGGTATTTATCAAGATAGGCTCGGTTGTTAAAGCCTGTTAGGTGGTCGGTATAGAAAATATAGTTAATGATATCTCCAATTCTTCCTAAAACAATTGCGCCACCGCAACAAACAACTATAAGGAAGAAGAAAGCAATAGCGGTATAAAGGGTAACGTTAACGCTTTCTCTGATAGAAGCCGAGGAAAGCACCGAAATATAACTAGCACCGAGATACTTGTTATATTCATTATTTGTTCTTGTGGTTAAATCGTAAAGATTGGTAAGCTCGGCAATGAGCGAATTAATATCGGTTTCAACCTGCTGCTTTATAGAACTGTATTTAGCATTGTGAAGTTCTGTACAGGTTGATTTAGAACTTGCGCATTCGCCGCCGCATTCGCCTGAGCAACTTGTAAAGGTATCTATAATATATGTGCAGTAAGCAGAATCGATAATATCGTGTTTCCTGCTTTCTTCATGGTCGCGCCAACTATAAATGAGTTCATCATAGGTAACGGTCTGGTCGCCAACAACCTCTTGAAGATTTTTCTCGTGGAGGTTATCGAGGATATATTCATAGCTTATATTGGTGTTGCCCGATTCGCGCATCTTTTCAACATAAGCATTAATTACCGTTACAACATCTTCAACAATGCTTTCATCCTTAGTGTTTGAAATTTTATTGTTATCAATTCTTGTTGTATAGTCAGAAACGAGCATTTCCTTATCCTTTGTAATCTGATATTTGTAAATATCAGAGAAAAGGGAAGAAACCTTAACCTGTCTTATATAGTTGAAATTATCAACAAGTTCGGTAAAGGATACACCTGTTTCGGTTGATCTATAATAATTGTTTTGTTCAATTCTTTGATAAAGTGTGTTAATTGTGTTTTCAATGCTTGTATCGATAAGCTCCATCATCTCAATATAGTCATAATTATTCTTATTGAGATTTTCAATGGTGTTATCGGCGGGGGCAACATTAACATATTTTTGAGAGAACTGTTCAAAATAAACATCTAAAATCTCATCAAGAATTGTTC
Organism: Acutalibacteraceae bacterium; assembly: GCA_045656145.1. Classification (GTDB taxonomy): domain Bacteria; phylum Bacillota; class Clostridia; order Oscillospirales; family Acutalibacteraceae; genus SIG565. Next base: position 42,380 of record JAZOQP010000011.1, read on the forward strand.
GGGCGAATTCTGCTCCTTCACCACTTGTAGCGGCAAAGGAAACTATAAAGGTGCTTGGCTCATAAATATATTCTTCGCCCTCTTCAAGCTTTGCTTCCTTTTGCGCTAACTTATCGGCATCGGGAATAGCGGTTATATCAACCCTTGAAATAAGGCTATCCACCGAATAAATGCCGGTAAGACCCATTTTATCAACAACCTTGGACATTACGGCTGATGATTTAATCTCACTAACATCCAACTTTTCTCCGGTTGGAGCAAGGCCCTTTTCTGCCTGTTCATCATTATAATGAATAACCTCGGAAGCAATGTAAGAATTCGAGGCTGAGAGTTTGAAATAAATTCCATAGGTAGCAATAAGGCAAAAAATCACTATTAATGGCAGAAGCTTTTTTAAATATCTAAAAATTTGAAAATTTTTCATTTTTATCCTCCATTTAATAATTTAAGCCTTTTTTGGAAATTTTTTAGAAATCTTATTAAGGGTTAATGCAACATAAGCAAAAACTGCAAAGATTACAATTGTTTTAAGTTCATTCATAAGGGAAGTTCCGTAAATTGTTACGGCAACGCATTGATTCATTTTATGCCTTGAATATTCTCTGCCTGCATAAATTGCTTCTTTTTCGAAAGCCTTAATGTTTTCGTATATTGAATCTATTAATGAATCAGCAGAGGCATAGAGGCTGTCGGATTCGTTATTTGAAGCAATTTTATCAATAACTAATTTGTTATCCATAATTTCCTTTTCGTTAGAAGCCACAAAATCGCTAAAGCTTGTAGCCAAAACCGAAAGTTCATCAATACCAACCTTTGTTCTACCCATATAATATTTACCTGTTTTATCCCAGGTGGGCACAAGAACAATTCTAGTCATTTCCTCGCTATACATATCAATAGCCTGATTGCATAGGTTATAGGATGCATCATTTTTTTGACGGTCGAAATCAATGTTTTTGTTATGGTAAGAGAGCCTGTCAATATAATCGCTTTTATTTCTTGCAATACCATTTTGAAGTATTAAAGATTTTAAATTTTGATTTATTTGGGTTTCTTTGAATTGGTGAACCTTGCCCGCAATCGAATTAAAGGTTGATTTGTTTTCGGTTACAAAGCTTGGATTCTTTTGCGCCATTCCGTATAAATAATTTAGAACAGCCATTGATTCTTTATCAAGATAGGAAACGATATCCATATATTCCATTTCTTCAAATTTAGGCTTTTCTGAAGATAGGCTGAAGTTGTCGGTATATTTTTCTATGTAATATTCTTTATAGGCGGTTGTGATTAGTTTAATCACATTTTCCGAATCAAGATGGCTCGTTTGCTTTGAGGCATGGTATTCAACGGCAAACTCGGTTGAAATATGATATTTTGCTTTATCGTTTGCATCTCCCTGCACGCAAGGATATACAACAAGGCATTTTTTAAGTTGCTCAACGCTTACATTCTCAAGCGCTCCTTTTTGGATAGCCTTTTCAACAACCTCATCACAAATGATTTCATTCATATTGTATCTGGTGCCGTTTGAATTAAGGGCTTGAGAGGCTTCAGAGTAGTTTAAGGAAACAATAGCGTGAACGGATTTCTTTGCATTAAAATGATTGAAAAATCCAAACACAACAGTAACTATAAAGCACAATGTTATTACCCATGCACTTAGATATTCGGCGGATTTAAAAATTTGCTTGCGCTCGGTGGGATTAACATTCTTGAGTCTTAAAAGAATGGCAATCACCGATACCGCAAATACTATGCCAATAATCAATATAATTGCCTTTTGGAATATTTCAGTTAACATATTTGTATTCTCTCCTGAAATTAAAATTTATTAATATCAATAACAACTAATTCGGGTTGGTTATTAATGCGCAAGAGGTTTGAATTATCAAGACCTGAACTTACAATTAGTGGACTGCCGGCGGCATCATATCTTCCGTAAACAAAAGCGCCGCTTCTTTCGGGGAATAATCCGTTTTCATTTGTATATAGCGGGCCTAAAACAGGAACCCTCACAAGTCCGCCATGGGTGTGTCCGCTAACCATTAAATCTCCCCAAAAATCAGGATTGAATTCCTGGAAGATTATTGGTTCATGAACAGCGGTGATTTTAATGTTATCGGGATTTTCATTAAGGTAATTTGCAAAAGCCTTTTCGGAATAAGACCAGAAGGAAGATGGATTTGAGGTTAAAACACCATATACATCAATGGTCATTGTTTTTACCTTTATTGTGTCCATTTCGTTTTTAAGAACCTTAATGCCGGTTTCTTCAAGTTTTTCTTCGAAGGTGTCTTTGAGTTTTAAGAGCGCAGATTCATCTCTGTTTTCTTTAGTGAAGCCAAACTTTTTATCAAGAGTTTTTTCATTAAGGGGGAAGTTGTAAATACTTTCAACCTCATTGTTTCCATATATGTAATAAGAAGGAGCAATTTTTGTTAATTCATTTGCTAAATTAACGGCGTAATTCAAATCTTCCTTAGCGGAATTAACGATATCGCCTGTGCAAATTATAATATCAGGCTCTAAAGCTTTGATGCGTTTTATAAGTTTTTCATTGTTATTTCCGTAGGAAACACCATGTATATCAGATAACTGAATAACGCGCACCCTGCTATCAACCTTAATGCTGCTTGTGCTATAAAAGTTTTCGCGGAAATTTCGGTTTTCTATATAGCTGCATAGAATAACTATAGCCGCAGCAGCCAAACAAGCAAAAATCATACCAATAACGAAGAAGTTAAATGCCTTGATATTCTTTTTTGTTTTGGGATTAAATGATTTAGATACTGATTGCTTTACTATTTTAACCTTTCTTTTTCCGCCCATTATTGAGCAAATACACAGCGTTAAAATTTCCTTGCATTCCTTTTTGAAAGCATTAAAATCTTCATATCCGTGATAAGAAACCATAACATGCTTTTTATCAACAATCTCTATATCGAAGGTATCAGACCATTTATCATAAAATGCGGTATCTGATAATTCTGCAAGGAGCTCCTTAATTTGTTCAAGATACTCTTGAGTTTTTTCAAAGTTTAAATTATCCATATTGAAAAACCTTTACCTTTATTTTTTGTAAAGTTCGCAGGTTGCTTTAGCAACATCCTGCCAACTGTATTTATTTAAAATAAATTCATCCACACCCAATTTTTGCTTTTTAACGAATTCGTTATTATCACATAAAAACTGAAGTTTCTCGGCTAAATCGGAAATGTTTCCTTTTTTAAAATAAATAGCCTTATCTTCTGCAACTGCGGTGTTTTCGGGGATATCCGAACAAAGAAGGAGGTTGCCGTATGAAAGAGATTCCAAAAGGCTTAAAGACATTCCCTCAAGGTCGGAAGGTAATACATTTATGTAAGAGTTAGAATAAATTTCTTCTAATTCATCGCCCGATATAAAGCCTGTAAAAATAATATTTTTGTTATCTTTGGCTTTTTCTTTAAGTAATGTTACATAATCATCTGTATCGCTTGTATCTCCTGCGATAACAAGTTTTTTATCGGTCTTAATTTTGTTATAGGCATCAATTAAGTAGTGAATACCCTTTTCTGCAGTGAGCCTTGATATAACGGATATATATTCATCCTTACAAAGACCATACTTTTCTTTAATAAGCTCGGCCTCTTTTTTATGAGGTCGGCTTATTCCGTTATTAATAATTGTTGTTTCACGGTTATAAGTTTCTTTAAAATAGTTGTAAGCCGATTCGCTTAAAACTATTACTTCATCAGCATATTTTGCTAGAGTTCTCTCTCCGAATTTTATATATTTAGAAGCGAAGCCTTTTCCCCATTTTTCTCTTTGCCAATCGAGGCCATGCACTGTGGCAACACATTTTTTGCCGCACAACTTTGGAATCCACAGGGCAGCCGCGGGGCCTTCGGCATGGAAATGGACAACATCAAAATCCTTAAAAGAAGCAGATATTGCCGCTGTGAAAGAAGCTATCATTGCGGCAAAACCGCGAAAATCAATAGTGGGTGCGGTTCTGAGTTTTACACCTTTATAGGTTCTGTTTTGAACGGTGCCTATGTATTCATTTTCAACCTTATCAGAAGAGCGGTTGTAACAGGTAACATCAAGCCCCATTTCAACTAATATCGGGCAAAGGGAGGTAAGCACGGTTTCTATTCCGCCGCGGCGGGATGGAACAACCTTATGCCCAATCATAGCTACTTTCATTCTTTTCACTCCAATTTTAATTATCTTCCTGTGGCTGTAAGCATAACTATCGGTGTTTTAAGCATTATCTTAATATCGTTTGCGTAGGTTCTTGTTTGTATGTATTCAATGTCCATCTCTACCCATTCTTCAAATGGAACATCGTTTCTGTTTTCGTGAATCTGCCAGGTGCAAGTAATGCCGGGTGTAACTAAAAGGCGAAGTTTTTGATAATCGGTGTAATACTGAACCTCACGCGGTAGCGGGGGGCGGGGACCAACAAGTGTCATATCGCCTTTAAGAACATTGAAAAACTGCATAAGCTCATCTAGCGATACTTTTCTTAAGAATTTTCCAACCCTTGTGATTCTTGGGTCCTCTTTCATTTTGAAAACAGGTCCATCCATCTCATTTTGCTTTGCTAAATCTTCTATCATCTTATCGGCATTAGCGCGCATGGTTCTGAATTTATACATATAAAATTCTTTACCATGTCGACCAATTCTTATTTGCTTATAGAAAGGCCCTGCGCTTGGGTCATCTATTATAATAACAATTGCGATTATGAACATAAGCGGCAAAAAGAATAATAAAATAATGGTGGCAAAGAAAATATCAAAAAGTCTTTTCTTTTTCCAATAAGAAGCATAGGATTTTTCAATTATAGCTTCTAGTTTTTGCCTTGTTTTTTCATCAACTTTTTCTTTTTCAATGTAGGGCACTTTCAGCACTTCCTTTTGATATTTTAAAAATCGAATCGAATTCGGTTTTCCTGTTATTTGATAAATAGAAATTATTAAAAACTATATTTTTGTTTTCAAAATTGGTTTCATTTTCCGCAAGGTATCCGGGATGAAATAAAACCTCGATATCTTTGCCGTCTTTTTTTGCAAGGTTTATGTATTTCGGCAAAATTTTGGTTACTCTTTTTGAATCCATCTTTCCTGAAAAGAGAATTCCCATAAAATGAGCCGAGGGAATAGGGAAATCTTTCAATTCTTTTTTATTGATAAGCCATAAAAATTTAAGCAACCATTGCTTTATAAGATTTATGGGACTATATGTAAAATAAAGTGATGGAGTTTTAATATAAGGCATAAGGGGCTCGGCAGGAATTCTTAGATATTCCGCTTTTATGTTTTCTTCCTTTAAAACCTTAATTAAAGCCTTGAAAACTTCGGGAATCATATGGGTGTGCTGATGAGAGTCTATGCAGAAAGGAATATTTTTTGGCAAAATGCTTTTATAAAATAAAATTTGAGCCTTAATTTCCTTGTAAACCTGCATTTTAAATTCTTTTTTACCTATTAAACCAAGTTTAAAAAGCCCAAAGAATGTGTTTTTAAAGTTCCCTTCTTTATCGGCTATTAAATTTATTTCATCAGGATTTGCCATGCATTTACCTTCAACAAGGTTTAAATGCAGAGAAATTCTTGTGTTTCTATTTTCTTGCAATTCGGAAAAATCAAGCGCATCAAAATTCGGGAAAACGCTGATTTTATTTAACGCGCCATCTTTTATGCATTTTTTTATTCGCATAGATGATATATGATTTAGTCCGTAATCGTCAGCACAAAAGTATATCAATTAATTTTCTCCCAATTTAATAACAAGTGTATTATCTATTAATGCAACGCTGTCTTCTTTTGGCCATGTACCCATGGCTTTAACATCTTCTCTTTCAAGCATTGCCTTTTTTTCTTCGCCGCTTACAAATAAGTAATCCTTTTCGCAATAATCTGAAAGGGCAGAGCAAAGAACACTTTGATTTACCGTTTCATCATCGGCTCTGAGGATGTAACCATCGGTAATTCCTGTGATATCAGGGGTAAGGTTAACGCTGTAATCCTGGCTGTTTTTCAAAGCGCCTATAACAAGAAGCTTTTCACACTCTTCTGCTCCATCGGTTTGCTCAATTCTATCGGCAATTCGAATTAAAACACCATAAGATTTTTCATAAGCCATTTGAGCCTTATGATAGCTTACATTTGCAATAACCACCTGATTTGCAATAACTAAAAGCGAGGTTATTAAAATAACCCATAGTTTTATATTGGGGAATATTTTATTTTCCAAATTTTCTCTTTCATAAAGGAAAATGAAGAATAGGTAAAACACCAAATATCCCATAAGCATTAGATTATGATAATCTATTTGAGGGTTTATAAAGGCAAGGGAAGCGGCTCCAACTAAGGATATTACGCATAAAACAAGAAGTGAAATAAATGTGGCAGGTTTTTTATAAACCTTATTTTTAATAATGCACTCTATGTAGAAGATAACCGATACAACTAAAATGAATATATTTAGAACAACAAAAAGGTTGATTCCTTCACTAAAATCAAAGAAGCACTTAATAAAGGTTTCTTTAACAATGTAAAGGGAGGATAAAATATCAATATTTGATAAGGAAGCGGTTGAGTTTATTCCTTGGTAATCAAGCAGTTCTGAAGAGAATACCGCCAAGAGCACTTTAAGAATAACGGTATATAGAGCCATACCGAGAATTCCCGATAAAAGCATTAGTCCGCCTTTTTTAAGAACCTTTAGGAAAGAGGAATCGTTATGCACAATATCTTCAATAAGCTTTAATAAAAGGAGCATTATTGTAACGGTTATGTAGGCTTGATAAATACCTGTCGATAGGGCAATGCATATTATCGATAAAATGTAACAGGGTTTTTCTTTTATCATAAAGTATGCCGCAAGAACCGAAAGGAAAAAAGCAATACTGTAACCATCTGCTACATAGTTATACATCATAACAGAAGTAACAGTTGGGAAGGAAACCGTTACAGCGCCAATTAAAAATGCTGTGATTTTTTTCTTAATATTAAACATTTTGCAAATGCAAACAGCGGCGAGCGCATGGAAAACAATGGCGATAATACCATTTAAAAAGGGTAAATCATAAAAAGAACTAAAAGAACAAACAACCGGTAAAAACCATCTTCCAAGGGCTAACATATTTTGGGGGTCGTATCTAAACACAATAGAATCCCAATTAGGAAGCCAGCTTGTTATTTTATAAAGGTGGGCCATTAATCCAACTATAAGTGCCGAAAAGAAGCAAGCCTTCCATTCAGGCAGAACATAAGATTTAAGTTTATTTAAAACCTTTTCCGGCAAATTTACCACTCCAACCATTTTAATTTATGTAAAAATTTTCCATATAGCTTATCATATAACTTTACCCCTAAAATGCGTTTCATAAATAGTGTGCGCTTAGCGGTAGGGGAAATCCAGGAAGCGCAAAAATGATGAATTGAATATGTGTTTTTAGTGATTACCTTTTTGCCAGAATAATATTTCATAGGGCAAAGATAGTCCTCGGGCAATAGCCTCATTCCCATAAAGAGTTGGTTTTTATTTTCAACATCTAACCCAAGTTCGATAAGTGTTTTTGTGTTTCGGTCGGGGCAGGGGGTTATGTCATAAGAACCATCAGGGAGAATAAAGGGAATATCTTTATAATCATCCAAAAGCGCTTTGATGAGTTGGTTGCCCTTTTCGCAAGCGAAACCAAGCCCTGTTGAAATAACGCCGTTATCATCAAATCCCATATATCCCGAGCTTTCAATAAGACTATCGAGAGGCTTTATTATCTCAACATCGGTATCAAGATAAATTCCGCCCTGGTCATATAACACCTTTAACCTTGCATAATCGCTCACAAATGCCCATTTAGCTGCATCGTAAGCCTCTTTTGCATATTTGTTTTCTTCTATATCAAAATTCTCTTCATTTATGCAAACTATTTCATATTCGGGGCAGTATTTTTTCCAACTCTCAATGCATTTTTCTGCAAGGGGAGGCATTTTGCCTTTTCCAAACCAGCAATAGTAGATTACCTTTGGTATACTCATTGTGCTTTATTTCTCCTAACCAATTCGAACATAGTTTTAAAGGCGGATTTATTAAATAGGAAATTAACAAGTAAATATAATCCAACTATCCAAATAGAATGGATAACGCCGTTTAATAAAAGCCTTAAAAAAGAAAGATTTGAGAATGTGTCAACAAACAGCAGAAGCATAACTGCTAAAAAGACCAATGTGTTTGAAAGTATGATTTTATATGTGTAGGCTTGGCGTCTTTCAAGGATTTTTTTATTGGAATAATATATGGTTATTATTCCTCTGTAAAGAAGTGCGGCAATGGTTCCGAATATTGCGCCGCAAATACCAAAATAGATAATGGCAATAATAGAAAGGGTTATGTTTAAAACCATTTCAACAATTGCATAGGAACGGGTTTTATCAAAATCGCCCGCAAACTCAATAATGCTGTTGGCGGGGAGTTTGCAGTTGGATATTAAGTTCATTATTACAAAGAGTAAAAGAAGGAGCGCGTTTTCATATTCGGCATCGTTTATACCGCTTGTGTAAATTTGAATTAAGGGCAGGAGAAAAACTGCCATAAGGGTATAAATGATATAGGTTGACATTATGTAAAAGGTTTCATAAGCATTATAAAGCTTTTGAAATTTTTCTCTATCGGTATGGAACATTTGACCAAGCGCAAAGGTAAAAGAAGAAATAAGATTTGTTATAAAATTTTGCACCTGTGAAAAAAACATATTATAAATAGCATAAATACTTACCGCTTTAAAATCGCAAAGAACTGAAATAAGCAAAACATCGGTGTTGTTAAACACCATACCTGAAAGCTGATGCACCAAAACCGAATTTTTTTGGGAAATAGATTCAAAATTCGGCTTTGCTTTTAAATCAAGCCATTTATAGCGGCGCTTAGCATAGAAATAAAGGAAGGCCAGTTGCGCTAAATAGATTATGCAATAAACAAGCTGAATAAGAATAAGGCTATCGGTTAAAAGTAAAACCAAAATTTTACCAATGTTCGAAGCTATTTGCAAAACAGTTTCGGAATTGTTTATTACATATTTTCTTCCGTCAACCTCCATAAGTATTCTGTACTTAGCCTGAACAAAATAACTGAATAGAGCAGGTATGGCGGTTAGAATGATAATAAAAAACAAAACATTGCTATCTATCGAGGTTGGAATTATGTAGGCATAAACTATTGCAATAACCAAAACTATGGCAAGATAGATTATTCCCGTTCTTTTATAATAAATATTGGTGGCCGAAAGCACCGAGCTTACGCTATCATAATCTTTCTGACCAATTTTTTTATATAAAACCTGAGTTGTGGCAAGGCCAACACCCGCCTCAAGCAAAAACAGATATACGAAAATTTGCTTTATGGTTGAAAGAACACCATTAACCTCTGAGCCGAAGTTTTCAAGGTAAAGTCTTGGTAATAGGAAGCTTAGCGAAATAAGCACTATTTGATATATTATGGATGATAATAAGTTGTTTTTAATTCTTGTATCTTTGGTTGCCATTTCGCCACCTCCTTTTAAAATTAGTGAAATTTATACTCTGTTGCAAATGTAATCTTCGGTTGCATTTTCTTTAGAAATAATTCTCGCAGGGTTTCCTATAACAATGCTGTGATCCGGAACATCAAAATTAACGAAAGATAGCGGAGCAATAAGAACATCGCTTCCAATCTTAATGTTGCCAACTATAACTGCGTTTGTTCCAATCCAGCAGTTATCCGATATTGTTGGAACACCTTTTCTTTCTCCTCTGTTTTCCATACCGATTGTAACACCCGTTGCAATATTAATGTTTTTTCCAAGCTTTGCATCGGGGTGGATTATTATGCGGCCCAAATGGCCAATATAAAATCCCTCGCCAATGCTTGTTCTTGCAGGAATTTGAATTTGGGTTTTATTTGATAAATGCATTAATCTTAATGTGTAGAAAATCTTTAGCGGCAAAAACTTGCATGTGTTAGCTTTTCTGAAAAGGTTTATGTATTTAATCTCAAGGGGTCTGAAAACTTTTTTAAGAAAAGGCTCGCCGCTCTCCCCGTAGAACCTATAAAGGTCTTTTTTGAAAATCTTGTTCATATTTATTCACTCTCGTTTTCCTTTGATTCAAGAAATATCTTTCGGGTTATGAAATTATAAATAGGCACAATTATCATAGCTAAGAATTTTATTATCAGGTAATGAATTGTTGTGAATTCAACACCTATCCATAAAATAAGTTGGTTTAGGCAAAGCCCGCCAATGCTTAATATTAAGAAAATAACAAATTCCTTAATTTTATTTTCATTTTTGCTCTTAAAAACAAAGGCCATACTCAAAAGGTAATTTGCTATAACCGAAACCGTGAAAGAAATCATAGAGGAAAGCAAAACAGGGAAGAAGAGCAGCTCTTTTAAAACAACGAGAACTCCAACATCAATTAAAGCGGCAATAACACCCACAATTGCGAATTTAATGATTTGTTTTATCATTGCGCAGTTCCCTCCTGTCTCTATAAGTATATAATTATTGCAATATATTTATAATTAATATAAGTATATCATATAGTTTTACAAAAATCAACTTTTTACTCGCGTTTTATATCATAAAAATAAAGAACCCGCAAACATGTTACTGTTTGCGGGTTTTGTAGCTTTTTAAAGGCTATTTCCTAAATCATTAATGATGCGGTGGAAGCCTTCATAAACTATGGTTTCATCGGCATTTGCGGTGCATCTTCCCGAGCTACGAATGAGCAAATTGCCTTTTTCTTGATGATTCCAAAGATATTCAACCTGAACAACTTTATTGCTGCAACCCATTTCGGTCAGCATTTTCTCAATTGCAGGCAGGCAATCTTCTTGTATATTTTTATACCAATGTTTGAAGCATTCTTTAGGCGTTATATTATTATCAACACCAAGTAAATTTCTCATAATTTCATCGGCATAAAGTTCGCCTTCGCCGGTGCTCTTATTAATGCGGATAATCCATAAACCAATTCCAAGACCTTGCAAGATGGTTTTCATTTCCATATTAACAATTGGAGCATGGTTTTTCTCTTTGTTTAGCTGCTCTATAGCTTCGATTCGCTCTGTATATTCCTTTGAATCTTTTATGAAATATTTAGCTTCAAGCAAATCTGCAGAGCAGGGCCTATCAAAGAAATATCCTTGGAAAATATGAGGCTGAAGACCTGAAAGAACAAGCAATTCTTCTTTGGTTTCAACGCCTTCCAAGCATACCTTTAAGGCGTTGGATTTCGCAAATTCCAAAACGTTATAAATTAGGTTATAGTTATAACCGTTTTCCTTAATATCTTTTATGAATACTCGGTCAACCTTTAGAATGTTTGCATGAATATGCTTAAGGTTTCCAAGGTTGGAATAGCCTGTGCCGAAATCATCGATAGCAATTTCAATGCCTGCTTGCTGGAATTCGCTTATAACAGAGAACACATCCTCGTTTTCATCAAGCTGTGCAGATTCGGTAATTTCAAGGATTAGCGCATTCCCGGGAACATTATGTTTTGCAAGTAAACTTATAATTTTTTGAGCGGTATCCTTCTTTTCCAATTGCTTGGGAGACAGATTAACGCTGATTTTGAAATCAGGGATATAATTTCGCCATTCTCTGCATTTTTTAAGGGCTTTATCGGCTACCCAAATGCCAACCTCGTTAATAAGGCCGGACTGCTCAAGAAGCGGTATAAACTGGTCGGGGAAGACCTGTCCCTTTGTTTCCGATTTGAATCTGAGCAGGGATTCTGCAGCGATAATAGAGTAATCCTCAGCATTAATTTGGGGTTGGTAAACCAAGTGGAATCCTCTGCAGTTATCTCTAACGCTAGCCTCAAGCTCCTCTAAAAGTTCCACTTCTGAAATACTTTCCAAGAGGCTCTCTTTTGTGAAAAGTTCAAGATTTCCATTGCCGTTCTTTTTAGCCTTATTTAATAGCTGCATAGCATAATCATATATGTTTTCGGAGCTAATATAGGGGGTGTTATCATTAGGTACAATCGAGCCTGAAATAGTGCATTTGCCCGATAAAGTTGTTTTGATTTCATCAAATATAGTCGCTGTTTCTTCGGCGGAATTTACATCTAATAAAATGGCGAAAATATCTTTCTCCGCATGATAAATTTGCCACATTTTGAATCTGTTTTCAAGTGTTTCAGCAAGGCTTTTTAAGATATTATCACCATATAATGAGCCGTGTTTTAGGTTGATTTCAGAGAGATTATCGATATCAATAAGCATTAAATATTTAAATCTATCAAAAACCTCTCCTTGAAGGTCGGTTTTAAGTTTTGTTTTATTAAATAGGGTAGTAATTGGGTTATATAAATGCTTAACAGCATTTTGAGATATTCTTCCTATTACAACAAAATGACTGTCTAATTCGTCTTTGATGATGTTTCCGCGGCAGTTAACCCATCGAACAATATCGCCATTAACCATACGGAAGTTTATGTTTACGGTTTCGACATCATGGTTAAAAATCGAGTTAAAAGTCTCGCTAACCATTGCTTGTTCGTTAGGATGAACAAACGGTAAGATGTTTTTAATATCGATAAATTCCAAGTTATTATAGTTACCACCAAAGAAACGAATTAACATTGTTTCAATGTTTATAATAAAGAGATAGTCATCGGTGCTGTCTTTAAGGGAATGTAATAATTCGCAATATTTCTCTATCTGTAACTGCTTAATGCCTTTAGAGCCCTTTTGCCAGGGGAATGTTTCCTTTTTGGTTTTTGTTTTGTTTTTATACATTTCCTTGTCGGCTCTATGCAAGACCTCGGAGAGCGATTTATCAGTTTCCTTGTTAAATCTTGAAGCACCATAAGCGCAGGAAACAGTACATTCGGGATATCCCTCAACCGATAGGGATTTCATTTCTTCTATGCATTCTGAAAGTCTTTTATCGATGTTTGTGTCTTCCGTTATAACAACAAATTCATCTCCTCCAAGCCTATAAACATTTTCCGGGTTAAATAAAGAGGATAGATGGTTGGATACGGTTAAAAGGAGCTTATCTCCCGCCATATGACCAAATATATCGTTGGCGATTTTTAGTTTATTAACATCGAAAACTATTACGGAGAAATCTAGGTTTCCGTGGGATATTCTAAAATTAATTTCGGCCTCTTTATCTGTAAAAGCCGATTTATTGCCAACCCCTGTAAGACCATCAACGTGGGCTTCCTTGTCTAGTGAATGAATTTGATATTTGAGGATTTTTCTCGTTTCTATAAAGGTGTTGGTTAATTCTCCTATTTCATCGCGGGAGTTAGACTTAATATCATAATCAAATTCGCCAATTATCATTTGTTTAGAGGCTTCGTTTAGGTTTTTAATTGGATTTGTTAAAGCTCGGCTAACCAAGAAAGCAATAATTAAAGCAATTATAACAACAATAGCCGTGATAATGATATTGGTAAGCATAAACACATTTTGCTGATGATAAATTTCTGCTTCGGGCGCAAAGCAAACCATAAGCATTCCGTTTCGAAGCTTGCAACTCGTTATTTTTTTCTTTATTCCGTTTAGTTCATAAGAGATCAGTTCATCATTATTGGTTCCGTTAGTTAGCTTGTCTATAACTCCCACAAAACCGGGGTCGCCCTCGCCAATATATTCTCCTGCAGCAAAGTTTGGATGATATAAAACGGTACCATCACTTTTTAAAATGGCACTTTTACCGGAATCATAAATTGAAACACCCTTAACCTGCTCTTCAATATGTTCTGTGAAAACATCGGCTCCGATATGGGCAATAAGTTGCTCATCTTTGTAAATTGGTATTATGTAGGAAATAACATAGCGGTTAAGCATATCATCCTTATATGCTTCAACCCAGGGCGAAGAATTTTGTGTGTCGGGAATGTACCACCATGCATTAGTTTCATCGGGAGAAACCACCGAAAAATCATAATAATTAAAGGCTGAATCGGTTTCATCTCGCATGTATAGAAAGCCATCTGTTTTACCAATGCAGGTACGGTCATAATGCAAATAAATTGCGGCGGCACCGTTAATATTTTCTATATGGTGCAAAGCATTCTTTTGCATTTCTGCCGAAAATTCATCTCTAAAGGCATCATTCTTAAGTGAATTAACATCAGTTAATTCCGATTCAATAAAGTGAGAGAGTGTGTTAATTGATTCCTCAATTTTTGCAAGGGTAATATCGATTTTATCGGCATTGTTTTTGCATAATAACTGCATATTTTCTGTGGAAGTTTGCTTAATGATATCTGTAGTTAAAACAATTCCAAATGCGCCTAAAATCAAAGAAACTATGAAAACGCTGCAGAAGAGTAAAAGCATAATCTTTGCTCTAATAGATTTCATTTTTATCAACCACCCAAACTAAATATAATTATACTACTTTAGTATAACATAACTTTGAAGAAATGGCAATATAATAATTATATAGGTTTTTTTGGCGAAAAGAGTAAAAAAGCATCCCAAACCACAAGGGTTGGGATGCTTTTTATTATTTATTTAAACATTCGAAGAGTTCGTTTATTCTATCACGATCTTCTTTCTTATTCTTGGTAAGAAAACTCACAAGAGGAACTATAATTATCGAAATTGCCATTGCAGCAACACCCATTTCGGGAGATTTTGCAGCGGCTGCCGAGAAACCGGACTGTAAGGAGATCACAAGTGTAGCGCCGCCAACGGTAAGGAGTCCCGAAAGAACACCTGCGTATGCGCCGATTTTTGTGATTTTCTTAGAGAATAATCCCCAAATGTAAGGTCCTATAAAGCAACCCGAAACCACTCCCCAAGAAAATGACATAAGGTTTACGATAATAGGGATGTTTTGGGTGGCAAAGATAAACGAACAGGCAACAAATGTTAGGCAAAGAATTCTTGTAAGAAACATTTGGCGTTCAGGCTTTATTTCCTTTTTCTTTACGGCAGGGATAAGGTCAACCGCAACGGCAGAAGCCGAGGTCAAAACAACTGCTTGGAGGGTTGACATGGAGGCAGACAAAAGAAGAATCATAATAATTGCTAAAAGGATAATACCAAATGTTCCGCCGCCTAAAACCTCCATTAAAATAGCGGGAATAACCGAGTCAATTCCGCCTTCCGGGAGCTGACCGCCAAGAATGAGCCTTGATGTAGAACCGATGAGGTATGCGCCACAACCGATTACAATGCAGAAAATCGTAGAGATAATTGTGCCGCGCTTAATAGCGGCGGTATCTTTAATTGCGTAGAATTTACCAATCATTTGAGGAAGACCCCAAGTACCAAAGCTTGTGAGCATAATATTGAAGCAGAGGAACTTAAAGGAAGAACCGCCGAAGATATTGGTTAGCTGAGCGCCGGTTGTTGGGTTCGGGTCGTTTGGCGGAGATTGGAAGTTAGCAAGATTTTCTATAAGTCCGCTAACTCCGCCAACATTTCCGTGGTTTAAAACGGCTACAACAAGGCAAACAACGCCAACAATCATAATAATTCCCTGAATTAAATCGGTATAAGAGGTGGCTATATATCCGCCGGCTACAAGGTAAATAGCGGTTAATGTTGCAATGATGAGCATCCAAACCCAAGTTGCAACTCCCGGGAAAATAGCACCAAAAAGGGAGCCAAGACCCTTATAAACCGCAGCCGAGTAGGGAACAAGGAAAACGAAAATTATAATGGCAGCCAAGATTTTCATACCGCGAGAATTATAACGCTTCTGAAAAAAATCAGGCATAGTTCTGGCACCGAGTTTTTTGGTCATTTTTCTTGTTTTGTTCGCAAATAAAATCCAAGATAATAAGCAACCTAAAATGGCATTACCAATGCCTATCCAAATTGCGCCAATGCCTATATTCCATCCGTGCTGACCGGCGTATCCTACAAATACAACGGCAGAAAAATATGTAGTTCCGTAAGAAAAAGCAGTTGCCCAAGCTCCTATCTTTCTTCCGCCAATCAAAAAATTATCCAAATTTTTTGATTTTCCGTAGCTGATACAGCCGATAAAAACCATTAAAGCAGCGTAAGCGCATAGTGCAATAATGGTGTAAAGTTGCGCGTTTGTCATTTGGAATCCCTCCTGCCTAAATATTTATTTAGGACTTGATTTTATCTATTATACATTATATAATAGATTTCACATTAGTCAAATGAATGGTTTTGATATTTACTATCGATTTTTTCGATGCTAAAGGAGAACGAGATGGAACTTAAAAATCTTATAACATTTACGCATGTAGCAGAACTTGGAAGTTTTACAAAGGCGGCAGAGCAGCTTGGGTATTCGCAGTCTACCATTTCTTTTCAGATTAAACAGCTTGAAGAGGAGCTGGGATGTTTATTATTTGAGCGAATTAATCACACCATAACCCTTACAAAAAGGGGACATGAGCTTGTAGAATATGCCCATCAGGTTCGCGCTATTACGGATGAATTTAAAGAAAATTTAACTAAGGATGAAGATATTTCGGGTCATATCCATATCGTAACTCCCGATTCGGTCTGCGATGATATGATAAATTCGCATTACACCGATTTTCATAATAAATACCCGAATATTTCAATAAAATTCACAACCGCCGATACCTTAGTTATGTTTGATATGCTCGACCATAACGAAGCGGATATTATTATAACTTTGGATAATCACTCTTATAATAAAGACTATGTTATTGCAAAAGAGGAGCCGCTTTCTATGCATTTTGTAGCAAGCAGTAAATCGAAATTTGCAGGCGTTAAAGGTCTTTCTATAAAGGATATCCTAAATGAGCCTTTTATTTTAACAGAGTTTGGGCAGGGCTACAGGCGCGTGTTTGATAAGGAACTTGCAAAAAAGTCCCTTGAAATAACGCCTCTTCTTGAAATAGGAAGAACCGATATTATCACAAAGACCGTGGCTAACAGCGATATGATTTCATATCTCCCCGATTTTGTAACAAAGGATTTAATAGATAGGGGAGAACTTTGTTACCTTGATATATCCGATATAAATTTAGAAATATGGAAACAGCTTGTTTATCATAAAAATAAATGGCTTTCCAAAAGCTTAAAAACCGTTATTGAATACATAAAGGCAAATGATTTTACAAAATAAAAAACACCCGATAGCTTTTTTAATGCTATCGGGTGTTTAAATATTTAAAGTTTTTTCTCAAGCTTTAGCGGATAATCTCCTAAATGCTCCATCTTAAAGCCGTTTGCCTTATATTCTTCATAATTGAATGCCTCAAGTTCATCAATGGCAAGCTTATGGAATTCATAAAAATTATGCCACCATTCGTAGCCTGAGCCTAAATCGGCGCCTAAATAAGCATCGGCAATATCGCAACCCATAGCGGGAGCCACATAGAAAGCGCCCATTGCAAGAACGTTAACGCCGTTGCCTGTAATTGCGCGAAGCGCAGCGGGAACACTCTCAACAACACCTGCATGAACATGGGGGCATTTGCTGGCAGCAATATGTATACCCATACCTGTACCGCAGAAAAGAAGCGCTCTTTCAAAATTACCTTCCGAAATCTGCGCACCAACGCGAAGACCTACGCGGTGGAACATATTTTCTGTGTCATCAGGGTCGCTTTCGGCGGTTACGCCAAGGTCGGTTATCTTCCAACCCTTTTCTTTAAGATGGGCCACAACCGCTTCTTTTAAGGGGTAGCCCGCAAAGTCTGCTCCAACTACTAAATATTTGTCCTTTACGCTTTTCATTGTCTTTTTCTCCTTTTAATTATTGATATAAAGATTCATCTAAAATACCCTCTGCGGGGGTTAGGTTCCAAAGTTCTGCCAATTCCTTAATAATTTTATCAGGAATAATATTAACTGCTCTGCCGAGGGAAAGCATATAAATTTGCGCGGTTTTTTCAACAGTTTCAATGAGTCCAAAGGCTTCATCAATAGTTCTGCCGGCTCCATAGATTCCGTGGTTTGTCCAAACAACAAGGCGAGTTTTTTGTATCTTTTCAGCGGTTGCAATGCCTATTTCATTTGTTCCGCAAACCATACAGGGCAAAACGCCTACGCCATCAGGGAACACAACAACAGCTTCGGTGTTAGATTGCCAAAGCTTATGGGTAAAATCCTTTTCATCGGTTGAACAAACGGTGTTCATAGCAATGGTGTATGTAGGATGTGTGTGCATTATAACTCGGTGGAGCGGGTCAACCTTTAATCTTGCAATATGGCTCATCATATGAGCGGGGAATTCCGAAGTGAACTTTCCGCCATCCTTATATCCCCATAAAAGCTCGGCCGTTGTGCCATCCTTACCAATTCTAACGATGCCAAGGTTAGTTTCAGGGTCATCCTCAATGTTTTTAAAATATTTGCCGGTACCCGTAACTATAAAGATTTTGCCGATAAGTTCGCTTGCATCAAAGCTTGTGGGAATGGTGCGGATAACCTTGTTTAAATCAAGATATTCGCTTAATATTTCTTCATCAAGCAAATAGCTTATATTTCCGCCGTTTCTTTCATCCCAACCCTGACGATACATATTGGCTGTGATTTTTTTCATTTCGGTAATAAATGGTGCTGTTAAAATATCTTTCATTTTCTTTTCCTTTCTTTATATCTCGTAAATTTCAAATGATTTTTTTACAATTTCTCTAGCCTTCTCAAGAGTTAAGTTATTATCTGCAAACATAAGCTGTGAAATAATATTTCCCGTTGCGGTTGCCTCGTTAGGACCTGCAAGTATACGTTTTTTTGTATATTGCTTTGTGAGCTCGTTTAGATAGGCGTCCTTACTTCCGCCGCCTATAATATTGATTAGGTCAATTTGCTTTCCGCTTACATTTTCAATTATTTCAACCGCCGTTTTATAGGAATTGGCAAGTGAATGGTAAACCGAGCTTAAAACATCGCCTAAAGGCAGTTCGGGTTTGCCTAAATAACTTCTTATAGCTTCAAGCATATTTTCGGGCGCTAAAAACTCCTTGGCATTTGGATCGATTAACTCTTTAAAATCACTTTCTCGCGCCATATTCATCATTTCATCATAGGTGTATTTCTTGTTAATGTTTTTTCGAATATTCTGAAATAACCACATACCCATAATGTTTTTAAGGAAGCGGTAACGGTAATTAATTCCGCCCTCGTTGGTAAAACCGCCATCCATAGCATTTTTATTTAAAACAACCCTAGAATTTTCGGTTCCTATAAGGCTCCAGGTACCCGAAGAAATATAAACTCCGTTATCTCCAACAGGGCATGCCGCCACGGCAGACGCCGTATCATGAGAAGGGCAGAAGATAACCTTTAAATCAAAGCCTATTTCCTCTTTAACCGAATCGCTTAAATTTCCAACAACACTCATTGGCGGATAAAGTTCTTTGAATATTTCGGTTTTAATTCCGAGCGCTTTTAAAAGTTCCTTATCAAACTGCTTAGTTTCGGGATTAACTATAGCGCCGGTTGAAGCAATGGTGTATTCGTTTTTTATTTTCCCTGTGAGTTTATAGGCAATGTAATCGGGCATCATTAAAAAATATGCCGCTTTGTTAAGCTTGCCTGATTTTTTATCGCAGTAAAGCTGATAAAGGGTGTTGAAATTAATTGATTGAATACCCGTTTTTTTGTAAAGCTCATATCTTGATAAAACCCTATCAATTTCTTCAGGAATTCCATCGGTGCGGCTATCTCGGTAGGAAACTGCAGGAAGTATTTCCTTTTCGTTTTCATCAAGTAAAACATAATCAACTCCCCAAGTGTCAATAGCGAGCGTGGTGGGGATTTTGCCGAGTTCCTTGCACCTTTTTAAGCCTTCTTTAACTTCACTTACAAGATTCTCTATATCCCAAACAAGTGAGCCGTTTTGATTAATTATTCCGTTTTCAAAGCGGTAAATTTCTTCCTCTTTTAATATGCCGTTTTGAATGTATCCCAGAATGTGTCTTCCGCTGGAAGCACCTATATCAATGGCTAATGCATATTGCAAAATATGACCCCCTAACTTTATAAATCAGTTTATGTATTAACTATATCATACACAAAAATTATTGTCTATATATGTTCGTAAAGTTGACAAATGCGCGAAAAAATGATAAAATATGAACATAAATAAGCAAAAACGAGCGTTTAAAGGGGAATACTTTATGTTAAATGAGCGCCAAAAGGAAATAATGGAATTATTAAAAGAAAGGCAAAAATTAAGTGTTAAGGACCTGTCCTCTATGCTCTTTGTAAGCGAAGCTACAATTAGAAGAAATTTAACCGAGCTTAAATCATTAGGTCTTATTGAGCGCGCCCATGGGTTAGCGCTGCTTGCCGACCACTCTGAAGAGGTTTCGATTTTTGTTAGAATGAATAAAAATGCTCATGAAAAGGAGAGGGCGGCTTCAAATATTATTCCTTATTTGCCTGAGTTTCAATCGGTTTTTATTGATAGCTCATCAACCGCGCTCGCTCTTGCTCAGCGCATAAATTTAAGTCATAAAACGGTGGTTACAAATGGACTTCAAACTGCCCTTATGCTCTCTAAAAAGAAGGATATAAATTTAATTTTACTTGGTGGCAGCGTGCAATATAACACCGTTTCGGCAACGGGAAGTTGGAGCGTTCGCCAACTTAATGAATTCGCCTTTGATTTAATGATTTGCTCATGTGAAGCCGTTATGGATGGTGAAGTTTTGGAGCGAACAATGGAGCAAAAGGAGATTAAATATGCCGCATTTATGCGAAGCCGAAAGAGAATTTTAATAATCGACCGTTTTAAATTTGAGGCTAAGGGAGTTTACCGCGTTGCAACCCTTAAAGATTATGATATTGTTGCTACCGATGTTTTACCGCCAAAAGAATTTTTAAATAGTGATATTAATTTTGTATATAGTGCAGAATAAATAAAAGCTCAGTTACTAAGAGGTAACTGAGCTTTTTATTATTTGTCTTCTATTAAAATTGCTCTGCAGGGAGAGCCATCCGAGTCGGCTAAATTTAAGGGCGCGGCATTTAATAGGTAAACTCCCTCATTTACTTTAGATAATCGAATTCCCTCAAGTAAGATAACGTTAGCGTCCAAAAGAGTTTCATGCACCGCCATCGGCGAGTTTTCAGGGCCTATCGATTGTGATTCGTTGCCTAAGAGTAAAATTCCCGAATCGGCAAAAACCTTTGCAGCTTCTATAGATACTTCGGCATTTCCTTTAATGAGAATTCTTTTGGCGGAATCCGGGTTTTGAGCCGCCGCTTTCTTTATGATTTTTGCGGCATCATTATCTAAAACTATTCCTTCATGCTCTGCCACATAGGACATTCCGACCACCGCATTTAAAGGTATTTCATCCACAGTTTTACCATCCTTAATGAAATGACGTGGCGCATCAATATGAGTGCCGTTATGGGCACACATACTAAATGTTGTCATATTATATAAATCGCCTTTTTCCATAGAAATGGGAAGATTTTTCTTTGGCTTCGGGTCGCCCGGATACACAAAAGAGCTGAAAACCTCTTGAGAAATATCGTAAATTTTCATTGTAATTCTCCGCTAAATATTTTGAATTTAAACTGATTATAGCATAATGTTGCAAAAAAATCCACTCTCAAGAGAGAGTGGATTTTTAAATTATCCTACAACTATCATAACGCAATCGGTTTTAGCAATAAAGCCATGCGAATGACCAAGATTGCAAAGGGAAATGTCTCCGGGATTCATATCGTATTCTTTTCCATCAAAAATAAGTGTTCCCGTGCCTGATAAAAGGTAATAAATTTCCTCGTGGTTTGTATGAGGGTGCTCGCCGATGGAACACCCACAAGCGAAACCTCTCCTCTTGGGCGAACAATTTTGCAGCAATCAAGAATTGCCGATTCTATTCCTGAGCATTCCAAAGCTAAAGCGATTTTTTTATTGTACTTTTCGTTCGAGAAAGGCACGCTTTCAAAAACGGTAAAGCCGAGTTTTTTCAAAAGATTTCTTCTATACTCATTCGGTTCCAACACTTACTAAAGAGTAAAGCGTTTTACCTGCAACCATATCATCGCCTAAATTTTCCAAAGAGATTTCTTCTTCGGCAACTGTAATGGTTTGGGGAGCTGCCATATTTAAATATTTAAGTTTCATTTGCACTACCTCCAATATTTGTTAGTTATATTATAACAAAAAGCGGGAAATAATCAAATGTAAATTTAGTGCAAAAAATTGGTAATTTTGTTCAAAATAAAAATCCCCATTCAAGCGAAAGAGGATTTTTATAGTGCTTTATTATATTGATTTTAATAATTAAATCGTAGTGCTTTTGATTTTTCTTTTGTTTTCATACATAGCGTTATCTGCACGCTTGAAGGTGTCATTAAAGCATAAATCTTTATCTGCTTCAAATTCTGCAAAGCCTCTAGCAATGCTGATAGATATATTGTTTTTTTCTTCTGCAACGGTATTGGTGCATGCTGTATCTAACTGCAATAACAATTCTTTATGGCTTTCTAAATCCTTGTTTTTTAAAACAACAACAAATTCATCTCCGCCTATTCTAAAAACAGGGCTTCTTTTGAAAATGTCGGAAATTAATTTTGCAGCGGTTTTAATCAGATTATCTCCTGCATCATGTCCGTAGGTATCATTTGTTTCCTTTAGATAATTTAAGTCGAACACAACAATGCCAAAGTTTGCGGTTTTGTTTTTAATCTCCTTGTCAAACTCTGCCACCCATCTTTTATAAGAGGTGGTATTTCTTAGACCCGTGAGTGAATCACGGTTAGCAGAAAAATGTAATTCCTTTTCTCGTTCATAAAGGCTGGTTGCCATATTTTCAAAAGCAGTATTTAAAAGTTCTATTTCAGAAATGTTTCCGTGAACAAATTCAACATTATAATCCCCGTTAGAGAGCTTTATAGATGCATCGGCAATTTGTTTAAGGGGTGCTACAAATTTTCTTACAACAATAATAGTAAGGACTGTGAAAATAGCAGAAAGCAGTAAAACAGCAAATAAAATTTCGAATCCAATATCATATCTTATTTGCCTAATATCATTATAATCTGCGTAAAGAACGAGTGCCATTCCGTTTGTCAAATCATTGGATGCGCGTAAATATTGGGTTGAATCGTGGGATTCTTCTTTATGTGAAGTGTGCTCTGTAGTATGAATAACATCTCCATCAAATTCTAAGTGGGCAAAACCGTTTTCATAAATTTTAATTTTGTGGATTTGCTCTGTTAAAACGGTATAATCAAAATCCATTCCCACAATACCGATAAATTCCCCTTCATAGTATAAAGGTATAACATAAGATATCATATGGAAGTTGTTATTTTGATTGTAGTAAGGCAGCATCCAAACCGGAGCTCCTGTCTCATAAGCTTGCCAAAACCATCCAACGTGTTCGGTATCTCCCTTTTCATAGAGAGTGATATCGGTTGGCTCAAAATAAACAAATTTATTATTTTCCTTTGTTTTACTACAAAAAAATCCCATTTTACCATTGGAAATTTCGGGGTCAAACCGAAAATAATAAGCAACAGCATCGGTTGTGTGCTTAGCAACATCGGCAAACATTTGCTCCGTGTTATTTATAACCATTTTTTGAAATTCCGGTTCTTCCACATTAACTTCTTGCGTGAAAAAATCCATTATGTAGCTTTCCATAACCTTTACCGATTTTTCCATATTTTCGAAGGTGCTGTTAATTTTAGCGGCTTCGTTATCGCAGGTTACCAAAACAAGATTTTCAGATTCGTTTTGAATGTATTGGTCTACTTCATAAATGCTAATACCACCAATAAAAACCGTTATTGCAAGCATTGCAAAAATGATTGTAGCTAAAATGCGAAATTGCATAGAGTGTGTTTTATTAAATTTTCGTTTTTGTTCTTTTGTTGCATTCTTTTTGGACATTGCAAATTTCTCCCGCGAATAATACCTGATAAATAAATTATATCACTAAATAATAGAAAACGCAAGGTATCATTACGCATAATAGTACCTGCTTTTTAAATTAATGATAACATAAATCATTAGTCTTTTCAACGAAAAATGAAGCATTGGCTTCGCCAATATGAAGCACGAGCAACGCTCGCCTGTCTCATAACCCGACAGGCATAAATTGAAATCGAATCTCAAAACAAGAAAAAACTCAGCTACCCCAAGGGAGACACTTCGTAAAGAAGTGTTCTCCCTGCTTTTTTATATAAAAATTGACACTTTCTATTTGAAAGTGTCATAGTGGGTTACGCACTTTCAAAAGGTGCGTAACGGGGTACATATTTTTAAATTAACCCATCTCAAAAATAAGAATATTAAGTGATATTGTGAGACAGGTCTCACAGTGATATTTTGCATTATCACGCAAAGTGATATTGAAACTTGCCGTTTCAGTGATATTATATTCGCCTTCAAAACTCGCGAAGCGAATATAACTTGGGCATAGCCCAAATATAACTGCGAAGCAATATCACTCGCCGCCCGCGAATATAACTGTGGCACCTTCCTTACGGAGGGTGCCACAAAG
>JAZOQP010000012.1:0-26764 GCA_045656145.1 Acutalibacteraceae bacterium
TTGTAGGTGAAAACTGTGATTTTCTTGCCCTTACCGTTCTTAATAACGGAGCCCTTTACAACAGCATCCTTAACATAAGGTTTGCCAACTTTTAAAGTTGTGTTCTTTACAGCAACAACCTTATCGAAGATTACCTCTTCCACAGCTTCAGCACCGAGCTTCTCAACATAGATTACATGGCCGGGCTGAACGCGGTACTGCTTACCGCCTGTTTCAATAATTGCGTACATTCTTATTGCACCTGCCTTAATTCAGTCTCGCTACAGAGGGCGTATGCTAGGCATAACTTAATAGAGCCCACAATATGCGGCTTTACCATTTTACATTAGAAAAGTTAAAATGTCAAGTATTTTTTAATAAAAAATGCGCCGAGTTTTTCGGCGCATTTAATACACATTAAATTATTTCTTTAAAGAAATAGCTTTCTTTGCCTTTTCAGCGATATCCTTACCTCTGAGACCAAACTTATCAAGAAGGTCATTAGCAGGACCTGACATACCGAATTCATCATTCACACCAACGCGAACAACGGGAACGGGGCATTCTTCAGATAAAGCTTCGCAAACCGCAGACCCAAGACCACCGATGATTGGATGCTCTTCAGCGGTAACAATAGCACCTGTTTCCTTTGCAGCCTTAACAACGGCTTCCTTATCAAGCGGCTTAATTGTTGCCATATTGATAATGCGGGCATTAATGCCTTCTTCCTTTAATATATCATAAGCTACAAGTGCTTCGGCTACCATAAGGCCTGTTGCGATAATGGTAACATCTGTACCCTCTTTGAGCTCTACCGATTTGCCAATTTCAAACTTATAATCTTCATCAAAGATTACCGGAACTGCAAGACGACCAAAACGGGCATAAGCAGGGCCATCATAGTTATACATAGCTTCAAGAGCCTTTTCAGCCTCAACTGTATCAGCAGGGTTAATAATTACCATACCGGGAATGGTTCTGAGGATACCAATATCCTCATTGCACTGGTGGGTAGCACCATCTTCGCCAACCGAAATACCTGCATGGGTAGCGCAAATCTTAACATTTAAATGAGGATAACCAACAGAGTTTCTAATCTGCTCAAATGCCCTTCCTGCTGCAAACATTGCAAATGAAGAACAAAATACCTTTTTACCGGTTGCTGCAATACCTGCTGCAACACCAATCATATTACCCTCTGCAATACCGCAGTTATAAAATCTTTCAGGGAAAGCCTTTTTAAAGGTGCCTGATTTTGTAGCGGCGGCGAGGTCAGCATCCATTACAATAAAATCATCATATTTTTCGCCGAGTTTTACAAGACCCGAGCCATAACCCTCACGGGTTGCCTTTTTTACTACATCTGCCATTGTTTTCGCCTCCTTAATTTAACGCTTCAAGCTGAGCTTTAAGTTCAGCAATAGCGGTTTCATACTGCTCATCATTAGGAGCAGAGCCGTGCCAACCAACTGCATTTTCCATAAAGGAAACGCCCTTACCCTTAACGGTTGTGGCAACAATAGCGGTAGGCTTGCCATTATTAAATGCGGTTGCTTTATTTAAAGCATCCTCAATGGCATTAAAATCATTACCATCAATGCAAATTACATTCCAACCGAATGCTTCAAACTTCTTATCAATCGGCTTCGGAGAGTTAACCTCATCAATGGTGCCATCGATCTGAAGATTATTGAAATCAACAAATGCAATAAGATTATCAAGCTTTTTAGCGGCAGCAAACATAGCAGCCTCCCAAACCTGACCCTCTTCGATTTCACCATCTCCAAGGATTGCATATACCTTATATGTATCGCCGAAATGCTTAGCCGATAAAGCCATACCTGCTGCTGCAGATATACCCTGACCAAGAGAACCTGTTGACATATCAACGCCGGGAATATGCTTCATATCAGGGTGTCCCTGCAAGATAGAGCCTATCTGACGAAGAGTTTTTAAAAGATCTGTGCCGAAAAATCCACGATGAGCAAGCACTGAATAAAGTGCGGGTGCGGCATGTCCTTTAGAAAGAACAAAACGATCGCGGTCGGCCTTTTTGGGATCAGCGGGGTCGATATTCATCTGTTCAAAATAAAGATATGTTAAAATATCTGCACTTGAGAGTGAGCCTCCCGGATGTCCCGCTTTAGCGGCATGAATACCTTCAAGAATGCCCATTCTTACATTAGTGGCAATCTTTGAAAGTTCTTTTTGTTTAAGTAAATCCATTTTTTACTTCCTTTCTGTTTTTATATGATAAAGCGATTATTCGCTTAATATCCTTTGTTTAAAAATTCGGTGAAATATTCAGGAAGCTCTGTTTCAAACTCCATATATTGCTTTGTTTCGGGATGTATAAATCCAAGTTTTTTAGCGTGTAGACACTGGCCTTTCAAAAGCGGGGCTTTATTTTTAGGACCATACACCTCATCCCCCGCTACAGCGTGGCCGAGATATGCCATATGCACCCTTATTTGATGGGTTCTCCCCGTTTCAAGCTTACACCTTATATGAGTATAGCTTCTGCCTCTTGAAATAACGGTATAATGAGTTACGGCATCTTTAGAGTTTTCGCTCGTTACCGCCATCTGCTTTCTTTTAACCTTGTGACGACCGATAGGCGCATTCACAGTGCCGTTTTCCTCTTTAATTATGCCATGCACCACCGCTTCATACTCGCGGCAAAAGGAATGCTCTTTTATTTGCTCTGCCAAAAAATTATGGGCGGTATCATTTTTAGCAACCATTAAAAGCCCGCTTGTATCCTTATCTATTCGGTGAACTATGCCAGGGCGCATAACCCCGTTTATTCCCGAAAGAGAATCCTTGCAATGATAAAGAAGGGCATTCACAAGTGTTCCCGAATAATTACCGGGCGCAGGATGCACCACCATACCTTTGGGTTTATTCACAACCAAGAGCGAAGCATCTTCATACACTATATCTAAAGGAATATTCTCAGGCTCCACCGCCAAAGGCTCAGCATCGGGAATATTTACGGTTAACGCCATCCCCTCTTTAACCTTTAAGCTTTTAACAACCGGCTTGCCTTCTAAAAGAACATTGCCATCTGCAATTAGTTTTTCGGCATGAGAACGCGAAAGAGAAAGTTCCTTTGCTATAAAGGCATCCACTCTGACAGGCGAAGAGCTTTCACTCACTATCTCATTCACTGTCATTAGAGGTTTCCTTTCCGTTTTTATCATTTACGGCATCTAAAACAAAATAGATTATAAGCACTGCGCATCCTATAACTATAGCGCAATCGGCAATATTGAACACAGGGAAGGTTTTCCAAAAATCAAACTGCAAAAAGTCAACAACTCTTCCCGAATTGAAAATTCTATCATACATATTACCTAGTCCACCCGAAAGAATAAGGGTTATTGCCCAAAAGAGCCATTTGTTTTTAACCCCTGCGCGAACAAGAACAGTTAAGCCGATAATCATAATAACCGCCGTTACGGTAAGCAACACCCAGGTGTATCCCGAAAGGATACCCCATGCGCCGCCCTGATTATGAACAAATAACAGATTTAACAAATTAGGAATGAAAGGAGCGCTCTGCCCTAAGGTCATATTTCCGGAAATAAATATCTTTGAAATTCTATCCCCCGCAAAAAAGATTACTGCGGTTACAATTGCTAATATATAACTCAGCAAGATTCTACCTCCAAGGGTTTTTATTTTCTAAAAAATCCATTTTTGAAGAATCCGTTATCCTCATCTTCTTCAACTTCATTTTCCTGCGGTTCTTCAAAGGGAAGAGCGTTTTCATTAAATACGAAGCCATTTTCTTTGGATTCTTCGACTATCTCTTCTTCAGGCTCTTCAAAAGTAATTACAGGCTCTTCTATAAACTGAGCCATATTTGGAATTTCATCAACCTTTAGGCTTACTGCCTCGGCCGCACGAATTGCATCCATAGCAACGCAATCAGGCATTTCATTAATGATTTCCAACTGTTTTTTATAAAGCGCTAAAATCTCAGATTTAAATGAAGCAATTTCAATACGAGTTTTATCAAATAAAGCTTGCTCACGCTTTACTGCATCGGCAGTAGCCTTCTCAACAGCCTCTTTCTTTCTGTTTGCTTCTTCTAAATCTTTATCATATTCTTTTTGAGCAGCGGCTTTTTTCTCGCTGAATTTAGCATCAAAGGTATCAAGTAAAATCTTGGCCTCTCCTGCAGCATTATCAGCAGCAGCCTTGGCTTCCCCAATTATTAAAGCAGCCTTTTCTTTAGCATCATTAACGGTTTTATCTGCAAGCTTTTGAGCCTCAATTAAGATGCTTTGAAGGCTTGACTGCGAATTTTTATAAGATTCTATTTCATTTTGAAGATTTACTACCTGGCTGTTAAGCTCGGCTAACTTCACTTCATAGGATTCATAATCCTCCTCAACGGTATCAAGCAAAGCATCAACCTCATCCTGCTTGTATCCGCCAACCGATTTTGAAAATCTTACTTCTCTAATATCTCTGGCTGTTAACATTATTTGTTTCCTCCGTATTTCTCAACTATTATTTTCAAGCGGCCCTTTTTAGTTTCTCCGCTTAATAATTTCAGAGTGAATTTCCCTTTACCCCTAAGCGAAATTTTATCGCCCTCAAAAATAAGTTTTGTTGGTTTTTCGGTAATTATAGAATTTACGCGCACTAATTTTTGCTCAATTAATTCGGTTGCCGAATTTCGCGATAACGAAAAGACCGCCGAAATTACACAATCAAGCCTTAGTGAAGAAACTGTAAAAACGGTTTCTTCTCTTTTTTCGGCGCTAGGCAAATCTTGGTTTGCGCCCTCGGTTACTAAAACTCCCTCTCTGCCAACCGTTTTAAGTTCGCTTAAAATAAGAGGTGCTACACTGCTGTTCACAAAAAGCACCGCTCTGCCATCCTCAATTAAAATATCGCCTACCGCTTCCCTTTTAATGCCGAGAGCCAAAACCGAACCTAAAAAATCGCGATGAGTGAGGTTTTTTTGCTTTCGGTAATTAAGCGATAATGTTTTTATTGGGAATGCTTTTTCAGTCTTAGGAATATTTTCGGGGAAAACGCCAACGAAGACACGCTCGGCATTATCCCTGCCCCCGAAGAACATACCATTTTTATTCAAAAAAGGCTTTAAAAAAGCTGCTTCTTCCTCGGATAAAAAACCGAAAAAGCAGGGTTTTAAAAGTTTTTCACTTCGGCTTACAGCCTCTAAAAACCTTGCTTTTAAAATATTTGGTTCCATTAATAAATGGTGCTATCAGACAAATCGTCAATCATTGGTTCGCCGAACACATCAACCGCACCCGGAACTATCATATAAGTACTATTTGCTACCTTGCGAATACTTCCGCCGTTAGCATAAGCAACACCGCCTAAGAAATCGATAATTCTTCTTGCGGTTTCACGATTTGTAGCTTCTAAATTAAGAACAACACTCTTTTGAGCATTAAGATGGTCTGCAATAGCAGTTACATCATCAAAACGGTCAGGGCGAACAAGAACCACCTGCATTTGAGCAGCTGATGAAGAATTTGTGTTTTTTGATTTTCTATCTGCCTGGAAAATTCTCGGCTGAGGTTTGCGAACAGGCTCATCATAATAGCTGGATCTTGAAGTTTCCTGCTCGTTTTCCATTGCAGTATCATCCTCAAAATCATCACCTGATAGGCTCATTATGTTTTTAACGTTATCCCAAATGCCCATTTTCTTTTCTCCTTTATTTATTATAATTTCTTTTTCCGAAAAGCGCGGTGCCGAGTCTTACCATATTTGCGCCACACTCAATTGCGGTTTCATAATCATCTGACATTCCCATAGATAATATCTCAATATTATTATCCCTGTTTTTATCCCTAATGTCAATAAACAGTTTATACATTTCTTCAAAATATTTTATATTTTTATGACTTTCGTCACAAATCGGCGGAATCGCCATAATTCCCCTAAAAATTATATTTGGCATTGAAGAAATTTCCTCATAAGCCTCAAAAATCTCCTCAGCCAAAAAACCTGATTTACTTTCCTCTTTACCAATGTTTATTTCGGCCAAGATTTCGGTTTTTATATGTTTTTTTGTGGATAAATCGCTTATTGCTTTGGCAAGTTTTATACTATGCACCGATTGAATCAGTTCAACCCTGCCCACGATATCCTTAACTTTATTGGTTTGCAGATGGCCTATAAACTGCCTATGAACATTCTCTCTTAAAAACTCTTCCTTTGATAAGAATTCCTGCACCCTATTTTCACCTATATGGGTAATTCCGCTATCAATCGCAAAATTAACAACCTCTACAGGCACCGTTTTGGTGGCGGCAAGAAGCGTTATATCCGAGGCTTTTCTTCCGCTTTTTAAGGCAGCCTTTTCTATATTTTCCTTTATTTCCTTATAATTTTCCGAAAATATATCAATCGATGATTTTTCCATCATAAATATTTTTACCCTTCACTATAATTTCATCATAAAGTTTAAGCGCGCCATCCTCTTTAGATATCTCGCAAATGGCATAACCCGAAGCCGAATAAACGATATTAACCGGCACAAAATGTGCGGTCATACCGCTTAAAACATATACACCGGTTGTTGGGGTGGCGGAGGATGTGCCATCAGGTGTTTCGGCCTGCTCGTTTTTAAAGCGAAGAGCTTTGGAACTTACCCTAAGACCCGAATATCTATTTTTCACAACCGTCATAGAAGCGGTTCTAATGATTGATAATTCGCTGTTTATCTGATTGCAAGAGAAGATAACAACCGCCTTATCATCAGATACCGACATATTGATTTTTTCCACCGTTACACTAATTTCCGGAGTGTTGCCAAGGCCTGTTAAAATTTTAAGGTTATCCCCTACTTTGAACTGCAAAGAATCATTTATTGAAACACTTGCAGCAATATACCACGTGTAATCCGAAACGAGTTTTCCTATAACCGAATCATCCTTATTTTCATTTGGGGTTAAGCCCTCTAGAAATTCAGGGGTTATTTTGCCGAGTTCTGAAACATTTAATATTTCCTCATAACCATCAACGGTTGAAAGAAAATAACCCGATTTTTCCGCCTTAATAGAGCCAACAGGGGTGCCGAGCATAGCCTTATATTTATTTAACTTTTCATTTAATTCGGCTAACTGTTTAGAAAAATCAACAACCTGACCTGTAGCTATTTGCTTTCTATTCATAAAGTTTAAAAGCAGTTCTGCATTTTTTGAAAGCTCGGAATATTTTCCCGTTGCTGTGGAGCGAATTATTGAATTAAGTTCCCCATACATTTTGCTGTTAATCAGGCTTAAATCAACCGCATTTAAATCATTATATTTCTCAATTTCCTCAATATTTGAAATCTCTTTTTTAATAGCATTGATTTCGCTTGCAGCAAAAGACTGCTCAGCTGTTCCAAAAACATCGGCTATAGTTCCGTTTTTAGAAACGCGCTCGCCATCGGCTATATTAAAGTGCATAGTTCCCGAATAGGAATTTTTAACAAAGGTTTCATCCCTCAGCATTACTCCGGTTATCGGAATACCATCTACCGTTTCATAAAGATTCACTATTTCGGTTGTTACGGGATTATAAAGTGAAGCAAAAAGTTGATAAACCACAAAAATTATGAGGATTACCGATAATACCGTTGTTAAAACTCTATGCTTCATAATCTTCTTCCCTTTCTATAATTTCTAAAGCCGCCTCTAAAATATTCGGCGTTTCATCGGCATAAAGCCAATTGATATTTTCATTTTTATTAAACCAGGTAAGTTGGCGCTTGGCATAACGCCTGGTGCCTCTTTTTAAATCTTCAACCGCTTCTTCTAAGGATTTTTCGCCCTTTAAAAATGCGTGAAGTTCCTTATGCCCGATAGCCTGAGCCGCACCCTTATTTTCCTTTAAGCAAAGGGTTGTTTCGGCTTCCTTTAAAAGACCGTTTTTAAGCATTAAATCAACCCTTTTGTCAATTCTTTCATATAGCTTTCCGCGGTCTTTATATGTTATCCCAATAAAAACGGATTCAAATGGGCTATCATTTTTCTTTGAAATAATATCCTGCTCGGTTTTTGTTATACCCGAAAGTTTATAAATCTCAAAGGCTCTGATAATTCTTTTTTTATCATTTTTCGAAAGCTTATCAGCACTTTCTTTATCAAACTCAGCAAGTTTTTTAAGCATCTCTTCTCCGCCGATGGCATCAAACTCTTTTTCGAGTTTTTCCCGAAGCATTTCATCAGTCTTTTGCTCGGTAAAGGTTATGCCTTCGGTAAGCGAGTTTACATAAAGTCCTGTGCCACCAACAAGTATAGGCTGTTTGCCCCTATTGTTTATATCTAAAATCACGCTCTTTGCTTGGTTTACATAATCTGCAACAGAGTATTCGTTTCCAAGTTCTAAGAACTCTAGCATATGGTGAGGTATGCCCTGCATTTCTTCTATTGTAGGCGCAGCGGAGGCAATGCTGATGCCTTTATAGATTTGCATCG
The DNA here is from genome assembly GCA_045656145.1 of Acutalibacteraceae bacterium. GTDB lineage: Bacteria > Bacillota > Clostridia > Oscillospirales > Acutalibacteraceae > SIG565. The sequence continues at coordinate 8,439 of JAZOQP010000012.1, forward strand.
AATCGGCCGAAACTATCTCGCCCGATAATCTTTTAGCAAGTTCTATCGACAATGCAGTTTTACCCGAAGCGGTTGGACCTACAATGCTTATTAGTTTTATTTTATCATTTTTCATTACTGAATTCTTCCAAACTGTTTTTCAAGCTCTTTTTTGGTAAGTTTAAACGCAACCGGTCTTCCATGCGGACAATACATAATATCCTTACTTGATAAAATCTTCTCGGCCAATGCCTTTAACTCATAATCGGTGTTATACTGACCGCCCTTAATTGCCGCCTTGCAGGAAATACTATGAAGAATTTCCCCTATTCTTTCAATGCTTAAATTGTTTTTAACGCTTAAAGATTCAGCAATTTCGGTAACAATGAGCGGAATATCGGCATTTTTAAGAATTGCAGGAACGCTTCTGACAAGAATTGTGGAATTCCCAAAATCTTCAATTTCAAAGCCATTCTCTTCAATTTCCGAAAGATTAGAGATTATAACCGAATATTCCTCTTTGGTAAGGGTTATGCTTATGGGAGCAAGAAGTGCTTGAACCTCTAATTTTTCATTTTTATTATTTTCAAAAAGAATTCTTTCATGAGCGGCATGTTTATCAATAAAATAAACATCCTCGCCTTTTTGCGCCACAATATATGTATTAAAAACGCAACCGATATATTTAATATCCTCTATTATGATTTCTTCGGTTATCGTTTCCTTTATTTCTTCTTTCTCAGGGTCGGTTTTTACCTCTTCTAAAACCTCTGCTTCCACCTTTTTCTCATAAAAATCAAATTTAGGACTCTTTAAAACGAGGGGCTCGTTTTCTGCTTTTTTTGAGAAATCATAAGAGAGAGTATTAGCTTCAATTCTTATGGGCGACTGTGTGTAAACAGTTTCGTTTACAGGCTTATATGGGTTAAAACTAGGCTTGATTTCAGGGCGAGTATCCGACTCCTGCAATGCATTTTTAACAGCATAATAAACCGCCGAGAAAACCTTATGCTCATCGGCAAAGCGCACCTCGGTCTTAGCGGGATGAACATTAACATCAACCATTTCATAAGGCATTTCTATTTTTAGCACACAGCAAGGGAATTTCCCTACCATACTTGAATTTTTATATGCCTGCTCTATTGCCGCTGCAGCTGTGCGGGAAAGCACAAGTCGGCCATTTAAAAAGAAAAACTGACCGTTTCTATTTTGCTTGCAATAAATTGGTTTACAGGTAAAGCCGCTGACATTTATTCCTTCTGTTACACTTTGAACTTCAAGAAGCGATACTGCAAAATCTCTACCCAAAACCGAATATATAACATTTTTTAAATTGTTATCCCCCGTTGTTTTAAGGGTTACTTTGCCATCACGAATAAATTTAAATGCAATTTCGGGGTGTGATAATGCGAGGCGGTCGATAACAGCGGCCACGCTATTACCCTCGGCAACATCTTTTTTAAGGAACTTCATTCTGGCGGGCGTGTTGTAAAAAAGGTCGGAAACAATTATGGTTGTTCCCTTTTCGCAGCCTATATCCTCGGGGATAGACTGCACTCCGCCCTCAATTTTAAAATATGTTCCTATTTCGGTTTCTTTAGTTCTTGTTATTATCTCGGTTTTGGATACAGCCGAAATAGCCGCCAAAGCTTCGCCTCTAAAACCTAAGGTTGCAATGCTATCTAAATCCGCCGCCTTACCGATTTTACTTGTTGCATGGCGAAGGAAAGCGGTTGGCACATCATCTCTTTTAATGCCGCAGCCGTTATCCCTAACCGACATATAAAGAATTCCGCCACGCTTGATTTCAACACTTATTTCCGTAGCGCCGGCATCTATTGAGTTTTCAACCAATTCCTTAATAACGGCGCTTGGTCTTTCAACAACCTCACCCGCAGCTATTAATTCGGATATATTTTTAGGTAACACCTTAATTTGCGGCATAGCGGACATCCTTTCTTAGTTTATTTTTTTGCTTTTTCAGATAAATCGTATAATATTTTCATAGCTTCTATGGGGGTAAGTGTTGCGGCGTCAATCGCCTTTAACTCCTCATAGATTTCACTTTGCGTTAAAGAGTCAAGACTCAACTGACTATCTACACCTTTATTAACAGGTTTATAATGAACAAGGCCGTTTTCAACAACCTCTTTCAAAATAACCTTTGCTCTTGAAATAATGCTATCGGGCACACCTGCAAGTTTTGCAACCTCGATACCATAACTGTCATCAGTTCCGCCGCGAACAATTCTTCTAAGGAAGATAATATCATCGCCGCGTTTTTTAACCGCAACATTATAGTTTTTAACGCCCTCATTTGTGTTTTCAAGCTCGGTTAATTCATGATAATGGGTTGCAAAGAGGGTTTTGGCGCCAAGGCTTTTTTTATTTGCCACAAACTCAAGCACCGCTCTGGCTATTGCCATACCATCAAAGGTAGATGTTCCTCTACCGATTTCATCGAGAATTATAAGGCTATTCTTGGTTGCACCCTTAACAATCGCGGCAACCTCGTTCATCTCTATCATAAAGGTCGATTGACCCGAAGCCAAATCATCCGATGCGCCAACGCGGGTAAACACCGCATCAACTATGCAAATATTGGCCGATGTGGCAGGCACAAAGCAACCTATTTGCGCCATTATGGAAATTACCGCAACCTGACGCATAAAGGTTGATTTACCCGCCATATTAGGTCCTGTTATAACGGCGCAGCGGTTTTCCTTTAAATCAAGCAATGTATCGTTTGATACAAATGGTGTTTTAAGCATTCTTTCAACCACAGGGTGTCTACCCGATTTAATATTGATAACACCATCGGTATTAAGTGTTGGGCGCACATAATTATTTTCGGATGAGGTTACGGCAAAAGAGCATAAAACATCGAGCCTCGATATAGCGGCGGCAGTTTTCTGAAGTGATAAAATTTGCTCTGCCACAGTTTTTCTGATTTCGGTGAAAATTTGATATTCTAAAGCCTCTATACGCTCTTTAGCGCCCAAAACCCTCGATTCAATATTTTTGAGTTCTTCGGTTATGTAACGCTCACAATTTGTAAGTGTTTGTTTTCTTATATAATTTTCAGGAACTCTATCAAGGAAAGAATTTGTAACCTCAATATAGTAACCAAAAACCTTATTATACCGAATTCTTAAATTCTTAATGCCTGTTTTCTCTTTTTCCTCGGCTTCAAGAGCGGCGATAAATCCTGTGCCACCCTCAATGATATCTTTTAACTCATCAAGTTCCTTGTTGTATCCTTTACGGATAATTCCACCCTCTCTGATAGAAAACGGCGGCTCATCAACAATTGCCTCATCAATGAGCTTTACAATTTCGGGAAGTGGGTCTATATCGGCATTTATGCTTTTTAACATTTTAGAATTAGCCGAATTTAAAAGGTTTTTAATTTTTGGCAAAGCCGATAAGGTTACCGAAACGGCCCTTAAATCTTTACCGCCTGCGGTGCCGTAAACCAACTTTGTTGTAAGTCTTTCAATATCGCGGATACTTCTAAGGTTTTCGCAAATTTCTCCACAAAGAAAGGCATTTTCCAAAAGTTCGCCAACTGCATTTTGGCGAAGGGTTATTTCAGCAATGCTCATGAGGGGTTTCTCTATCCAAGAACGGATAAGTCTTTTACCCATTGCGGTTCTTGTTTTATCAAGCACCCAAAGAAGTGAGCCTCTTTTGGCTTTTTGGCGCATTGTTTCGGTAAGTTCAAGGTTTCTCACGGTGTTTATATCAAGCTTCATAAACTGTTCTTCGGTATAGAAATCAACATTTGTAACCGAAGTGCTTCCCGTTACACCTGTATCCTTTAGATACTCGATTGCTGCACCTAATGCTACTTCTGCAAGGCTTCCCTCTTTAACGCCTAAAAGGCCAACACTTATAACAGAAAAATGGTCTAAAATTAAGCGTTCTGTTATGTTTAAATCGAAGCTTTCCGCCTGCCTTACGGTTACAACCGAAGCCAAACGGTTTTTAATGAACTCATAAAGTTCCTCAAAATTTTTAATTTCAGAGGTTACTATTATTTCACGGGGTCTATATTTTCCAATTTCATCAATGGCTCTTTTGGTGGTGTTATCCCCGTTAATATCGGTTAAGTGAAGTTCGCCCGTTGAAGCATCAACGAAACAAAGACCAAATCCCTCCTTACTAAAGGATATAGCGCAAAGGTAGTTGTTTTTGCCCTCATCAAGCATAGTATCTTCAAGCACGGTGCCGGGAGTTATAATCTTTACAACCTCTCTTTTAACTATCCCTTTGGCGCTGGCAGGGTCTTCGACCTGTTCGCAAATTGCTATTTTGTATCCCTTTTCTACCAAGCGGGCAATATATCCCTCACAACTGTGATATGGCACACCGCACATTGGGGCGCGTTCTTCCTGACCGCAATCGCGGCCTGTTAAAACGAGCTCCAACTCTTCTGATGCAATTTTTGCGTCCTCAAAAAACATTTCATAAAAGTCGCCTAATCTAAAGAAAACAATACTGTCTTCATGCTGCGCTTTTATTTCCATATACTGACGCATCATTGGGGATAATTCAGCCATTTACTTCTTACCTCTTACCTTTTACTTCTTACTCAAATTAGTGGCATCCACCACAGGTTGAACAACTGCCTGTACAGTTAGAAATTTCGCAGGTTTCAGGGTCTGCACCCTGAGCGCACATCATTATGATGGAATTAATATCCTGCAAGAGCTTGTCCATACCTGCTTTTGCTGAGTTAAACTCTACCATAGCGGGATTTTGCATAATCTCGTTATAAATAGCTCTTAATTCCTCATTTAAGGTTTTAATCTTCTCTTCGCTTTTCTCTTTTTCATCTTTGCTGATTTCAGCATCTAAATTCATTCTCTTTAAATTGAACTCGCTGATAATTTTCTGAAGTTCTTCGTTTTCATCATTTGACTTTACCGCTTCTATATATTTTATATAGGCTTCATCTGCCTGCATTGCGGCTCCTAATTTTCTTGCAGCTTCAATAGTTGTCATAATAAAAATCTCCTTTATATTACCGTGCCTTTAAGCACATTGTTTATTTCTTCAATTCTAACATTTAGGAATTTCCCAATATCAGAATTATCGGCTTTAAATATAACCGAAATGTTTCCATCGGTGTGGCCTGTGAAAACTCCTTCATTTTCGGTTTGCTCTTCACAAAGCACCCTATAGGTTTTGCCCAACATTTCGTTTTGTTTTTTCTTTCCTATTTCATCCTGAAGGTTTAATAATTCATTAAACCATCTTCCCTTTTCTTCCCTTGATACATTATCCTCCATTTTTTCAGCGGGTGTACCGGGACGAGAAGAGAAAATAAAGGTAAAAAGTGAATTATACTGAACCTCTTCAACTAAGCTTAGCGTATCCAAAAACTCCTCATAGGTTTCTCCGGGGAAGCCAACGATTATATCGCTTGTGAGGGTTATATCGGGCATTAATTCCTTTGCCCTTTTAATAAGGGATAAATATTGTTCCCTTGTATATACCCTGTTCATAGCCTTTAAGACTCTATTATTGCCCGATTGAAAAGGCAAATGTAACTGATGGCAAACCTTTTCACATTCAGCCATTGCGCTTAAAAGTTCTTCGGTGCAGTCTTTTGGATGGGAGGTCATAAATCTTATACGAAAATCTCCATCAAGCGCATTAATTTTACGAAGAAGCTTTGCAAAATTAATATCCTCCGATAACGTTTTACCATAGGAATTAACATTTTGGCCTAGCAAGGTAATATCCTTAATTCCTGCCGCTATCATTTGCTTAGCCTCTTTAATTATTTCTTCGCTGGCCCTTGAGCGCTCCCTGCCCCTTACATAAGGCACTATGCAGTAGGTGCAGAAATTATTGCAACCATACATAATGGGAAGCCAACCGCGAACGGCCTTATCTCGAAGGACGGGAAGGCCCTCTACTATTTCGGTAACCTCGGTGGAATTTTCAAAAATTCTCGCCGAACCTGATAGGCGCTTGTAAATAAATTCAGGCAAACGATGAAGCACCTGAGTGCCAAAAACCAAATCAACATAAGGATAACTCTTCTTGATTTTTTCAGCCACCTTTTGCTGTTGAGCCATACATCCGCAAACCGCAACAATCATATTATTGCGGGCCTTTTTTAAAGCCTTCATAGTTCCGATATTGCCATAAACTCTATCCTCAGCATGCTCTCTTACAGCGCAGGTGTTAAAAAGAACGAAATCGGCTTCTTCGGCATTTTCGGTAATGGTGTAACCCATTTCGCTGAGCATTCCTTTAAAATGCTCCGAATCGCTTACATTTTGTTGGCAACCAAATGTGTTTACACAAGCCTTTGGAATTCCATAAATATTTTCAGCCAAAACCTTGGCTTTTTCTATATATTCAATTTGTTCCGAAAAGAGTTTGTTTTTTTGCATACAGAACATAATTCTCCCAATATATAAATATTCTATTATAGTATACTATATTCACGAGAAAAAAACAAGAAAAAAGAGCGAAAAAGTTGCAACTTTTTCGCTCTTTAAAAAATGCCTCTAAATATATTTAATTAACCTGTGTGCTTCACTTGAATTTTCAAAAACACCTGCACAAATTCCGCCGAACAGTGCCGAGCCTACCGCAGCCTCCTCTAAATGCTTCGGGGTTTTTAAACTTAATGAAAATTCTCTTTCAACAGTCTTTGCAAAATACTTATTTTTTCTAAGCCCGTTACCTGAACCCACCAAGCCTTCGGCCTTCAATCCCATTTCGCCATATAACCCATAGAGTTCATTAGACATTCCCTTTAAAAATGCAGCGGTTATTTCTTCGGGATTAAAATTATTTGCTTTTATATTCTTTATTCCCCCCGTTATATTCGGGTTGCTTCTTGTTCCCGCAAAGCGAGGGTCAACTTTAATCACGGTTTCTCCCACAGATTCAAGCATTTTATCCATAATTTTATAAACCGAAGCATCGGTAACATCGGCAATATTTGAAAGCAGTTTTTTATAAAAATCCTTAAGCATTGAAAAGGCTCTCCCGCCGCACAGCGCCGAGCCTACAACCAGATATTTTCCATCAAAATAAGGTCTTGTTTCTATATCATCCTTTTCAATAATTTTTTCCGAAACCATTGAAACCTGGCTACCCGTTCCAACATTTATAAGTAGTTCATTTTCATTTGTAACAGAGGAAAACACGCTCGCTTGATTATCGCCGATCGCCACGCCGACAGGAACTCCCTTATAATATCCCGCCACGCAATAATCATTCGTGATTTTCATACCAAAATCAATTTCAAATTTACCTTTGTTAATATCATAAAGGCCAAAGCTTGCAGCATTGGTTGAATGAATTATAGGCTCTTTAAGACCGCATAATTTCATAACAAAATAATCATGAATGGTGCAAAAGTAAACCGCTTCTTTCTTCCTTATTCCGTTTACTCTATTATAAAAATCGGTTACATTTCCATATCCCGAAAATGAAGATAAATATTTAGCATAGGTGGAATCTTTGTAAGGAAGATTACCTCTTTCATCCTGCCAAGTATATAAAGGACTCACGGCATCTCCATCGCTGTTTATATAAACAATTCCGTGCATTTGACCCGTTACGCCGATAGAGGCCGTATCTTCGGTTAAAAAATCATCCAAAAGCCCTTTTGCTATATCTATAATTTTCTTCGGCGATTGAATTTTTTCAAAGCTTTCACCCTCTAAAAATGCATCGCTGTTAACCGTGAGAGATTTTAATACCGTACCATCATTTCCATCCAATAAAACTCCGCAAATACTCGTTGTGCCGATATCTATTCCAATAATTTTCATACTAACTCCTAACAAGATATGGTTGTTGATTTCAAATCCAATCTTTTAATAATATCCTCTTGAATTTCAGGGGATAAATCAAGGAAATTAACGAATGTTCCATGAATTCGCATAATATAAACACCGCTTGGAGCATATTTTTCAGGCTCCGCCAAAACCTTTCTTAAGGTTTCGGGGGTTGTAACATTAACATATAGATAGAAAGGAGCTATGCCGCTACCCATCTCGTTAAAAAATAAGGGTTTTATAATGCGCTCATAAAACTGCTTACCCTTTTTGAGAAGGCTATCTGCGCCGAAGAATTTGGGATCTATTCCAAGATGTGAAGCATAACCACCCGAAAACTTATTAAACGGTAACTTCATATTAGAAAGCATTCTAAAACCAAGACCCATTTCGGCTTCACCGTAAAGCGGGTCAACACCATAACCGAGCATTTCTCTTGAGAGTCTTCCATCGGGAGTTGCTCCCACCCAATAGCCATAGGTTAAATGGGTAGATGGACTCGAAAAATCAGGGCGGAAAGAATTCCCTAAATAATTTTTCTTTGATTTTAAAATATCCGAAACCTTTATAGCTATTTCGGCGGCTTCTTTATCAACAGTTTCTTTATTATTGCCAAACTTTTCTGCATTCTTTAAAAATTCGCGCAGTTCTTCATAACCCTCAAAATTATTTTTAAGGGCACAAATCAGTAATTCCCTTTTATTCGGATACGCCTTATCAAACTCATCTATTGCAATAAACGAATCGGCAAGAATACTAAGGCCATGAACCAAACAACCGCTACCGTTATATTTAGTGCCTTGAAGCTTGGTATCGCGCATATCAGCACCCGAAAAATTTTTTAGCAATAAAGAACTTGCCGAAAAGCTTAACATTTCAGTAAAAACCGCCGAAAACAAGTTTAAAGAGAAATTTTCAATAACAATTCATCAATATATTTTAAATTATAAAATCAAGGAAGCAATATCCTATTTTGATACCTTCCCCGAAATCAGTATTAAAGAGGTTGCCTTTAACCTAGGCTTTTATGATGAGTACCATTTCAGCAAGCAATTTAAAAAAATAATGGGCATTTCGCCTCTTTATTATAAAAATAAAAATTAATGCTTGATTATTTGAAAATATTGTGTTATAATAGCCATTGCTGTAAAAACAGTATTTGCGCTGATAGCTCAGCTGGATAGAGCATCTGCCTTCTAAGCAGAGGGTCGGGGGTTCGAGTCCCTTTCAGCGTGCCAATAAAGAGAACAGGTGCCGTTAGGTACTTGTTCTCTTTATTTTTATATTGTAAGGGACTCGAAGCCTGAGAGGGTGAGCGGTGTGAAGAAAACAGTCCGGTGGACTGTTTTTAACCGCGAAGTCCGCAGTGGCTATGCCACAAGGATGGAAAGCGCCAACGGCGATTTTGTCCCTTTCAGCGTGCCAATAAAGAGAACAGGTGCCGTTAGGTACTTGTTCTCTTTATTTTTATATTGTAAGGGACTCGAAGCCTGAGAGGGCAAAAAGTGAAAAAGAAAAATGCTCGGACTACTCCGAGCATTTTTCTATATCTGATAAAATATTTTGTTTTAATTCATCGAGCGAAGAAAATCTTTGCTCATCCCTTAAAAATTTCAAAAATTTAATGGTTACAACCTTTCCGTAAATATCGGAATTAAAGTTTTGAATATAGGTTTCAGCCTGCACTCTATCGGTTTTAAATGTTGGCCTGATGCCAATATTTGTAATACCATTATAATCAATACCATCAACCGTAATCTTTGTTTTATAAACACCGAAACGAATATCAGCATTTTTTTCGGGATATTCCTGATTAATGGTTGGGAAACCTATTGTTCTTCCTCTTTGGTCCCCAGCAATTACCGGCGCGGAAAATCCATAAGGTTCTAACAGGCACTCATTTGCTTTTTCTATTTCTCCAATTTTTAAGAATTCTCGAATTCTTGTTGAAGAAAGCGCCTCTCTTTCCCATAAAACAGGCTCTATTTCTTTAAATTCAATACCGTTTTCATTGCAAAAAGATTTTAAAAGCTCGGTGTTACCCTCGCCGCCAAAACCAAAGCGATAATTATAACCCGAAGTTATAAAAGCGGGATTGAATTCCTTTTTAAGAAACTCTAAAAAGTCTATTGCCTTCATTTCTCTGATTTGCATAAAATCAAGGAAATGAACTTTTTTTATGCCTAGCGCCTCTATTATCCTTTTTTTATCCTCTGCACCTGTTAAAACAAGTTTATGAGAGGTATCCATTAATTTGGGTGGTTCGGGGAAGGCTACAGCAACGCTTTTATAACCACTATCCGCCGCGGCTTTAAGCACCGCAAAATGCCCCTTATGAACGCCATCAAAGGTGCCTAACGCAATAGCAGTTTTAGGCTTTTCATCATTAAGTTTCATAAGGCATTTTATCCTTATTTCCTCATTTTCGGTATCAACGCTGCCTATTCCTAAAAATTCGGTTTTGGTTTTAATCCTAACCAACTCACCATTATCTTTAGGCTCAAATTTTAAATATTCAAACCCAAGCTTGCCGCCATTTAAAAAGCGAACTGCCTGCTTTTCACTCACAAAAACCTGCCTTAAGTGTTCAACCGCTTTTTGCTCATCAATCAGGTAGTTTTCAATAGTATCAGGTGTTATATCCTCAAGATTAACGCTTTCTTCCAAGCCGAAGCCTGAAGTAAAATCACGACGAAGCGCCTTAAGCGTTGCACCACAACCAAGATACTCGCCGATGTCTCGGCAAAGCGCCCTTATATAAGTTCCCTTAGAGCACCTTATTTGAAGAGTGATTTCATTTTCATTTAATTCACTTTTTTTAGTGATTTCATAAATTTCAACTTCGCGCTTTGGCACCTCTACAGCAATGCCTCGCCTTGCCAACTTATAGAGAGGCACGCCATCCTTTTTAATGGCAGAAAACGCGGGCGGTATCTGGGTGATTTCCCCCGTAAACCGAGAAAGCGCTAAAGACAGCATTTCGGCCGTTATATTAACCTCTTTTTTATCTATTACATTACCCGTTATATCATCGGTATCGGTAACTGTACCAAAAAGAAAGGTTGCGGTATAAACCTTATCAGCATCAAGCAAAAATGAAGAAAGCGCAGTTGCTCTGCCAATAAAAATAGGCAAAACACCCGTAGCCATAGGGTCTAAAGTTCCCGTATGGCCAACCTTTTTAGTGCCTGCGGCCTTTCTTACCCTTGCAACTGCGGCAAAGGAGGTCATACCCTCAGGTTTATTAACAATCAGTAGCCCCTGCATTCCCTTCCTCCAATGCCTCTTTAACACATTCAAGCACTTTAGCCTTCACATTCTCTAAATCGCCTTTAAGTGTGCAACCTGCGGCAGCTTTATGACCGCCGCCACCGAGTTTTTTGCAAATTTCGCTCGCATTAAGCGGATCATAGGTGCGAAGCGAGATTTTATAAGTATCCTCATCGGTCTGCTTTACCGAAACGCCTGCCAAAACGCCCTCTACCGAGCGCGAAATAACTGCAACGCCCTCTAAATCACTCGGCTCGCAACCTGAAACCTTTTGCATTTCATCGGTAACGGTAAGCAATATGCAGCGATTATCGAAATGAAATTCTGCCGTTTCAAGCACCATTTTTTCAAGCTGAAGTCTTGCCTTAGATTTGGTATCAAACATAAGGCGATTAATTTCGGCAGCATCGATATTCTTTTTATAAAGTTCTGCCGCTATCAAATGGGTTTTAACCGTAACATTAGAATACTTAAAGCAACCTGTATCTGTAGCAAGGCCTGTATAAAGGCATTCTGCCATAAGTGTAGTAATAGGAGTTTTAAGCGTTTTCAAAATATCGAAAATGCATTCAGCCGTAGCTGAAGCCTTATCATCAAGGTAAAGTTTTTCAGCATATTCAGTATTTGAAACATGGTGGTCGATGCAAAGGTCAACCCTGCTTTTGCAAGACTCATATAATTCGCCTAAAAGCTTTGCATCGGCAACATCAACCGCAATTATGGTTTCATATTCTATTGGAGTAAGCCCCGCTTTTTTAACGAAATAATCGTATTTTGCGGGGATATCATCACTACAAACCACATAAGCTTTTTTATTAAGACTTTTAAGACCTAAAGCCAGAGCGTATGCCGAGCCCAAAGTGTCGCCATCGGGGGACACATGGGTTAGAATTATGAAATTGTCCCTTTTCTTTAAAAAGCGGCATACAGCACTCAGATTTAACTTTTCACTCATACTTTTATTCCTTTTTAATCTTTGTTAAAACCTTCAATAATCTTGGATATACTAGCGCTTACTTCTATTGAATCATCAGCAATAAAGCGAAGCTCAGGCACCTTTCTTAGTTTCATTTTAGCGCCGAGTTCACGCCTCAAATACCCTGCGGCACCCTTTAAAGCCTTAACACTCTCTTTGGTTTTTTCAATTCCTTCAAGAGCGCTTACATAAACTGTGGCATAGGAAAGGTCGCCCGAAACATCTACCTTAACGATGCTTAGCATATTGCTAACCCTCGGGTCCTTTACATTCCTTAAAAGTTCGCTAAGGGTAATTTTAATATCCGAAGTTATTCGGTTAATTTTATATCCTGCCATTAGTCTTTATATTCCTCCATAATAAAGGCTTCGAAAACGTCGCCTTCCTTTAAATCGGCAAACTTATCAAGACCAATACCGCATTCATAACCCTGAACCACTTCTTTAACGTCATCTTTAAAGCGGCGGAGAGAGTCAATCTTATCCTCGGTTATAACGATACCATCACGAACAACACGAATCTGGGCAGCCCTTGTTACCCTACCGTTAGTTACATAACATCCGGCGATTGTTCCAACACCCGAAATCTTATAGGTTGTTCTAACCTCGGCGTTACCAATGATAACCTCGCGGAATTTAGGAGCCAACATACCCTTCATAGCGGCTTCGATTTCCTCGATGCAGTTATAAATTACTCTGTAAAGGCGAACATCAACGCCCTCTCTCTCGGCAATTTCCTTAGCCACGCTATCAGGTCTTACATTAAAGCCAACAATAATGGCATTTGCGGTTTGAGCCAAAACAACGTCAGACTCATTAACTGCACCAACAGCGCCATGAATTACGCGCACCTTAACCTCTTCATTGGATAACTTTTCGAGGTTTTCGCGAACGGCCTCAACCGAGCCCTGAACATCAGCCTTAACAATGATGTTAAGTTCTTTAAGGTTGCCTTCGCTGAATTTATCAAATAGGTTATCAAGAGTAACCTTTTGCTTGGAATTGAATAAATCTTCCTTGATTTTCTGCTTTCTTTGTTCAACAAGTTCTCTTGCGAGTCTTTCATCGGATACTGCATCAAATCCATCGCCTGCGGCGGGAGTTTCAGCAAGACCTGCAATTTCAACAGGCACAGATGGACCGGCTTCCTTAACCTTTTTACCATTTTCATTGGACATAACACGAACACGGCCAACCGAAGTACCCGCAACAATAATATCGCCCTCGTGAAGTGTACCATTCTGAACAAGAAGTGTAGCAATAGGACCTCTGCCCTTATCGAGTCTGGCCTCAATAACAACACCCTTTGCTCTTCTATCGGGGTTAGCCTTAAGTTCGAGCATTTCAGCAACAAGAAGAATGTTTTCAAGAAGGTCATCAATACCTGCCTGTGTCTTAGCCGAAACGGGAACACAAATAGTCTCGCCGCCCCACTCTTCAGGAACGATAGAATGCTCGGTTAACTGTTGTTTTACAACCTCGGGGTTTGCCTCGGGTTTATCCATTTTGTTTATAGCAACAATAATCTGAACACCTGCTGCTTTAGCATGATTAATAGCCTCAACTGTCTGCGGCATAATACCATCGTCAGCGGCAACAACCAAAACTGCGATATCGGTAGCCATAGCGCCACGCTGACGCATAGCGGTAAATGCGGCGTGTCCCGGAGTATCAAGGAAGGTAATATCCTGACCCTTGCAGTTTACTCTATAAGCACCGATAGCCTGGGTAATACCACCGGCCTCGGTATCGGTAACGGCTGAATTACGAATAGCATCCAAAAGCGAGGTTTTACCATGGTCAACGTGACCCATAACAACAACTACAGGACTTCTCGGCTTTAGGCTTTCCTCGGTATCGGGTGTGTCATCCATAATCTGCTCTTCAATTGTTACAACAACGGCTCTCTCAATTTTAGCGCCCATTTCGGTTACAACAATTTCAGCAGTATCATAGTCGATTACCTGATTTACGGTTGCCATCATACCAAGCTTTAAGAGGGTCTTAATAACCTCAGCAGCGGTTTTCTTTAATGCCGCAGCGAGTTCGCCAACCGTGATTTCATCGCCAACGGTAACGGTAATCGGGGTTTTCTTAATCTTCTCAAGCTGCATTCTACGAAGCTTATCAGCCTCGGTTTCGCGCTTAGCACCCTGCGGACGCTTATAATCCTGAGATTTTTGCTTAATCTTTTGCTTGCGAGAGTAATTATCATGCATACTGTTTGCAGGAGCAATGCTCTCGTATTTTTCATTGTATTTCTCCATATCCACGTGAACAGTACGTGTATCAACGTGGCGAATTTGTGCAGGGCCACGGTTTGGAGCGGCACCGGGCACCTTTTCTTTCTTCTGCGGGAAAACAAAGTTTTCAGCAGGCGCCTTTTTCTCTTCTTTCTTTGGCTCTGCCTTTTTAGGAGCCTCTTTCTTAGGCTCTGCTTTCTTAGGAGCATCCTTCTTTGGAGCCTCTTTGGGAGTTTCCTCCTTCTTAGCCTCTTTAGCCTTCTTCTCAGCCTCGGCGGCAGCCTTTAGCTGCTCAAGAATTGCCATCTGCTCGGCAAGTTTCTTATCCTTTTCAGCCTTGCGGGCATCGGCAGCGGCCTTTCTTGCCTCCTCGCCTGTTTTAAAATATTCATCAAAACTCTCCACCTGATTATTGAAGGTCATAACTTCAAAAATAACATCAAGGTCGGATTCATTAAGAGTTGCACCGGATTTTTTAGCCTCGCCTATATTCTTCTCTAAAATAGCAGTAATTTCTTTAGAGGCAATATTAAAATCCTTAGCAGCATCGCTAACCTTATATTTAATCATCATGGGCAAAGTTCCTCCTTATTCGTGTTCTTTAATTATGCTTTGGCTAAACCCTTTATCGTTAAGAGAAATTATTCCGCACTTTTTCCCTACTGCGTGGGATAAAGTTTCTATGTCGCTGTTTAACTCTAAAACCTGAGCCTTTCCATCGGCAAAGAATTTAATTTCTTTAAGACTTTTTGCCGAAATATCAGAAGCTACTACAATAAGCTTCGATTTTCCCTGCTTTAAAGCAGTTTTAGCAGAGTCCATACCGAAAGAAAGTTTCCCCGCCTTTGCGGCAAAACCCAAAAGGGTAAGTGTTTTAGAGTTCATCATTAAGTTCCTTTTCTAGTTGCTTATAAATTTCTTCGGAAATCTGGGTTTTAAAGGTGCGTTCAAGTCTTTTGGACTTGTGCGCTTTATTTAAACATTCGGTCCTGGCGCAAACATAAGCGCCTCTGCCGTTCATTTTACCGTTCAAATCAATTTTTATTGTATCTTCGGGAGTTTTCACAACTCGTATAAGTGAGCGTTTGGGCTTCATTTCGCCGCAACCCACACACATACGCATCGGTACTTTTTTAGTCTGCATTATTCCTCACCGTAGAAACCGCTTTCGGGGCGGATATCAATTTTCCAGCCTGTAAGTTTTGCAGCAAGGCGTGCATTCTGGCCCTTGTTACCAATGGCAAGAGATAATTGAGAATCGGGAACGGTAGCGCGGCAAACCTTGGGGTTTTCGCTTAAAATTTCAACCGAGAGCACTTTAGCAGGAGACAGAGCCTCGCCTATGAATGCGGCAGCGTCATCGCTGTATTTCACAATATCGATTTTCTCGCCCTTTAATTCATCAACAATGTTATTAACTCTAGCACCTCTCTGACCGATACAAGCACCAACAGGGTCTACTTCGGGGTCAGGGCTGAATACTGCAAGCTTTGTTCTGGAGCCTGCCTGACGAGATACCGACTTAATTTCAATAGTTCCATCAAAAATTTCAGGAACTTCGGTCTCAAATAAACGCTTAACAAGACCGGGGTGTGTGCGGGAAATCATAATTTTCGGACCCTTTTCGGTTTCCTTAACATCAACTACGTAAACTTTGATGTGGTCGCCCTCATGAAGTTCCTCATCCGGCACCTGCTCGAGCTTCGGAAGAATGGTTTCGGTTTTGCCGATAGTAACATTAGCATTACCGGTTTTGGGGTCTATCTGCTGAACAACAGCGGTAAGAAGTTCATGATTTCTATCCTGGAACTCAGCAAATGTCTGATTTCTTTCAACCTCGCGTATACCCTGGCGGATAACGTGTTTTGCGGTCTGAGCCACAATTCTGCCGAACTGCTTGGTGTTGAGCTTAATATCAACAAAACCGTTCTTGGTAGCCTTTTTGTCAATCTTTAATGCATCATCAGCAGTAATTTCGGTCATGGGGTTCACAACCTCTTCAACTACAGTCTTTCTAACAGTTACTGAAAATACCATCTTCTCGGTATCAATAACGCAAGAAACAACCTCTTCGTTGCCGTAGTCCTTTCTGAGTGCTACGATAATAGCGTTTGCAATTTTCTCAGCTAAATATTTCTGGGGGATTTCGCGTTCCTCCTCCATAAATTTAAGCGCCGCAAAAAATTCTTTAGTATCTTTATTCATTTTTCCTATCAACCTTTCTGTTGTAATTTAAAAATTCATATCATCAAGCTTTACAGCTACGATGTCTTTTTTATCAAAATAAACTTCGTTATTTTCTAATCCTAGCTTAACGCCACCATCAAAGCCTACTAATGTTCCAAGTATCTCTTTGCTACCCTCGTAAGCTTTATAGAGCTTAACCTTTACCTTTGAACCTATAAAACGCTCATAGTGTTCGGGGCGAGTTAATTGTCTTTCAAGTCCCGGGGAGCAAACCTCTAAATAATAAGATTTATCTATCGGGTCGGCCTCATCAATAATGGGGTCTATCGCGTGGGAAACGGCGGTGCAGTCGTTAATATCAATACCGCCATCTTTGTCAATAAAAACTCTTAGATAATAAGAAGCACCCTCCTTTAAAAAGCGCACATCCCAAAGAGTTACCCCACATTCCTCAACTGCCGGAAGAATGAGGTCAAAAATTCTTTCAGTTACACTTGCCAAAAATATCACCTCTGGAAATTATAAAGTGTCCAGACAAAAACGAAAGAGCAGGTCGCCCTACTCTTTGTCTTTCTCCTTATGCTAAAAATATTATATCACTATATATAATAAAAATCAAGTGTTTTTTACATTTCTAATTCTCCGCCTAAAAACGAGGCGCAAAATAAAGCGAGTTTTCTCTCACTCTCATCAAAATTTTCGGCATCTCCAAGCACTAAAACAACACCCGAAATATCCCCCGCCGCAATTATCGGCACAGCAAATCGAAGCCTCATCTCCGCCTTTTCAAATGCCTTTGTATCATTTTCAAATTCTCGGCTCTTGCGAGATAGCATAACCTCTTCCAGCACTTCGCCAACCTCAGCACCAATTAAATCTCGGCTGCCGCTACCCGCCGCCGCAATGCAGTGGTCTCTATCACATACAGCAAACGAGAATTCGCTTTGCTTCGCCGCCGAGCTCACCGCCGAGTGCGCGAAGGAGTGCATCTCCCCCACAGGAGAATATTTTTTAAAAATAACCTCCCCTGACCCCGAAGTATAAATTTCAAGCGGATCTCCTTCTCTTATCCTCATTGTTCTTCTAATCTCTTTCGGGATAACAACACGACCCAAATCGTCTATTCTTCTAACTATTCCAGTTGCTTTCATATATAAATTCTCCTTTAATTTCAAATCGTGATGTTATTATTTGTGATTAAAGGGAATTTATACTGCAATAATTTACTTTTTAGGTCGATTGTGATATAATAAATTAAGGGCGGTGATTTTGTGAAAATTTCTCTTGTGCTAAAAGAAAGTATTTATGATTGCAAAATAAAAATAATCGATTCTCACGGTGAACGATATTACTATATTCCCGCTTTATGCGAGGAAGGGATGACTTCTTCAATCATAGCAGAAGTTTTTGATAATGAGTTTTCTCTATCCCTTGTTCCAATAACGGCAGACGTAAAATCGGCTTTAAACGAAATTGAAGAAAACAATTGGAAAGATAAACTTGCTAAAAAGGCAACCGCCTTTTTAATGAATTCGCTTGATAAAATAATTTTGCGTGTGGGGTGTGATTATAACATTGTAGATTTGCAGGACGGCGATCGTTTGGATATTACTTTACAAAGTTATGTATTTGGAACATTCGACCGATCTGATATATTAGAGTTAGTTCCTACGTGTTATGCCTTTTTCGAAGTAGCTAATTTTAATGAATATTACAAATTGACCGACGCTTACGAGACCAACCGAAAAGATGTGCTGAAATTTGCCAAAACATTTGCTTTTGCCGATGTTCTTGGAAACGGGTTTTTTCTAACTCTATTTACATATCCGATACAAGTGAGTCGGGTTAAACGTTTGACAAA
>JAZOQP010000013.1:0-69756 GCA_045656145.1 Acutalibacteraceae bacterium
TTGTCGTCAAGAGATGACAGTTGGTGTTGATTGCGGTGAGGGTCCACCTGTTCCCATTCCGAACACAGAAGTTAAGCTCACTTGCGCTGAAGATACTTGGCGGGCAGCTGCCTGGGAAAATAAGTAGATGCCAACACAAAACCACGCTTTTTAGCGTGGTTTTTTTATTGAAAATGAGGGGATATAATGCTCAAAAAATTCATAGGAACCAAAGATTTTTATAAGAGTGTTTTCGCGTTGGTTATTCCTATTATGATTCAAAATGGTATAACCAACTTTGTTAATATGCTTGATAATGTAATGGTTGGTAGGGTAGGAACTACTCAAATGACAGGCGTTGCTGTTACCAACCAACTCATTTTTGTCTTTAATCTTTGTATATTCGGCGCTATTTCGGGCGCAGGTATATTCGGCGCGCAGTTTTATGGCAAGGGCGATAACGAGGGCGTGCGCTATGTTTTCCGCTTCAAAATGATAGTATCGGTTATATTCGCTCTTTTAGCATGTGGACTATTTATTTCCGTTGGCGGAAATTTAATTAACCTTTATTTAAATGGCGAGGGCACTCCAGAGGATATAGCAGCAGCCTTTAAGTTCGCAAGAGACTATATGCTTATAATGCTAATCGGATTTATTCCGTTTTGCATATCTCAAACCTATGCCAGTACACTTCGCGAAACAGGGCATAGCGTTTTACCAATGGTTGCGGGTGTTATTGCGGTTTTAACCAATTTGTCGCTCAATTATCTTCTTATATTCGGAAAATTCGGCGCTCCGAAGCTCGGTGTTGCAGGTGCCGCCATTGCAACAGTAATTTCACGCTTTGTTGAGGTGTTCATATTAATTATTTATACCGCAGTAAAACGAAATGAAAATGCCTTTATTAATGGCGCATTTAAAAGCTTTTATGTGCCTTTTGCGCTTGTTAAAAGAATTTGCGCTAAAGGAATTCCCCTTATGCTTAACGAAACATTCTGGGCGGCAGGTATGGCAATGGTTAATCAGTGCTATTCCCTTAGAGGACTTTCGGTTGTTGCGGCAAATAATATTAATTCAACCTTCTTTAATGTTTTTTCGGTGGCGTATTTTGCTGTGGGAATTGCCATTGGTATTCTACTCGGTCAGTTACTCGGAGCCGATAAAAAGGTGGAGGCTAAGAATACAGCAACCAAGTTAATTGCATTGGCTGTGTTTATAAGCGTTATAGTGGCGGTATTGTTCTATGTTTGCGCTGCCTTTATTCCCGAAATTTATAACACTACCGATGAGGTTAAATCTATCGCTAAGGGACTTATGCGAATTTGCGCTATAACAATGCCTATAGAAGCGTTTGTTCATGCGGCTTATTTCACACTTCGTTCGGGCGGAAAAACCGCTGTAACATTTATTTTCGATAGTGGCTTTGTTTGGGCTATTCATGTGCCTGTTGCATTTGTTCTTTCAAGGTTTACTTCGCTTCCAATTTTAGCACTATATTTCCTTTGCCAACTTTTAAGCCTTTTAAAAGCTGTAATCGGCTTTTATTTTGTAAAAAAGGGCGTTTGGATAAACAATATAGTAAACGAATAGAATATAGACATCCCCCTGTTTCATAAATAGAAACAGGGGGATTTTGTATGAAATTTTTTGTAATAACGAAAAAACATTTAATGGTGGCAATAGTTGCCACACTCACAGCAATAGGGGTGTTACTCGGCAGTGTTTACAGCTTTGCCTCAAGCAATAAAAAACTGCCGATTTATTGCGTTGAAAATGATAAAAAGCAAATTGCAATCAGCTTTGATGCCGCTTGGGGTAATGATGACACCGAAACACTTATAAATATTTTGTCAGAGTATCAGGTGCCTGCAACATTTTTCGTTGTGGGAGCGTGGGTGGATAAGTATCCTGAATCGGTAAAGCAACTCTCAGTTGCAGGTCATAGAATAGAAAACCATTCCAACACCCACCCACATATGCCACAGCTGAGCAGTAGCCAGATGGCAGATGAATTAAAAACCTGTAATGAAAAAATAGCAAGCATAACAGGAAGAACACCTACCTTATTCCGCTGCCCTTATGGTGATTATAACAACGCCACTATTGATGCTGTAAAAAATGCCGAAATGCATTGTGTTCAGTGGTCGGTTGACTCTCTCGACTGGAAAGAAAACGCAACGGTAGAGAGCATAGCGAATAGGGTAATAAGTAAAGCGCACGATGGCGCGATAGTGCTTTTCCATAACGATGCCGACTTTACCCCAGCCGCTTTGCCAACAATTCTAAAAACTCTCAAAGAACAGGGCTATGAGTTTTTATTTATTGAAGATTTAATAATGAAAGACAATTATGAAATTAAGCATGATGGAATGCAGTGCAAAAAAGACGGCGAGTAGCCGTCTTTTTAATATACATATAAAAACTATTGCCTTCTAAGTCCCTTAGGGTAGTGGTTTTTGGCTCTACCGCCCGACACCTTTACGCCGCCGAGAGAATATCCATCAACCTGAACTACCGCCCAACCGTTATCAGATTCGGTATCAAACTCTTCGCCGCGTAAATATTTAGTGAGTTCCTCACTATCAACTGCTAAATCAATTTTTCTTTTAAATTTATTACCCAACGCCATAAAAAATTGATGGTGGGGGAGAATATAATTCTTTCTGATTTCGCCAATGGTTATTCCGCAACAAAAAGCTATACCCTTAACTATAGGCAGCCTGTTATTATAATAAACAGGGTTACCGTTATATTCGCAAACAAAATCGGGGTTGTAGCTTACAAGTGTATCATTTAGAAAATCGGTTACTAATTTTTGGGGTTTGCCGCCATTATTAGTGGTGAAATTATTTGAAGCTAACTCGCCTTTGTTATGAAGCACCGCCATAAACTGACCTTCTCCGCGAGAGATATGCGGATAAAATCTTCTGGCATAGTGAATGTTTTCACATTTGCAGCCATCAAATTTAATGCCATCTAATGTGCATTTTGCTACATTTTCTTTAACGGGTATGATTTCAAAATCAGGATGTCTTTCTAAAAAGGCATCTATAGTCATTTCGTTTTCTTGAAGGGAAAACGTGCAGGTGGCATATATTATATAGCCGCCTTTTTTAAGCGTTTTTACAGCGTTATCTAAAATTTCACCCTGCCTTTTTTGGCAATTTATAACGTTTGCTTCGCTCCATTCACCAATAGCGGCATCTTCCTTGCGAAACATCCCTTCACCAGAGCATGGCGCATCAACCATTACTAAATCAAATGTGTTTTCAAAAGCTTTAGATAGGCGAAAAGAGTCCATACAGGTAACCACAGTATTGGTAAGTCCCAGTCTCTCAATATTGCCTGTTAATATTTTAGCCCTTGATGATATAATTTCGTTTGATACCAAAACTCCGTTTTCGCCAAGTTTATTTTTTAGCTGAGTGCTTTTGCCACCGGGCGCGGCGCACATATCAAGAACAAACCAGTCGGGCTTTATATCAATACATTCAGCAGGTGCCATTGCCGCCGGTTCTTGAACGTAAATCAGCCCTGCGTGGTGATACGGGTGGTTACCAACCTTAGAGAAATCAAGGTAATAACCGTTTTTAACATAGGGTATGGGCTCACTCCCGAAAACATTGATTTTTTGGAATTCTTCAAGGCTTATCTTATCGGTGTTCACCCTAAATGCCTTAATTGGTGGGTTTTCTAATTCGCTTATATAGGCTTCAAAATCTTCGACGAGAAGCTTCTTCATACGGTCTTTAAATTCTATTGGTAAAGGCTTCATTAGTTATTTCCTTCTAACATTTCTATATGTAGCATACACATTGAAACCGCAGTAATAGCGGCGGTTTCGGTGCGCAAAATTCTTTTTCCGAGTGAAATTGTTTTAGCGCCGATTTTAGTAGCCTTTTCTATTTCTGTTTTTTCAAAGCCACCTTCAGGACCTATAAAAATACCAACACTTTTTACGTTCTTAAGCTCCAATAAAGCTTCTTTGGTGGCTTTCATACCATCTTTATTTTCATAAGGCACTAAAATTAAATCAAGTGTTTTAGCAAATTCCAAAGCTTCATTATATGAACTAACATGCATTATTTCGGGTATAATGTTGCGCTTGCTTTGTTTTGCGGCGCTTTCAGATATGCTTTGCCAACGCGTTTGCTTTGCCTTTGCTTTTTTATCATCTAACTTCACAACGCAATGCTTCATCTCGGTTGGAATAATAGAAAAAACGCCCAATTCAACACATTTTTGGATAATAAGCTCCATTTTATCAGACTTAGGTAAGCCCTGAAAAAGATAGATTTTAACGGGAAGCTCAGTGCTTTTATAATCTTCCTCTATTATTTCTAAGGATACTGCAGTATCTAAGAACTCATCAATTCGGCATAAAGCACTTTTACCGCCCGAGCTTATAAGACATTCATCTCCTACAACCATTCGAAGTACATTTTTAATATGATTATAGTCCGCTCCATCAATTATATATTTATTGTCTTGTCGGTTATTTTCATCGCAAAAGAAATTAAACATAACTTTTCTATCCTCTGATTTATCCCCTAAAATAAGATAAAAATTTGCAATCCCACTTTTTCTCTATTAAATCTATAGATTTATTGACCAAGAAAGTGATAATAATTGAGAAACCTAAAATAACGATAAATTCAATGGGCCAAATTTTTGGCAAGTTTAGAATTTTATACAATTTAAGTGAAACGATATGCCAAAGATATATCCATAAAGAATGTTTTGAAATATAGTTTACTATTTTAGATTTGAATATTTTGAGGTTGAATTTTTGGCATAATATAAGAAGGGTAAAAGAGACAAAAATTCCGTACGATAAAAAATATAATCGAGGTGGATATTTTGCTATTGAAGGTGATTGGGGAGAACCATAAGTTTTGTACATAATAAGCGCCAATAGAATAAATATAACGAAAGAAAAAATTGTTATTAGATATTTTGCTTTTTTAGAAAAATGATTGTAATTGTATCCAAGAAATGTTAATAATCCATAAGGAATAATGTAATAGAAAAAGGTATCTACAAATAGATTATTTTTTCCAATACAAAAATAAAAAGCTAATTCATACAAAATATATATAACAAAAATTGAAATGACAAATTTTGTGTTTAGCTTAAATTTACTGAATAAAGGAACCAAAATAGCACTATACATGTATATTAGGATAACCCACACATAGCCGATTCCATATCTGGTAAGAAGGAATGAAGAAAAATAATATTTAAGTGAAAAGACTTCATTTGTAAGTAGAAAAAGTAAGCAAAAATAAAAAACAAGAAATATCCAGGTTGGAATAACAAGTCGTTTTACTCTACGTATTAGATATTCATATGGAAAACCTTTTATATTTTCATATTTAATATAAGACTTTTGCGCTAAAATTGAGGAAATAATAACCATTAACGGAACATCGAAAGCTCTAACAGCTAAGGCGTATCCGGGTGCGTTTATATGCGCAAAAATAATTAGCAGTAATCCGATGGACTTTAAAAAATCAATAAAATAGAAACGTTCTTTATTAGTTGTCATACAACATATCCTCCTTTTATCATTAATTATTTTAGCATAAAATTTAATATGTTTCAATATTTACATTTTTATAGCGAAGTGATATAATTTAAGAAAAGGAGTTGTTTTTATGCTTAAAAATATACCTAAAATTTTATCTCCAGAAATGTTAAAGGTGCTTTGCGAGATGGGTCATGGCGATCGATTGGTTATAGCGGATGGTAATTTTCCATCGGAATCGGTTGGTAAAAATTCAATAGTGCTAAGGGCGGATGGACATGGTGGTGCCGAAATGCTTGATGCAATTCTTTCTCTTTTTCCGCTTGATAAAAATGCAGATTGCCCTGCAAATGTTATGCAGGTATCCCCGGGAGATAATGTTGAAACTCCTATTTGGGATGAATATAAGAAGATTATTGCAAAATATGATAATGAAGCCTCTGGAAGCATTGGAGAAATAGAGCGTTTCGCTTTTTATGAGGCAGCCAAAACCGCATACCTGATTATTGCAACAGGGGAATCGGCCTTATATGCTAATATAATGCTCCAAAAGGGAGTTATATAAAAAGGATGAATTTTCATCCTTTTTTATTTTTTAATTATTTACTTTTTGCCTTTATAATGATATAATACATAATTGACATTATAAAAGGGGATATAATATGTTTTCTTATCTAAAACCGAAGTTTTTTTCGGTAATTAAAAATTATTCAAAGGCTCAATTTATTAAAGATTTAACGGCAGGTATAATCGTTGCAATAATAGCGCTACCGCTATCAATTGCCTTAGCTTTGGCTTCGGGTGTTGAGCCTGCTTGCGGTATATACACAGCCGTAGCAGCAGGCTTTTTTGTGGCACTTCTTGGCGGTAGCCGAGTGCAAATTGCGGGTCCCACAGCCGCCTTTGCAACCGTTGTTGCGGGGGTTGTTGCGGCAAATGGAATGGATGGCCTTTTCATTGCAACAGTTATAGCAGGTATAATTTTACTTCTAATGGGCATATTAAAACTAGGTGTGCTTATTAAATACATCCCTCATTCCATAACTGTTGGCTTTACTGCAGGTATTGCAGTTACAATTTTCTTAGGGCAAATTAAAGATTTTCTAGGCATTACATACGCTGAGGGTGTTCGCCCTATAGAAGCAATGGAGAAAATGGAGGCTAATATAGAGTATTTAAGCACATTTTCTTTTGAGGCTCTTTTAATAGGTGTGATAAGTTTAGCTATACTTATCTTTTATCCAAAGCTTGAAAAGAAAATCCCGCCTTCTTTAATTGCGGTTATAGTTGGCGCTTTAGCGGTAGCTTTTATTCCGTTATTTAAAGGCAATGTTTATACAATAGGGAATTTATATACTATACCTTCAGGTCTTCCCAAAATTAATTTTGCCGAAATGGATTTCAGCACTCAAAAAATCATTGCAGTTTTGCCGAGCGCCGTAACAATAGCGGTGCTGGCGGCGGTTGAATCTTTATTATCCTGTGTTGTGGCAGATAGTATGATAGATTCAAAGCATAATCCAAATGCCGAATTGGTAGCGCAGGGCGTTGGCAATATAGCAAGCGTATTTTTTGGCGGAATTCCCGCAACAGGTGCAATAGCCAGAACTGCCGCGAATATCAAAAACGGCGGCAGAACACCGGTTGCAGGCATGGTGCATTCGGTAATTCTCCTTTTAGTTTTGGTAGCATTAATGCCGTTGGCTGAGCTTATCCCTATGCCTGTTATTGCCGCAATTCTCTTTGTTGTGGCTTATAATATGAGCGAATGGCGAAAGTTTGTAGAGATTATTAAAGAGAAGAATGTTTTAGATATTCTCGTTTTGTTAATAACCTTTGTTTTAACGGTTGTTTTCGATTTGGTTGTTGCTATCATAGTAGGTTTAGCATTTTATTATGCAGTTAAACTTTTAAAGAAGATATTTTTTAAATAATCATAGTGGTTATTGAAAAATTCATATTTTTTCGGTATAATTGATTTGTAATAAATTTGGAGGTAAAGAATAATGAAATTCAATATTAAGGATATGAAATATCAAGGCATATTTTTAGGAATTTTAGCAGGCATTTTAACCCTTATTATTCTTATTGCAACCTTAACCGATATTGAGCCTAAAATCGAAACACCTGAGGATAATAACCCTTCGGTTGAAACAGGTGTTGAGGAAAATAAAGAGGAAGAAAAGAAAACCGAATCGAGCAATAAAAACGAAACCAAACCTTCTGATAATAAGCAGGAAGATAAAAAAGAAGATAATAAAAAAGAAGATAATAAAAAAGAAGACGATAAAAAAGAAGATAGTAAGCCTGAAGAAAACAAGCATACCCATAACTATGTTACTACATCAAATGTTGTAGAGCCTACCTGTACCGAAAAAGGCTTTACCGAAAAGGTTTGCTCATGTGGGGAAAAGATTAATTCTGATGAAAAAGCAGCCCTTGGACACGATTTAGGGGAGTGGAGCGAACTTCCCGCCGATAGCAATGGCGATGTTTTTAAAACAAGAAAATGCTCTCGTTGTGAGTATAATGAAAAAGAAAAGATAGAGGTTGAAGAAACTCCTGAGGGTAATGGTGATGATTCTCAAACTCCTCCTGCGGAAGAGCCCGAAGAAGAGGAGCCTGAAGTAGAAGTGCCTGAAGAGGAAGAACCCGAAGTAGAGGAACAGCCAGAGGCGGAAGAACCTGGGGTAGAAGAACCTGAGGTTGAGCAACCTGAAACTGAGGAACCTGAAGTAGAGGAGCCTGAAGTAGAGGAGCCTGAAGTAGAAGAACCTGAAGTAGAAGAGCCTGAAGTAGAAGAGCCTGAGTCTGAAGAAATTACTCCCGAAAGTTCGGTTGAGCAGGAAGTAACCGAGTAATGCAGGAAAAAATAAAAAAATGTTGCTTCACGGGTTATCGCCCAGATAAATTTGATTTTGAATTTAGCCATCAAAACCCCGAATATCGAAACCTTGAAAACAAGCTTGTTGATACTGTGTTTAACGCAGCAAACGAGGGATTTTCTGAGTTTTATTGCGGAATGGCTTATGGTTTTGATATTCTTGCCGGAGAGATTGTTTTGCTTTTGAAAAAGGCAAATCCATTGGTTAAATTAATTGCTGTGGTGCCTTTCGAAAAACAATCTCATTCTTGGAGTGATGAGTGGAAAAATCGTTATGAGGCGTTGCTTTCCAAAGCCGATAGAATTGTTCTTATAAGCAAGGAATATTCTAAAGAGTGCTATCATAAGCGGAATAGATATATGGTTGATAATTCTGCGGCAGTTATAACCTTTTTTGATGGTAAATCGGGTGGCACCGCCGCAACCCTTAGGTATGCCAAGCAAAAAGGAAAAGCAATTACCAATATTGCAGAAATTAACGATGAACAAATATATTTTTCTCCATATATTATTTGTGATGATGAGGATATATAAAAAGCGTAGTGGAAACCACTACGCTTTTTTATATAAATAATATTTGAGCAAATTTTCTAAACACCGAGTTTTTAAAAAGGCGGTGCTTTTTTAATATTTTTATTTTTTGCCATTTGTTTTTATTCGGTAAATCAGCAACATCAGATAAAAGTTTCTTTTGCTTATAATCTAAAAATTCGGAATAATTATCCTTTAAAAATAAGGCCTGAAGAGATATGGTTTTATACATACTTTTCATTTTCTCAAAATTTTTAAGTTTTTTAATAATAAAGGATAAACTATTTACATCTTTGGCGCCCACTTCATTATTTGAATGCTGGCGGTAGAGAATGGTTGGCTCTTTTATAAATATGATTTTACCAAAACAAGCGGCAATGAGGCCGAGCCACCAGTCATGCATAGCAACCGCGTTTGGCAGAATAAATAATTTTTCAAGAAGCGCTTTATTAAACATTGCTGTGCAACCCGTAATAGAGTTTTGCATAAGCAAATTATTAAGCTTTGTGTTTTCGGGGGATAATTTTTGCAGTTTTATAAAGGAGTTATTAATTAAATTTAACTCTTCATCAACAACCTTTAAATCGGTGTGAACAAGAATCGGAGTATCGGTTCCAAATTCCGCTTCCGCTTTTTTCATAGCGTTAAGGGTTTTTTCAATTTTGTCAGGTAGCCAACAGTCATCCTGGTCGCAGAACATTATATAGTCATCACTATAAAGTTCTATTAATTTAAAGAAATTTCCCGCTGCCGAGCGAGTTTTTTCGAAACTTTGGCAAATTTCAATTTTTTCGGGGGAAATGCCTTTATATCTTTCAATAATTTCTAAGGTGTTATCGGTAGAGCCATCATCCCTTATAACAATTCTAAAATCTTGAAAAGACTGATTTAAAAGGGAATTTAGTTGCTCCTCTAAAAATTTTCCGCCATTATATGTGGCTAATAAAACAGTTACCATTATTTTCACCTCATTTATATATTACCACGATAGGAAAAATTTTTCAATAAAAAGTGCTTGACAAATTTCGAGAGAGGGTGTACTATATAAGTGTACTAATCGAATTAATACACTAAGAACGGAGGGCTATATTGTTACAACTTGATTTTAAAAGCGGAACTCCAATTTATGATCAAATAGTTTTAAAGGTAATAAAGCTTAAAATGCTAGGGGCTTTAAAGGCAGGGGATGCACTGCCGAGCGTTCGCGCTTTAGCGAGTAAACTTGGCATAAATCCTAATACAGTTATGCGTGCCTATGCAATTCTTGAAGAAAAAGGGGTTATATATTCGGTAACGGGTAAAGGCTCGTTTATTTCGGGAGAATCGGATA
The DNA here is from genome assembly GCA_045656145.1 of Acutalibacteraceae bacterium. Taxonomy (GTDB): domain Bacteria; phylum Bacillota; class Clostridia; order Oscillospirales; family Acutalibacteraceae; genus SIG565. Next base: position 10,252 of record JAZOQP010000013.1, read on the forward strand.
AGAGTTATCTTAACGATATTGTTTTAAAAGATTTTATAAAGGCGGTAAAGGATGCAAAACAAATGGGCAAGACCGCCGAAGAACTTAAAAATGAAATAGACCGCTTGTTTTTGGAGGGTTAATTATGATAGAGATTAAAAATATAATTAAGCGTTTTGATGAAAAAATCGCTTTGGATAATGTAAGCTTTAATATAGGAAACGGCTCGGTTTATGGTCTTGTAGGGTCGAACGGTTCGGGGAAATCAACCCTGCTTCGCTTAATTTCAGGCGTTTATATGGGGGATGGCGGAAGCATTTTAATTGATGGTAAAGAGCCATTTGATTGCCCTGAAATCAAGAGGGATGTATGCTATTTAGCCGATACTCCATATTTTGTTCATCAAGCAAATATAAATGAAATGTCAAAGCTTTATAAAAGCATATATCCGAATTTTAGCGATGAAAAGTTTGAACTTATAAAAACTGTTTTCCCACTTGATAGTAAAGCTAAAATTAATACCATGAGTAAAGGTATGCAACGCCAGGCGGCATTAATGCTTTGCCTTGCAAGTAATCCAAAATATCTTCTTTTAGATGAAGCATTTGATGGGTTAGACCCCGTTATGCGAAAGGTTTTAAAAACTCTGCTTACCGATGGCGCAAATGAGGGAATGACCACCATTATCGCTTCCCATAATCTTCGCGATTTAGATTATTTATGCGATAGCGTAGGGCTTCTTCATTTCGGAAAACTTATTTTCAGCGATAAGATGGATACCCTTAAAAATAATCTTCATAAAATTCAAATAGCCTTTGAAAGAGTACCGGATTTATCGGTTTTCAAAGTATTAAAGCCAATGAAGATAGAAAAAACCGGTAGCCTTATTCACTTGGTTGTTAAGGGCGAAGAAAATGAGTTAATGAAATTTTTAAATAATTTAAATCCTGTATTTGTTGAAAAAATCAGTCCCGATTTTGAAGAAATATTTATGTATGAATTGGAGGCGAAGGGCTATGATGCAGAAAATATCATTAAATAAAAGCGCATTTAATGTTTTTGGGTTTACCCTAAAGAAAAATCTTGGTTTTTCCTTGGTGGCAGCAATATTAAGCATTATGGTATCTCCGGTTTATATTTATAGCGTTATAAAGGATTATCTTTCTTCTTATTCTAAGCTTATATACCGTTTCGAAAATATGCAAATATTATTTTCCACCCTTATGGCTATTGCGGCAACCTTATTTTTAATAATTCTTTTATTCATAAATTTTTCTTTCCTTTTCAGTAAAAGTGCAAGTGATTATTTTCATGCTTTGCCACTTAAACGATGGGAACTTTTGGTTGCTCGCTTTATGGCTTCGTTTGTGTCATCCCTTATACCCTTAACGGTAGGTTACATAGGCACCTTTGCAATAACCCTTTTAAGCTTTGTTGAAGCAAATCCCTTTCTTTGCATAAAGGCATATCTCTTCACTGTTTTAATGATGCTTTTATTAGGACTTTTCACTTTGATTTTCATAATTATCTCGGGTGGAGTGTTTGATAGCATCATCGGTTTTGTTGCGGTTAATTTAGGTCTACCCATAATTGTCGCCTATATATCGAATCTTTGCGCAGAGCATATTTATGGTTTTGTCGGTGATCTCGATTTTGAAGCAGGCATTTTATCCTACACAACCCCATTTGCCTATCCTTTAATTAAACTTCTTTTAGGTCTTACAGGGGAGGGCGCATTCTTTTCCATTAAGAGTATTCTCGGAAGTATAGCTCAGATAATTATTTGGGGCGGCATTTCGGTAATTCTTTATAAAAACAGAAAGGCCGAAAAATTGGGTGGCTCGTACGCCTTTAAATTTATGCCTGAGCTTATCGGTTTAATAGTGTCGGCTATAGGCCTTTTCTTCTTTGGATATTTGTTTGGCGAGAGCCCTGCTAATGCGATTTATTGGATAATGGGAAGCATCGGCGCCATTATTACTGCAGTTGTTTATTCGCTTATAATTAATCGTGGTTTTAAAAAAGTAAAGAAAGCAATAGCTTTTGGCGGTTTAGCTTCGCTAGTTTTAATTTGTGTAAATTTAGGCATTAAATATGATATTACGGGCTATAGATATAATCTTCCAAAGGCCGAGCAAATTGAAAGCGTAAACATTCAGTCGGGTGTTATTGATATTAATGTTCGCAATATAGATTTGGCATTAGAACTTAACCGCTCTATAGTTAATGAGCATAGCGATGATTATTTAGGTAATGATAGAACTAATATGTTTACATTCGAGTATACCCTTAAAGATGGTAGAACAGTAACACGCCGCTATAGTGTTGAAACAAAGATAGCAAAAGAAGAAAAATCTCGCCTTATAGCTGAGGAATATTCGAGGAGCCTGGTGGAAGAGTTTAATGAATTCAAAGAGAAAAAAGCAGATAGTTGGACTCTTAGCGGCTATCTTTATGATAGTTATCAGTACATTGGTAGTTTTGAAACTCACATCAGCGAAGAAAAGGTCGAGGAATTAGTTAAGGCTTACGCTACCGATATTAAGTCCTACGGAAACAATTATTTTATTGATATGGCAGATGCAGGTTTAAGCTCGGTTCTCATTTCCGGTAACAAGGTTGTTAACACCTATTATGAAGAGGATAGCTTTGGTGGCTTTAAACAGCATACCGATTATGAAGATTATTTTATTTCGGTGGATAATTATGAAAAGTTTGAAACCTTTAGCAAGGTGCTGTCAACCATTGAATATGAAATAATCCCTGAGGGCGAAAAATATTAAAAAGAAAAAGAAGTAAGGATGCTCCTTACTTCTTTTTTTAATCTAATAAATAAACTCCGTCTTCTAAAACAACGAATTCATATCCACCGCAATTAAGATATTGCTTAACTGCTTTTTCAAAGGTTTGATAGGTGCTTATTGAATAGGTGTTTGTGTTAATGGATAAAATTTCATTTCCATTTTCGGTGCAAACCAAAAGATTATCGCCTTTTGAAAATAGATTAATGGGTTTTTTGAAAGGAGAGGAATTGCCACCTCCAAGGCGCAATTCTTCATGCATAGTTGTGAGATTCATTCTCATAACAACATTAAGTTCAGCGAAGGCTACCCATAAATGCCTTGAGCAAACAGCAATTCCTGTAGGCTTTGCGTTGCGGTAGGAAAGTTCGCCTTTCCATATAAGTCCACCATCCTTATCAAAAAGGTAAGCGGTACCATCATAGTCAACCGTAAAGGTTTTTCCGTTTTCAAGCAAAACGGAATCGGTTGTAACATAATTTTTAATAAGCGAGGTTATATCTTTATAATTTGCGCCAAACTTTGTTAATTTATAAAGGTCGCCCGGAACAAAACTTATTTTGCCATTATCAAAGGAAACACTTTTATATGCAACCTTCACATTGTTTTCATCCTCTTCAAAAACATAGGCAATGATAAGTCCGTTATCATCGGCAGTTATATTGATAATTTCTCCTTTAAAAATAGTTCTCATTTTTCCCATCCTAAAAATTAATTAAATTTTTATCCATCATACTTTGAGCAGCAAGCAAAATTCCTGCTTTTGCGCTGGGGTAGTTAAGTCCGCCCTGCATCCAAGCTGCATAAGGTTCGCGAAGAGGTGCATCGGCAGAAAGCTCTATAGAGGAGCCGAGCGTGAAAGCACCCGCCGCCATAATAACCTTAGAGTCATATCCGGGCATATCCCAAGGCTCAGGCACAACAAACGAGTCTATTGGGGCGCCTTTTTGCATACCCTGGCAAAATGCTATTAGTGATTCTTCGTTACCAAGCGTTACGGCTTGAATAATATCTCCGCGTTTTTCATCAGGCTCGGGTGTTACGGCATAGCCTAATTTTTTAAATAAACCGCTTGTAAGCACCGCGGCCTTAAGAGCCGATGTAACAACTGTTGGGGCGGAAAAAAGCCCCATATAAAGCTCTCGGCTGTGTCCTAAGGTGCAACCAACCTCTGCACCAACACCGGGGCAGGTGAGGCGGTTTGCACATTTTTCAATTAAATCGGCTCTTCCTGCAATGTAACCACCCGTTGGGGCAATTCCACCACCCGGATTTTTAATGAGTGAGCCTGCAATTATATCTGCGCCTACTTCGGTGGGCTCTTTTTTCTCGGTAAATTCGCCATAGCAGTTATCAACCATAATATATGTATCTGGGGATACCTCTTTTACTATAGCGCATAGCTTTTCAATATCATCTATTGTAAGGCTTGGCCTTAAGCTATATCCGCGGGAACGCTGAATATAAGCCATTTTGTATTTTTTATTTAAAAGTTCCTTCTTTATTGCTTCTATATCAGGGCGGCCATCCTTTAAAGGCACTTCATTATAGGATACGCCAAAATCCTTTAAAGAACCATCACTATGACCATCAATACCTAAAACACCTATAAGTGTGTCATAAGGCCTTCCCGTTAAGCAAAGCATACTGTCGTTTGGCCTTAAAAGTCCAAAAAGGGCAACGGTTAAGGTATGGGTCCCCGAAACAAAATTATGGCGAATAAGCGAAGCCTCAGCGCCCATAACCTCGGCGAAAAGTTCTTCCAGGGTGTCTCTGCCGCGGTCGCCGTAGCCATAACCTGTAGAGCCTACAAGGTGCGATTCGCTAACCGAATGGTTAATAAAGGCTTTAAGCACCTTATACTGATTATATTCGCCGATTTTTTCAATGCCTTTAAAAACTTCGGAATATTTTTCTTCTATTTCCTCGGCTAAATTTAAGAGTTTTTCATCAATTTTAAAGAATTCTTTCATATTCTTGAATAAGCACATCTTTCTATAATAGTAAAGCCGTTTTTTAAATAAAACGGAACATTTTTATCTTCTGAGCAAACGAGCATAGGGCGTTGCCTTACCGATAGAAGTAATCTTCTAAGCGTTGCTGAGCCAACTCCTTTTTCTCCGCTATCCTCTTTAACTGCAATACCCGAAACTATCGAATAATCATCTGAGTATAGGCAAAAAGCCGCCGAAAACGGAGTTGTTACAAATGTAGCGCAGTTATGCCTTATACGGTGCATAAGGTCGGCTTTGAAAACCTCTTTATTGCCAACATTCAGCCTTGAAGATACAATGTTTATTGCGTAATCTATTCCGGCACAGGTGTTTTCCGCCACATTTTCAGAGGAAAAAGGCGGTTTTATAATTAAGCTTTCACATTCTGTTTCTATTTTTAAATCTAAAAGTTTTGCGGTTTTTAAATCGGTAAAAACACCAATGGGGGAAATGCATTTTAAAAATTCTTTTAGTTCGAAAATATCGGCGCCGTTATTAAAAATAGTCATAACCGAATCAACTAAAGAAATTAGCGCAGTAATATTTTCATTTTCATCGGTTTGTTTCCAGAAAAGCGCTATTTTTTCATAATCTATATAAGCTTCAGCGTGGCAACAAATTTTTGTGTACGCCGCGCTTTCAATTTTGAGCTTTGGAATATCTTTAATAAGTGTTACCATTAAATTTCTCCCGAGCACATTTTATCAAGCATATATATAGCCAAATCATACATAGCATTAATATCGTTAATATCCGCAACACTGCTTGCCGAATGAATATAGCGGCAAGGCGCCGATAGGGTAATGGACTTAACCCCATTTTTTGATGTGTGAATAGCGCCCGCATTATTACCACCCGAAACATAAGATTTAGTTTGGCATTTTATCCCGCTATTAACAGCTGCTTCATAAATCTTTTTATCATATAAAGTTGAATTATCCATAAATGAAACGGCAACACCGCAACCTAAAGAGCAAACTCTTTTAGCCTCGGGAACGCCATCAATATCGGCAGCGGTTGTACCTTCTAAAATAATAGCATATTCGGGGTCAACATTAAATGCCGCAGTTTTTGCGCCGCGAAGTCCTATTTCTTCGCTTGTAGTAAAGGTGGCATGAAAATCATATTCATTATAATTTTCTAATAGTTTTATAAGCACGGCGCAACCAATTCTATCATCAAGAGCTTTGGATAATATGTTATCATCAACCCTTATAAAATCGGAAGCCATAACACCAAAAGAGCCTAGCGGCACTATTTTTTCGGCTTCTTGCCTATTTTTAGCGCCAATATCGATATATAACGCGTTTATATCAGGGCATTTTTTACCCTCTTCGCCCTTGGTTAAATGAATGGGCTTTGCTCCAACAACACCCTTTATACTATCATTTATAATAACCTGTTTGCAAAAGATAGTTGCAGGCAAAATGGAGCCTACCGTTTGGAATTTTAAAAAGCCATCTGCGGTATATCCCGAAATAATAATGCCAACCTCATCCATGTGGGCATCAACCATTACTTTTTTACCGCTTTTTTTACCCTTTTTAAAGGCGATAATATTGCCTGAATTGTCGATTTTTATCTCGGCAACATTTTTAATTTTATCAATAATATAATTTCGAACGCTTTCTTCATTTCCTGATGTAGCATTAAGGCGGCATAATTCTTCTAAATATTTAATCATTCTTAACACCGCCTAATAAAATATAGTTTTCTAAAATATCGCAAACCGAATTAATATCAGCAATATCCAAAATCTCGCAGTCGGTATGCATATTTCGAAGCGGGATGGAGATAAGACCGGTGCTGACGCCATCCTTATTAAGAGAAATAACATCGGCATTAGTAGAGGTTCTTCCGCCCATAACTTCGGTTTGATATTTAATCTTGTTATTATTCGCAATCGCTAAAAGCTTATTGCTTATGCTTTTAGAAAGAACGGGGGAAATGCCAATCATTCCACCTAAAGATACTTTACCGCATTCGAATTCCGAAATATCGGGGCCATTTCCAAAAGAAACATCAATAACTATAGATTCGTCTATATCGGTAGAATAAGCGGCGGTTTTTGCGCCACGAAGTCCCAATTCCTCGCCATCACTCAATAAAAACTTAACGGTAACGGGGAGTTTTTTGGTCGATAATCTTTTAGCAAGCTCTAAGAGAGCGCAAACACCAGCGCGGTTATCAAATGCTTTACCAACGCAAATAGTATCCTTTAAGGTATCGGCGTTTGCTTTAAAGGTTACAAAATCGCCAACCTTAATTTTCTCCTTAGCCTTAGCACCTAAGAGAGTATCAATTTTAATATCGGTTATATCATCCGGCACGGTATCATCCTTAGCTAAATGCGCAGGGGTGCTAACAAACACTCCCGTTAATTTTTCTTCCGAATGAATTGTTACAACCTTAGAGGGCAGATGCCTTAGGTCAATTCCACCGCATTTTTGAACGGTTAGGAAGCCGTCATCTGAAATGTGGGTTACAATGAATCCAACCTCATCAATATGGGCATCGATTAATATAGTATAATTGCTTTCTCCCTTGATTTCGCCTAAAACGCCAAGTCCTGCAAGGCGCTTAGTATCAGCATATTCGCTTAATGTATTAAAGGCAAAATCCGAGGCATCGGTTATGCTTCCAATACCTGCGAGATTACTTAAACTAAATAAAGTTGATTTAATATCCATTATAAACTGTTAACCAATTCCTTAAAGTATTTGCCTCTTGCCGCAAAGTTGGGGAAGGCATCAAATGAAGCGCAAGCGGGGCTTAGAGTTACAATATCTCCCGAAACAGCATTTTCGCTTGCGATTTTAACCGCATTTTCTAAATTTTCCGCGTGAATAATTGAGGGAGAACCCTTATATTCAGGGTTATTCACTATAGATTCTTCAATTTTTTTAGCTGTAGGCCCTGTTAAAATTAAGGTTTTAACCTTATCAATAACGTAGGGAGCCATAGGCTCAAAGGGGATTTTCTTATCGTATCCGCCCGCTAAAAGAATAACCTTTTGAGGAAATGCTTTAAGTCCTGCGATGGTTCTTGTGGGGCTTGAAGCAATAGAATCGTTATAATATTTAACTCCGCAAACCTCTTTAACAAACTCAATGCGGTGTTCAACTCCCATAAATTCTTTTGCAACCTGTCTTATGCAGTCTGCACCAACGTAACCCCAAACTGCCGAAATTGCAGCAAGGTAGTTTTCAACATTGTGGTCGCCCAGAACGGCTATATCATTTCGGTGCATAATAGGGGCCTTTATTCCGCGGTAGGAAATGCAGATATAACCATTTTCATCAAGCCAGGTTCCGTTTTTAACGGGACGCTCCATACTGAAGCCTAAAAATTGACCTCTAACATGGGGTTTAAAACCAATTGTAATTTCATTATCATAGTTAAGCACGGTTCTTGAAAATGCGCTTTGATGAAGAACAATATTTTGCTTAGCGGCAACATATTCATCCATATCCTTGTGAACATCAAGATGGTTAGGGGCTACGTTTGTAACAACTGCTACATCAGGGCTCTTGCGCATAGAGATAAGCTGGAAAGATGATAGTTCAACAACCACCATATCATCAGGCTTTATATTTTCAATTTCGGGGAGCAAGGGGTTTCCTATATTACCGCCAATATGAACGGTATAGCCCTCTTTTTTTAGCATTTCGGAAATGAGTGTGGTTGTTGTGGTTTTACCATCAGACCCTGTTACAGCAAAAATTTTAGCGGGGCATAAATCGAAGAATACCTCCATTTCGCTTGTAACAGCAATCCCTCTTCGGCGTGCCTCTTTAAGTTCGGGTAAATTGAAACTCATACCGGGAGTTCTGAAAATAACATCAACCTCGAGGTTATCAAGGTAACCCTCGCCAAGACGAAGCAAAGCGCCTGCATTTTCAAGTTCTGTGCAAAGAGAACCTATCTGCTCTTTGGTTCTGCGGTCGCAAACATAAACGCAAGCGCCTTTGTTTAAAAACATATGAATAAGAGGGGTGTTACTTACGCCCACTCCGCACATAGCAATTTTTTTATTTGATATTTCATCCCAAAATTGTTTGCAATCCAAGGTTAAAACCTCCTAAAAAGTTCGCATATTTATTATATTATACTTAGTATTTAAATAAATATCAACCTAAAACGCCAAAATAATCAAATCTTTATTGATTTTTTTGACTTGTTAGTATATAATAACATTTAAATCAGTCTCAAAAAGGAGTTATTATGGAAAAGGAAAGAAGTAGTTTTACAGGTAAACTTGGCTTTGTTCTTGCTGCGGCAGGTTCGGCAGTTGGCCTTGGAAATATTTGGAGATTCCCTTATTTAGCGGCTCAGTATGGCGGAGGAATCTTCTTGCTTGTTTATATAGCTTTGGCGCTAACTTTTGGTTTTGCGCTTATGGTGGCAGAAATTTCAATCGGCAGAAAAACAGGCCTTAGCGCAATTGGTGCATATAAGGCTTTAGATAAGCGTTTTTCGTTTATCGGTTATCTCGGCGCATTGGTGCCTATAATTATTTTGCCTTATTATTCGGTTATCGGCGGTTGGGTTATAAAATATTTAACAGTCTTTGTCTCAGGAAATGGTTCTAATGCAGTGCAAGATGGCTATTTTAATGGCTTTATAGGTTCTGTTAGCGAGCCCATTATTTATTTTGCGATTTTTGTGGGTCTTACTTTCTTGGTAGTTCTTTTAGGCGTTGATAAGGGTATTGAAACAGTTAGTAAATTTATGATGCCCGTGCTCGTTGTTTTAACGGTGGTAATTTCTATCTATACAATGTTTATCCCTGGTGCATCAGAGGGTGTTAAATACTATATTGTGCCTAATTTTGCTAATTTTTCAATTAAAACCGTTATAGCTGCAATGGGTCAGCTTTTCTATTCAATGTCGCTCGCTATGGGTATCATGATAACCTATGGTTCTTATATGAAAAAGGATGTAAATCTTGAAAATTCGGTTCATCAGATTGAAATTTTCGATACAGGTATTGCCTTCTTCGCAGGCCTTATGATTATTCCCGCCGTTTTTGCTTTTTCAGGCGGAGATGTAAAGGCATTAAATGCAGGTCCGGGTCTTATGTTTGTAACCTTACCTAAGGTGTTTGCTAGTATGCCCGGTGGTCAGATTATAGGCGCATTATTCTTCCTTTTGGTTCTTTTTGCGGCCTTAACATCTTCAATTTCACTTGCCGAAACCGTAATTTCTATTTTCTGCGATAAGTTTGGTTGGAATAGAAAATTCACCTGCATAGTAGTGCTTATAGGTTGTGTAATTCTTGGTCTTCCTTCATCTCTCGGTAATGGCGTGTGGGCAAATATTAAGATTTTAGGAATGGATTTCCTAACATTCTTTGATTTCATAAGCAATAACATTATTATGCCTATCGTGGCACTTCTTACAGCAATATTTGTAGGTTATGTTCTTAAAACCAAGGTTATTGCTGAAGAGGTTGAAATTTCAGGCAAATTTAAAGAAAGAAAGCTCTTTGATATTGTTATTAAATATGTAGCACCTGTGTGCTTGATAATTATTTTAGTAACTTCGGTTATGAGTGCTTTCGGATTAATGAAAATATAAAACTAAAACAGCCGATTAATTCGGCTGTTTTTAATAGGAGAAAGAATGCTTAATTTTTATTCAAAGGAATTGCCTACTAAGAGTGATGTAAAATCCTTTATAAAAACCGCTGCTGAAATGGTAGAAATAATGGCAACCGAAAATGCCGAAAAATTCGGTTACGGCAGGGATGTTATCTTATCCCACGGCGGCTTTTGGGTGATTTTAAAAATTCGTTTTGCTATAGAAAACTATCCCGAAAATGAAGGCGAAATCATCGCTGAAACGTGGCCCTTGCCACCGGGCAGATTAAAGGTTGAAAGGCAATATAGGTTAAAGGATTTAAGCGGTAATATCCTTATTAATGCAGCTAGCGAATGGTGTGTATTGGGCCTTGAAAATCGCCGACCAATAAGAATGGAAACCGATGTTTTCTCAGGTGGACACGAATATTTATGCGAAAAATCAGGCGCGGGCGAATTTTCAAGAATTAATGAACCTGTTATTGAAACTGATTTTTGCTATGAAAGAAAAATTGAAATTGGCGATATTGATTTGAATAATCATACGAATAATAAGAAATATACCGATATGGTGCTCCAATGCTTTTCGGATGAATGTTTAAAGGAAAAACCAATAAAATTTTATGAATTGCATTTTTTAAAAGAAACATATCTTGGCGATAAAATTAAAATTTATAAAACCGAAACCGAAAAGGGAATTGTGGTTTCGGGATTATGCGAAAACACACCTGTTTTTAAGGCTGTTATTGAGTTTTAGGAGGAAAACATGAGCATATTTGAATTGTTTTTATTAGCGGTTGGTCTTTCAATGGATGCCTTTACAGTATCAATTTGTAAAGGTCTTGCGGTGAGAAAATTAAAACCGGGCCATATGCTTTTATGCGGCACATGGTTTGGCGTTTTTCAGGGTCTTATGCCGCTTATAGGTTATTTCCTTTTTGTAGCAATTAAGGATTACATAGAGGGAGTTGACCATTGGATAGCCTTTGTTTTGCTCCTTTTCTTAGGTGCAAAGATGATTAAAGAATCATTTTCAGGCTGTGAAGAGTGTGTTGAGGCTTCATTTGGAGTTAAAACTATGTTTGTTATGGCCATCGCAACAAGCATAGATGCCTTGGCTGCAGGAATTACCTTGGTGCTTCCCGGGGTTAATATTTTCTTAGCCGTGCTATTTATCGGGGTTATTACCTTTATATTCTCAAGTATCGGTGTTAAAATCGGTAATGTTTTTGGCGCAAAATATAAGAATAAAGCCGAATTTGCGGGTGGCGCAATACTTATTCTTATCGGTCTTAAAATTTTGCTCGAGCATTTGGGAGTAATTAGCTTTTAATACTTGATAAATTAAAGGCTTTATGATATACTTTTTTTGTTAAACCATAGGGGGAATATAAAATGTTAGATATTAAATTTGTAAGAGAAAATCCTGAAATAGTTAAGGAAAATATTAAGAAAAAGTTTAAGGATGCAAAGTTGCCGCTTGTAGATGAGGCAATTGAGCTTGATGTTAAAAAGCGTTCTGCTAACGCTGAGGCTAATGAGCTTCGCGCCAATAGAAATAAACTCAGCAAGCAAATCGGAATTTTAATGGGTCAGGGCAAAAAGGAAGAAGGTATGGCTCTTCGCGAAGAGGTAAATCGTCAAGCCGACCGCTTAAAAGAACTTGAAGAACTCGAAACTGCTTATGAAAAGCAGTTAAACGAGGTTATGATGAAAATCCCTAACATTGTGGATAGTTCTGTACCTGTAGGTAAGGATGATAGCGAAAATGTTGAGGTTGAGTGCTTTGGAGAAAAGACTGTGCCTGATTTTGAAATCCCTTATCATACCGATATTATGGCTGCTTTTGCAGGAATCGATAAGGAGTCGGCAGGCAGAGTTGCGGGCGAAGGATTTTATTACCTTATGGGAGATATTGCAAGACTTCATTCGGCTGTTCTCTCTTATGCCAGAGACTTTATGATAGATAAAGGCTTTACCTATTGCATTCCGCCTTTCATGATTCGTTCAAACGTTGTAACAGGCGTTATGAGTTTTGAAGAAATGGATGCTATGATGTATAAAATTGAGGGCGAAGACCTCTATTTAATCGGTACCAGTGAGCATTCAATGATAGGTAAGTTTATCGATACTATCACTCCCGAAACTTCTTTACCGTTAACACTTACAAGTTATTCTCCTTGCTTCCGTAAGGAAAAGGGCGCTCATGGTATTGAAGAGCGCGGAATTTACAGAATTCATCAGTTCGAAAAGCAGGAAATGATTGTTATTTGTAAACCCGAAGAGAGTATGGATTGGTTCCATAAAATGTGGAGCTACTCGGTAGAACTCTTCAGAAGCATGGATATCCCGGTAAGAACTCTTGAATGCTGCACAGGCGACCTTGCCGATTTAAAGGTTAAATCTTATGATGTTGAGGCTTGGAGTCCAAAACAGCAGAAGTATTTTGAGGTTTGCTCTTGCTCGAATTTAGGGGATGCGCAGTCTCGCAGACTTGGTATCAGAGTTAAAGGTGAGGATGGCAATAAATACCTTGCTCACACACTTAATAATACCGTTGTAGCACCTCCGAGAATGTTAATTGCCTTCTTGGAAAATAACCTATCTTTCGATGGTGAGAAGTATACCCTCCATATTCCCGAAGCACTTCGTCCATATATGGGTGGTAAAACCGAAATTGTTTCAAAATAAATTCTTAAAAAAGTCCCGAGTTTTATCTCGGGACTTTCTGCTTTTATTGACAAAATGCGACAAAAAAGGTATAATATATAAGTTAAAACTAATTTAAAGGTCGTTGTATTTATGGCACAAATCATTAGAGAAAATTTAAGAAACATTGCAATTATTGCCCACGTTGACCATGGTAAAACAACCCTTGTTGATCAGATGCTTAAGCAAAGCGGAACTTTTCGCTCAAATGAGCAGGTTAATGAGCGCGTTATGGACTCGGGAGACCTTGAGCGTGAGCGTGGAATAACAATTCTTTCAAAAACCACTAGTGTTTATTATAAGGATATTAAAATTAATATCGTTGACACCCCGGGACATGCCGATTTCGGTGGCGAGGTTGAGCGTATTTTAATGATGGTTGATGGCGTTATACTTTTAGTTGACGCTTTTGAAGGCTGTATGCCGCAAACAAGATTTGTGCTTAAAAAGGCTTTATCGCTTGGCAAAAAGGCGATTGTTGTTGTGAATAAGGTTGATAGACCTTTATCCCGTCCCCATGAGGTTGTTGATGAAGTTCTCGATTTGTTTATTGAACTCGGCGCCGACGAGGAGCAGATAGAATACCCCGTTGTTTTTGCATCGGGCAGAGATGGAAGGGCTTCATTAAATCCTGATAATTTAAGCGATAATTTAGAGCCTCTTTTCGAGGTTATTGTTAATGAAATAGAAGCGCCTACAGGCGATGATACAGCTCCGCTTCAAATTCTTTTTTCAAATATTGAATATGATGAATATTTAGGCAGAATCGGTGTTGGCAGAGTTGAAAGGGGCACCGTTAAGGCGGGCCAAACAGTTACTCTTTGCCGCAGGGACGGAAGCTTTTCAAATGTTAAAATAGCAAAGCTTTTTCAAATCAGCGGCCTTAAAAGAACCGAGTGTGAAGAGGCAAGGGTTGGCGATTTAATTCAGGTTGCAGGCATTGGCGAACTCAATATTGGCGAAACCGCCTGCGCTACCGATTGCATTGAGCCGCTTCCGTTTGTGAAAATTGATGAGCCAACTCTTTCTATGAATTTTATGGTAAATAATTCTCCGTTTGCGGGTAAGGATGGCAAATTTGTAACCTCCAGAAATCTTCGCGAGCGTTTGTTTAAAGAGGTTGAAACAAATGTAAGCCTTCGCGTTGAGGAAACCGATTCGGCAGATACCTTTAAGGTTTCGGGCAGAGGCGAGCTTCATTTATCAATTCTTATTGAAACAATGCGCCGCCAGGGTTATGAGTTTCAGGTTTCTCCGCCTGCCGTAATCTATAAAAGGGATGAAAACGGAACCCTTTTAGAACCTATAGAACTGCTTATGATAGAGGTGCCCGAAGAATATGTAGGCGCCGTTATGGAGCGTTTGGGCACCCGCAAGGCAGAGCTTAAAAATATGGGTGTTCGTGATGGCGGAATGTCGCATTTAGAGTTTTTAATTCCCGCTCGCGGACTTTTAGGTTATCGTTCTCAGTTCCTAACCGATACCAACGGTAACGGAATTATGAACCATATCTTTTCAAGCTATGAGGAATTCAAGGGCGAAATCGAGTCTAGAACTACAGGCTCTATTGTTGTTCATGAGGATGGCGAAGCCACAGGCTATGGCCTTTTCAATACCCAAAGCAGAGGTAGACTCTTTATTGGTCCCGGTACTCCGGTTTATGAGGGTATGATTGTTGGCGAAAACCCGAAAAATGAGGATATTGTTTGTAATGTTTGCAAGAAAAAGCAGATGACAAACACTCGCGCCGCAGGAAGTGATGATGCGCTCAGATTAACTCCTCATTCGGTGATGAGCCTTGAACAGTCGCTTGAATTTATAAAGAGTGATGAACTCGTTGAAATCACTCCGAAAAATATAAGGCTCAGAAAGCGCATTTTAGGCAAAGAAGCCAGAATGAAGTATGAAAGCAGAAACAAATAATGAATTATATTATTCTTGATTTAGAGTGGGATAATGTCTATTCCCATAAGAAGAACGGTTTTGTGAATCAGATAGTGCAAATTGGTGCGGTAAAACTAAATGAAAAATTTAAACTAATAGATCGCATCGAAATTCTTGTAAAATCTGCAATTTCTAAAAAGGTTACCAAACGCTTCACAACACTTACAGGCATTACAACCGAGGATATGCTTAGCGGGATTTCTTTAAAGGAAGCCACCGAAAAATATAATGAGTGGGTAGGGGAAAACGCCGTAACTATGACCTGGAGTAACAGCGATCTTTATGTTATAGTGGAAAATGCCAAACTCTTTGCCGATGGACTTATGCCAAAACTCGAATTTTATGTTGATTTGCAAAAGTATGTGCAGTCGAAAATTGATAGCGATGAGGCAAAGAGCAAAAACCAAATTTCTCTTTCTCTTGCCGCAGAATTGCTCGGCGTTTCAACCGAGTCTTTCGATTTGCATACCGCTGTTGATGATAGCACCGTTGCTGCAAAATTGCTTGAGAAAACATATATAAAAAAGGATTTTGAATCTTTTATTAAGGATGCGCAAAAGCCTGAGTTTTTCGAAAAACTAGCCTTTAAAAATTACTATCTAAGCAATATTAATGATAAAAACATTAACCCTGCCGATTTGGATTTTTATTGCGATAAATGCGGTGTTTTGGCCACGCGAAAAAAGAAATGGAGCTATAGAAATCATTGGTTTACGAGTGAATTCTATTGTCCGCATTGTGATGAAAAATTTATAGGCAGACTAATGTTTAAAAAGACCTATTCTTCGCTAAAGGTAAATCGCAGAATACTCAGAAAAACAAAGGTAGCCGAGAAAAATGAAGTATCTGTGTAATGATTGCCCAAGGCGGTGCGGCGCCGTGCGTACCGAAAAAGAAAATATCGGCGGCTTTTGTATGGCGCCTTATTATCCAAAAATTGCAAGAGCAGATTTGCATTTTTGGGAGGAGCCGTGTATAAGCGGTGAAAATGGCTCTGGAACCATCTTCTTTAGCGGCTGCAATCTTCGGTGTGTTTATTGCCAAAACTATGAAATAAGCCATAAAAACGGTGGCGAAATTGTAACCCCCGAGGCTTTGGCAGAAAAGATGCGTATGCTCGAAAAAAGGGGCGCTCATAATATAAATTTTGTAAACCCTTCGCACTATATAGCGGCTATTGAAGAGGCTTTAAAAATTTATAAACCCGCCATTCCGCTTGTTATGAATTCGAGCGGATATGATTTAGCCGAAATAATAGAAAAGGATATTTTTGATATTTATCTTTTCGATTTAAAATATACTGATAGTGATAAATCTTTAAGATATTCGGGTGTGGAAAATTATTTTGTCATAGCCGAAAAGGCGATAAAAGCGGCTTATAAATTAAAAGGCAAAGCCGTTTTTAATGAAAATGGGATAATGCAAAGCGGCGTTATTATCCGCCATTTAATTTTGCCTTTAAACACAGCCACCGCAATAAAGGTGGCCGATTGGGTTGAGCAAAATACACCTGAGGCTTATTTTAGCCTTATGGCTCAGTATCTGCCTAAGGGACGGGCAGAAAATTTCAAGGAAATCAACCGCCGAATCACAAAAAGGGAGTATGATAAGGTGGTAGATTATATTTGCGGCAAAAACTTAAAAAATGTGTATCTTCAATCTCTTTCTTCGGCAAAAGAAGATTACATACCAAATTTTAATTTAGGAGATTAAAAAATGAGCAAAATTTTGGAGAAGCCCCTAAATAAAGCAAGTGTTGTAATTAAAGAGGTTACAACAAAGAATGAACTTAGAAAGTTTGTTGATGTTCCCAATGTTCTTTATCGCGATGTTCCGCAGTTTGTCCCCGCATTTTATGGCGACGACCTGGCAGACTGGGATAAAAAGCAAAACCCAGCATTTGAATATTGCGAGGGTAAAACCTTTTTAGCCTATAAGAATGGAAAAATTGTTGGCAGAATAGGTGCCATTTTAAGCCATAAATCTAATGAAAAATGGGGAACTAAGCGTATGCGCTTTTCCCAGGTTGATTTTATTGATGATATCGAGGTTTCCTCGGCGCTTTTCTCAGCAGTTGAAGAGTGGGCAAAGGAAAAGGGCTGCAATCAGGTGCATGGACCTTTAGGCTTTTGCGATTTGGATAGAGAGGGAATGCTGATTGATGGATACGATAAACGCAATATGTTTATCACATATTATAACCATCCCTATTATAATGAGCATTTGGAAAAACTCGGCTATAATAAGGATACCGATTGGGTTGAGTATAAAATTATGGTGCCCGAAAAGCATAGCGATGTTGCCATCAAAATGCATCGCATTGCCGAGCGCGTTTTAAAGCGCGGAAATTATCATAAAGCCAAGGTTAAAACCCGCTTTGGATATAAACCCTATATCAGCAAGGTTTTCGAGCTTGTTAATAAGGCGTATGCTCCGCTTTATGGCGTTGTAGAGCTTAGCGAACGCCAGGTAAAGAAGTATTCAACCAAGTTTATTCCGCTTCTTAATCCTAAATATTGTTGCTTCGTGCTCGATGAAAAGGATGAACTTGTTGCATTCGGCGTTAGCGTTCCATCGGTTGCCAATGCAATAAAGAAATCAAATGGCCGCCTTTTCCCGTTCGGTTGGGTAGGGGTCTTAAGAGCCTTTAGCGAAAGCGATGCGCTCGATATGCTTCTTATAGCCGTCCGCCCCGATTTGCAGGGCTCAGGGCTTAATGCCGTTATTCTCGACCACCTGATAGGTAACTGCAATAAAAATGGCATTACCTATGCCGAAACAGGCCCAATGCTTGAAACAAACGCCAAAATTTTAGCGCAGTGGAAAACCTTCGAAAAGCAGCTTCATAAACGCCGCAGATGTTATGTTAAGGATATATAAAAACAACCCGCCAACTCACAGTTTGGCGGGTTATTTATTTGAATTTATCTTTTCGGTGCGGTTTAAAAGGTAGTCAACCGAAACCGAGTGAAAATCGGCAAACTTAATTAAAATGGTGGTGGGTATATCGATATCTCCGCGCTCATAATTGCTGTAAACTCGCTGAGAACAGGAGAGGATTTTCCCCATTTCGCTTTAGGTTAAATCGCGGTCTTCGCGCAGGTTTCTGATTCGCTCATATAAAGGCATAATATCACCGCCTATAATATATATCCATCTATATATATTATAATTTAGCGAATTATCCGCTATTGACTTTTAGCGAAAATTTCGCTAGAATATATGTGTATTTATTCCAAAAGGGGAGATTTTAATGAAAAAAGTATTATCATTGGTTTTATGTTTGGTTCTTACATTAACTTTAATACCATATGGTATTAATTTTGATGTAACTGCAAATGCTGAGGGGCTAGACCAAATTGCCGAGAATCAAACTTGGCATAATTCCTGGGATGGTAGCAAAAAATACGTTTATTTAAAGGTTAGCGAATCAGGATACTATGATTTTACTATGATTAACCATAAAGATGATTCCGGCATAGTGAACTTTACATGTTCTAATATAACAAATTATGTTGAAGATAATTTTTATTATGCTCAAGGCATTTTTAATTATGGCCCTATTGATAATTTTAGTGAGGAAAAAATTTATTTAGATAAAGACAGTCTATATGAAATAATAATCGAGTATGGCCAATATGATGATGATTGGAATTTAATCAATACTGAGGCTGAAATAAGTTTTGTTTTTACAAAAATTGATTATTCTCCTGTGAAATTAAATTTAGGTAATAATGTGAATTTAACTGTAGGAAATTCAACCAAGGAAATTTTAGAATTTAAAACGTCTACCACTGGAGATTATTTATTTTCTTTAAATAATTATGTGGATTTTGGTGTATATATTTTTGAAAAAAATTCCGGAAAAATGGTTGCTAATGGTTATTTTTACGAAAATTCAACTAAACTACGATTAAATTTAAAGGCTAATACCGAATACATAATTTATGCACTTAGTTATGAGAAAAGCACCAGACTAGTACGTTTTAGTGTTTCTAAAGCAAATAAAAATGTAACAAAAATTGATATTGCTTCAAATGAAATGATATTGCCTAATGATGGATTTTTTGATGATGGCGAAGCATCTCTTTATAGTAGCGATATAGAAAGCTTCACTTATAAGGTTACATATTCCGATAAAACAACCGAGACTTTCACTTACTATGGATTGAGGCAAAACGGATTCGGTTATATTGGCGTTGAATATACCGGTATAATAATTTGTAGACCTGACGGCGAATCGTTCTTTGGAATCGGTTATCAACCGGTGATCGTCTCATATATGTATAACCAAGAATCAACCTCTCAGATCTATATTTCTTCGTATCTTGAATATTTTTCTTACCTCAATAGCGTTTCTGATTTTGGGAATATGCGTATTGAGTATGAGGATGAAAATACTCACACATATTATTGGAGAATAAAACCTAAGGAAACTAATGTCTATGCTTTTTATTCATCTTATTGGGATGATTTTTCTTATCTAAATAGAACCATCTTTGATGCCAATAATAATATAATTCCTGAGAATAGCGGAACATGGTGTTTAAAATCGGGACAAGAATATATTTTGAGAGTATCTTATACGTATGATGAGTATTGTTGTAGTGATGTTATATTTTGGTTAGAAACTTATAGAGAACACAATCACTCTTACAAAAATGCTTGTGATAAAGACTGCAATGTATGTGGTAATATAAGAACTGCTCCCCATAAATATTCGCACAATTGTGATACAACTTGTAATTTATGCGGTGCCAAAAGAAAAATAACACATACCTATAAAAATGTAGTTACAAAGGCAACACTTACTAAGAATGGTAAAATTAGTTATAAATGTTCAGTCTGTGGATATACAGCAAGCAAAACAACTACTGTCAAGTTTGCAAAGACATTTGCTTTGTCTACTACCAATTATACTTATGATGGTAAGGCTAAAAAACCTACTGTAACAGTAAAAGATTCTGCAGGTAAGGTATTAAAGAAGGATACTGATTATACAGTTACTTATCCAACTAGTTGTACGAACGCCGGAACGTATAAGGTAACGGTTAAGATGAAAGGAAATTATTCAGGCACTAAAACTTTAACCTATAAAATTAATCCGGCTAGTATTTCTAAATGTAAAATTACTCTTTCTAAAACCAGTTACACCTATGATAGAAAGGCTAAAAAACCTACTGTAACAGTTAAAGATTCAGCAGGCAAGGTGTTAAAGAAGGATACGGACTATACTGTAACGTATCCTAGCTCTTGTACTAGTGCTGGCACCTATAAGGTAACCGTTAAAATGAAGGGTAATTATACAGGCGCTAAAACTTTAACCTATAAAATTAATCCGGCTGGTATTTCTAAATGTAAAATAAGTCTTTCTAAAACCAGCTACACCTATGATGGAAAGGTTAAAACACCTACTGTAACGGTTAAAGATTCGGCGGGTAAAACTATTTCCTTTAAATATTACACAGTTACTTATGATAAGGGCAGAACGAATGTTGGAAGTTATAAGGTAACAATTAAATTTAAGGGGAATTATAGTGGCACCAAAACCCTTACATTTAAAATTAAACCAATTGACATTTCCAAATGCAAAATTAAAGCGGTTGGCGCTTCATTTAACTATAACGGAAAGAAGCAAACCCCTAAAATTACTGTTAAGAATGCATCGGGTAAGACCTTAAAACTCGGCACCGATTATACTTTATCTTATTCGGGCGGCAGTAAGAATGTTGGCAAATATACCGTTACTGTTAAAATGAAGGGCAAATATACAGGCACCAAGAAATATGCCTATACCATCTTTCCAAAAGGGACTAGCCTTACTAAGGTTGAGGGAAGAAAAGGCGGACTCAATGTTTATTATAATAAGCAAACCGCCGAAACAACAGGCTATCAGATACAATATAGCCTATATAAAAATTTTGCTAACGACACTATTCTTTATGCCGATAACAGTCGAACTGCTGTAGGAATTAACAATTTAAAGAAAAACTATATTTATCATGTTCGTGTTCGCACATATAAGGTTGTGAATGGAACAAAATATTTTTCAGCTTGGTCTAAATATATGTCGGCAGCAGCAAAATAAAGTAAAATGGCTCCCATTTAAAATGGGAGCCATTTTGTTTAAAAAAGTATTAATTTTTAAAACTCCAAAACATCGTTCATATTATAAAGGCCCGGAGTTTTGTCTTTAAGGAATTTTGCGGCGGTTACCGAGCCATTTGCGAAAACGGTTTTTGAGAAAGCCTCATGCTTAATCGAAATAACCTCATTGTTTCCCGCGAAAATAACCTCATGCTCGCCAACAATTGTGCCGCCGCGAACCGAATGAATACCAATTTCATTCTTGTTTCTCTTTTGCCTTTTGGAGTGGCGGTCATACTCATAGAGCATTTTGTTATCGAGCGTTTCATTAATGGCATCTGCAAGCATTATTGCGGTGCCTGAGGGGGCATCTACCTTTTGGTTATGATGCTTTTCGATAATTTCAATATTAAAGCTATCGTCCAAAAATGCGGTGGCTTTTTTAGCAAGGCTCACCATTAAATTAACGCCGAGCGATAAATTAAATGTGAAGAAAACGGGAATAATGCCCGCAGCCGCCTTGATTTTTTCAATTTCAATATCGGTATAGCCTGTTGTTGCAATAACCAAAGGAGTCTTTGTTTTTGCGGCAAAGGTTATAAGCGAATCAAGAGCGCTCGGATGCGAAAAATCGATTATAACATCGCCCTTTGGCACATCATTAAAATCGGGGAAAACGGGAAAATCGGCATATTTTTCGCCGAATTTATCAACACCCGCAATAATTTCGCAGTTTTCATCCTCTTCTACTATCGAATTAATAACTCTGCCCATTTTGCCGCAGCAACCGCTGAGTATAATTTTTAACATCTTTTCTACCCTCTAAATAAGATTAAGGTTTTTCATAATCTTAATCATTTCTGCTTTTTTGCCCTCGTTCATAGGAACTAAGGGGAGTCTTACAGGGCCAACATTTTTGCCCATAAGGTTCATAGCCTCTTTAACGGGGATGGGGTTAACATCACTAAATAGCGCGTTAATAAAGGGGATATATTTAAGCTGAAGGTCGCGAGCCTTTTCAGTATCTCCGTTTAAGAAAGCGTGGCACATATCGTGTGTTTCTTTTGGTACAATGTTTGAAAGCACCGAGATAACACCCTTACCGCCAAGCGCCATCATAGGAATAATCTGGTCATCGTTGCCCGAATAAATATCAAGTGCATCGCCAACTAATTGCTTAGTTTTAGCAACGCTTGAAATATCTCCGTTAGCCTCTTTAATAGCCACTATATTTTCGTGTTTCGAAAGCTCTAGATAGGTTTCGGGCTGAATTGAAACACCTGTACGAGAAGGTACATTATAAACAATAAGCGGTTTATCAATGCGGTCGGCAATATAGTTATAGTGAGCTATAAGACCTGCCTGAGAAGCTTTATTGTAATAAGGGGTTACCGATAAAAGAGCATCGGCACCAAGAGAGATAGCCTCTTTGCAAAGGCCAACTGAATATACAGTATCATTACTGCCGGCACCTGCGATAATCGGCACTCTGCCATCTGCTGTTTTAATAGCCTCTTCAATAACTTTTACGTGCTCTTTATAGCTGAGAGTTGATTTTTCACCGGTTGTACCGCAAATAACAAGCGCATCAATACCTGCCTCAATCTGCTCGTTAACAAGGTTTCTTAAAACGTCATAATTAACACTTGTATCAGGATTCATTGGGGTTACAAGCGCAGTTGCAGCGCCTGTAAAAATAGTCTTTTTCATAATAGAATTACCTCTCAAAAATTAATCGATATAACCTTCAGCGCAAAGTAGCTCTGCTAAAAGCACAGCACCGCCCGCAGCACCGCGAAGGGTGTTGTGAGAAAGGCAAACGAACTTATAGTCATACTGGCTGTCTTCTCTAAGTCTGCCGATAGATACCGCCATACCGTTTTCAAGGTTGCGGTGCATCTTGGTTTGGGGCATATTATCTTCGGTAAAGTAGTGTAAGAACTGCTTGGGAGCGCTGGGCAATTCTAATTCCTGAGCACGACCGGCGAAGTTTTGCCACTTTTCTAAAATTTCTTCCTTAGTAGGTTTCTTATCGAAACTTACAAATACGGCTGCCATATGACCATCCGATACAGGAACTCTTAGGCACTGAGCGGTAAGCTTCGGAGTTGTTGAATTAACGATTACGCCATTTTCAACCTTACCCCAAATTTTAAGAGGCTCTTGCTCTGATTTTTCTTCCTCGCCGCCAATGTAGGGGATAACATTATCCACCATCTCGGGCCAACGCTCGAAGGTTTTACCTGCTCCCGAAATTGCCTGATATGTGCAAACAAGACCTTGCTTAATGCCAAAGCAATCAAGCGGGAAGAGTGCGGGAACATAGCTTTGGAGCGAGCAGTTTGATTTAACTGCAATAAAGCCACGCTTTGTGCCGAGTCTCTTTCTCTGATCAATAATAACCTTAGCGTGCTCAGCATTGATTTCGGGAATAATCATTGGAACATCGGGAGTTCCTCTATGCGCGCTGTTGTTTGAAATAACAGGACACTCTAATTTTGCATAAGCCTCTTCAAGAGCTTTGATTTCATCTTTTTTCATATCAACTGCGCAGAAAACAAAATCAACCATAGAAGCGATTTTTTCCATATCAGTAGTAGCATCAAGAACGGGCATATCCTTAACAGCCTCAGGCATTGGGTCGGTCATAGCCCAACGCGAGCCTACTGCCTCAGAATAACTTTTTCCTGCCGAGCGTGAGGAAGCGGCAAGACATTTAATTTCAAACCAGGGATGATTAGCATTTAGCAAAACAAAACGCTGACCTACCATTCCTGTAGCACCGATGATGCCAACATTATATTTTTTCACAAAAAACACTGCCTTTCGATAAATAAGGGTTGCCTTATTTAAAAAAATAATTATAATATAATAATATAGCATTAAAAAACAATTTTGTCAAACGAATTTAAGCAAAGAGAGAACCAATTAATGAAAAAAAGCGACTTTTTTTATAATTTGCCCGAAGAACTCATTGCGCAAACACCGTTAGAACCGAGAAATAGCTCAAGATTAATGGTTTTGGATAAGAATAACGGGCAGGTAAAACACGAAGTGTTTTATAACCTAAATAATTTTCTCAAAAAGGGAGATACCCTTGTTTTAAATAACACAAGGGTTTTACCGGCTAGAATTTACGGAACTAGAGTTGATACCAAAGCTTTGGTTGAATTTGTGCTTTTGAAGCAGAAGAGCACACTTGTTTGGGAATGCATTGCGGGTCCCGGCAAAAAAGCCAGAGTGGGACATGAATTTACTTTCAGCGATGAATTATCCGCCAAGGTAATAGAGGTCTTGCCCGATGGAAACCGAATTGTTGAATTTACTGCAAAAGGCGAATTTTTCAGTATTCTTGATAAGGTGGGCCAAATGCCGCTCCCTCATTACATAAAAGAGGAACTCGAGGATAAAGAGCGTTATCAAACGGTTTATTCAAAGGAGTTGGGTTCGGCAGCCGCCCCCACAGCAGGACTTCATTTTACCGAGGATATGCTCGAAAGCCTTAAAGAAATGGGTGTAAATATTGCTTATGTAACGCTCCATGTGGGCCTTGGCACATTCAGACCCGTTAAAGTGGATGATATAACCGAACATAAGATGCATTCGGAGCATTATTCGATATCAAAAGAAACCGCCGAAATTATAAACAAAACCAAGAAAAACGGCGGCAGAGTTATCTGTGTTGGAACAACCTCTTGCAGAACTCTCGAATCGGCAATGAAAACCTTTGGGGAGATAAAAGAATGCTCTGATGATACAGAGATATTTATTTATCCAGGTTATAAATTCGGGGTTATGGATGGAATTATAACTAATTTCCATTTGCCCGAAAGCACACTTATTATGCTTGTGTCGGCATTTGCGGGCTATGAAAACACAATGAGCGCTTATAATACTGCTGTTGCAGAAAAATACCGCTTCTTTAGTTTTGGAGATGCAATGCTAATTTTGTAAAGTAAGAGGTAAAAGATGTATAAATTATTAAAACAGGAAAACAATGCAAGACTTGGCGAGTTTCATACTAATAGAGGTGTTGTTAAAACCCCCGCTTTTATGAATGTTGCAACCCAAGGCGCAATAAAGGGCGGAGTAAGCGCAAATGATTTAAAAAGCGTTGGCTGTCAGGTAATGCTTTCAAACACCTATCATCTGCATGTAAGACCATCCGATAAGGTTATTTACGACTGCGGCGGCCTTCATAAATTCTCAACCTGGGATGGTCCCATTTTAACCGATAGTGGCGGTTTTCAGGTTTTCTCCTTGGCGGCGCTAAGAAAAATCAGCGAAGAGGGAGTTCAGTTTTCTTCACATGTTGATGGAAGAAAGATATTTATGGGTCCGGAAGAGAGTATGCAGATTCAGTCGAATCTAGGCTCAACCATTGCTATGGCGTTCGATGAATGTGTTGAAAATCCCGCTGAGCATAGCTATTCAAAGGCTTCATGCGAAAGAACAACAAGATGGCTCATTCGTTGCAAAAACGAGATGGCAAGGCTTAATAGTCTTGATAAAACTATTAATAAAGAGCAGATGCTTTTCGGCATAAATCAGGGCTGCACATATAATGATTTAAGAATTGAACATATGAAACAGATTCGTGAATTAGACCTTGATGGTTATGCTATAGGCGGTCTTGCTGTTGGAGAACCCACCGAAGTAATGTATGATGTTTTAGACCACGTTATGCCCGAAGCACCAAAGGAAAAAATAAGATATTTGATGGGTGTTGGAACGCCGGCTAATATATTAAATGCCGTTGAGCGCGGGGTAGATTTGTTTGACTGCGTAATGCCGAGTCGTAATGCAAGGCATGGACATTTATTTACTTCAAAGGGAATTATCAATATCAATAATCAAAAGTATGAAAGGGATATGACTCCTATTGATGAAAATTGTGATTGTCCTGCTTGTCGCCGTTATTCCAAGGCATATATCCGCCATCTTTTAAAGGCGGGCGAAATGCTTTCGGGAAGACTTATGGTGCTTCATAACCTTTGGTTTTATAATCACCTTATGGAGGATATCAGAAAGGCTTTAGAAGAGGGTAGATTTGCCGAATTCAAGAAGGAAAAGGAAGAAATTTACTCAACTCGCATATAATTTTTAAACTCGCCCTTGAAATTGAGGCAATTCCAATGTATAATAATTTAAAATGAATTTTGGAGGAACAAAAAATGTATTTACCTTTATTAGAAACAACAACTGCCGCTGCAGGTGGTAATAACAGCTGGGTTATGATGGTTATTTATATCGTTGTAATCGGTGCATTATTCTATTTTATGCTTATCCGTCCGCAGAAGAAAAAGCAGAAGGAAGAGCAGAAACTTCGCAATTCGCTTCAAATTGGCGATGAAATCTTAACCATCGGCGGATTTTACGGAAAGATTATCTCAATCAAAGAGGATTCTATCGTAATCGAATCTCAGCTTGACCACACCAAGCAGAAAATTGCTCGCTGGGCAATTCAGCAGAATCTAACCGTTCATGATGATGGCGATTCCAAGAAATAAGTAATAATAAAACTTCCCTTCGAGTATTATTACTCGGAGGGATTTTTATGTGCGCTTATAAAAAAGAATTAACTAATAAACAGTTTTTCATAAATATTTTAATAGGGGCGTTAATAGGTGCGGTTGTAACCTTTTTAATGCTTCTTTTATTTGCTCTCGGTATGATTATCGGTAATATGAGCATTAATTTAGCATCTCCTTTAGCCAGCATAGCCCTTGCGGTAGGTGGTGTTGCGGGGGGATATTTTTCGGCCTATAAAAACAAGTGCAAGGGTTTCCTTTGCGGTGTTATATGCGCTTTTATTATGTTTTTAGCGGTGGCTTTAATGGGTCTTATATTGAGCCGTGAAATCACAGTTATGAGTCTTATCCATTTTATCGTAGCCTTCCTTTCGGCGCTTATAGGGGCTGTTTTAGGAATAAGCAAACAGGATAAAATTAAGGTTGTTTAGAGAAGACTTTAGTGGTATAATATAGAAAAAGTAAAGGAATTAAAAATATGCAGGATTTATGGACCTATTTGAAATCTGCTCAAAAGCCTATCTTCCTTTATGGAACGGGTAACGGAGCTGATAAAATACTTGATGAACTAACTCGCCTGGGGATTTTGGTCGAGGGAGTTTTTGCGTCTGATGGGTTTGTCAGAAACCGTGTTTTTCGAGGTTATCCGGTTGAAAGCTATAATGCAGTTAAAGAAAAACATAGCGATATAATAGTGCTTGTTTGCTTTGGCTCTTCTCTTTTAAATGTTATGGACAATATTAAGAAAATTGCCGAAACGGATGAACTCTATGTGCCCGATGTTCCCGTTATTCCCGATGGCACTATTTTTAATTTTGATTATGTAAAAGAACACAGAGCCGAGATAGAAAAGGCTTATTCTTTTTTATCGGATGATTTATCAAGAAAAACCTTTAGAGATATCATTTTCTTCAAACTAACAGGAGAACTTAAATATTTGCTTTCTACCGAAATAGAGCAGGGAGAAATTTTTAATACCTTGGAAATTAAAAATGCCGATATATTTATTGATTTAGGTGCATATAATGGCGATACCGCTATGGAGTTTTTGGCACTAAACAAAAATTATAAAAAGATATTTGCAATAGAGCCTGATGCTAAAAACTATAGAAAACTAACTGCTAATTTGGAGCCTTTTAAAAATATTCAAGCGATTAATGCGGCTGTGGGGCAAGAAAAGGGAAGAGTAAACTTTAAAATGGCAGGTGGCAGAAATTCGTTAATTTCAAAAGAGGGTATTGAAATTGATCAGATTTCGGTTGATTCCTTAGAAACTTCAGGCAGTATATATATCAAGTATGATGTTGAGGGAAATGAGATTTCGGCTATTAAAGGAAGCTTTGATACCTTAAGAAATGAAAAACCCATCTTAAATATAGCGGCATACCATAAAAATAGTGACATTTTTTCTATTCCAATACTTGTAAAAACCATAAATCCCGATTATAATGTTTATATGCGGCATCACCCGTATATTCCCGCTTGGGATACAAATTTTTATTTCAAATAAAGGTGATAAAAATGAAGGAACTTAATAATATCGTTAAAAAGTTAAAAGAGGATAAAAAGGCAACCATCGTTTATTTCGGTGGCTCTGTAACAGGCGGTTTCGGAAGCAGTAACGGAAATGAATTTTCTTGGCGCGCTCTTACCGGTAAGCATTTTAAAGAAAGCTTTCCGGATGCCGAAATTAATCTGGTTAATGCAGCAATCGGCGGAACAGGAACAGGCTTCGGCAGATTTAGGCTTGAAAATGATGTTTTATCTCATAATCCTGATTTAATATTTATTGAATTTTCAATTAATGATTGTTATGAGGGTTATAGTTTGGAAAACTCTTATCGTTATTATGAGAGTTTATTACATACAATTCGCAATTTTAATAATGAAATCGATATTATAATGGTTATCATTACCGATAGGGGAAATATGCGCGGTGGCGTAACCGATATAGGTAAGGCTCATTTTGAAATTGCCGAGCGTTATAATATTCCCGTTATAGATATTGTTCATGCGGTTGAAAATGATATGAAAGAAAATCCCGAGCATAACGAAGATTATTTCTTAAGAGACTGGGCGCATCCTAATGACACAGGCTATGCTTTTTATGCGAAGGTTGCAAATAAATTTATTGATGAGAATATCATAAACGGCGAGTTTGGCGGTATTGTTAAGCATTCTTTACCTGAGCCTAAAATGGATAATCTTATTTTGGGTAAAACTGTAAGCCTTTTCCCGAACGAATTAAAGCTTACCGCTAATAACGGCTTCGAACTTCGTGAGCCTTCCCCAAACGATTTTGCGCTTTATAGCGAAAATGCAGGGGATAGCATTGAATTCGATTTCGAAGGCACCCACTTTAGCATTTGGATGCAGTATGGCGGTATCGATGGTAAAGAGGGTGGAGCCGATAAGGTAGAGTGTTATGTTGATGGAGAACTTCTTAGCACAACAACCGCTAAAAGTTGGTCTAGCGCAACTATCCATAGACCTTTAGTTCACGCGATTGATAACAAAAAGCACCATGTAGTGCTTAAAAATGCAAACGGCGGAAGACTTAATATCAGAAAATTCTTCTTTGCTTAAATTATTAATTTAGGGGTAATATGTATGAATAAAATCGGCTCTTTTCAGTTAGCGGTAATGTTTTGCGGCTGCTTTTTAGGTGCCGGTTTTTTATCCGGTAATGAAATATGGCAGTTTTTTGCTTCCTTTGGTATTAAAGGTATTATAGGTTGCATTATTTCGGTAGTTTTAATTGGGATTTTTTGCGGTTTTATTATTGAGGTTGCCATTGCAAAAAACACCGAAAATCCAGAAAGGGTTATACTCCCAAAAAAACTCCATAAAAGTTCAATGCTTTTTGGCGCATTGCAAGCGTTGCTTGTTTTCACTGTGATTGTTATAATGGTTTCGGGCTCAAGCACTTTAGTATATAATATGCTTGGAATTAACCGAAATATAGCGGGCATTTTCTTTGCGCTATTCTTAGCGCTTCTTGTTCTTCTCGGAACAGATAGAATTGTGGATGCCTTTTCGGTGCTTATTCCTTTTATAGCTCTTTCGGGCATTATTATAGGAATTGTGGTAACCATTAAAAGCGGTAATATTTCAGCTCCTATCCAAAATACAGGTGCCAATAAATTACTTAATAATGCGGTTATATCAACCTTAACTTATCTTTCATATAGTATATTTTCTTCGGTTGGAGTTTTTTCTGCAATTGGTAAAAAGGTTAAAAGCAAAAAATCGCTATGGGGCGGCATTGCACTTGGCACCCTTGTTATGATAGTTATGGCTGTGGTTATTGTTCTAGCCATCTGGGCGGTGCCCGATGCAATGAAGGCGGAATTACCAATGCTAAGTTCTGCAGTAAATCTTGGAAAAATATCAGGAATTATATATGCGGTGCTTCTTTATTTCGGTATGTTCGGCGCGGCGCTTTCCTGCTTTATGGCGTTATCAAATTATTTTCGAGTGAAATTTTTATTAAGAATAAATACATATAGATTAGTTGTCGTTTTAATAGCGCTTGCTTCATTTATTGGAAGCATCTTTGGGTTTGGCGATTTAATCGGCACAATTTATCCGCTTTTTGGATATATCGGAATAATTGTTTTAATTCTTTTAGCAGTGAATTTTTTAAAAGTAAAATTAAATAAAAACAAGGGTACTCAATAAGTACCCTTGTTTTTTTGGTCGAGGTGACGGGATTCGAACACGCGACCTCTGCGTCCCGAACGCAGCGCTCTACCAAACTGAGCCACACCTCGAAATATTTATATTATTTATTAAAAAGCAAAATCAATATAGCACTGATAAGCGCGCTGCTTATGCAGCTTACTCTTGCGGTGCCCGAAATTTTTTTAACGGCTTGGAGCGCCGAAAAATTTCGACCGCGGCGCCTTTTTTGCATTACCTTCATCTGCCACAGGCAGCGGCAAAGCAAAAAACTACCAAACTGAGCCACACCTCGAAATAATATTAACTTAAGCGACCATTCAATTATAATGAATCTGAGGAAAAATGTCAACCTTTTTTTGATTCTTGCCTTTTCTTTTTAAAAATATCTTAAAAGAATTCTTATTTATTATCAATTATTTCTCTTTTTTTCGAATTCAACCAAGGCTTTATTGCGAATTGTTTTTCATTATGTTATTATTAAATTGTAAATAAATAAGGAGGCAAGTATCATGGTAAAACATATTATTCTATGGAAATTAAAAGAGGAATTTAACAATTCTGAGGTTAAAAGCGGAATTAAAAACGGCCTTGAGGGATTGCTCGGCAAAATCCCGGGACTTTTGGAGATTAGGGTTGAAACAGAGCGCCTTGATTCTTCCAATACCGATGTTATGCTTTATTCGGTCTTTGAAAGCGAGGAAGCCTTGAAAACCTATGCTAAACATCCTGAGCATGTATTTGTTGCCGATACCTTTGTACGACCCTACACCGAAACCAGAGCATGTTTCGATTATTAATTTAGGAGAAAAATAATGAAAACTGAGATTAATTATTCTTATGCGGCATTAAAAAGATTTTGCACCGATGCATTTTTAAAATTTGGCTTTAATGAATCGGAAGCCGAAATAATTGTTGATGTTCTTTTAACGAGCGACTTATATGGCATTGAATCTCACGGAATGCAAAGACTTGTTCGTTATCATAAAGGTATTGAAAAAGGTTTGATTAAACCTGACGCTAAACCCGAGATTGTGTTTGAAACGCCCGTGTCTGCAGTTATTGAGGGTAATGACGGAATGGGTCAATTGCTTGGCGTTAAGGCTATGAATATAGCCATAGAAAAGGCTAAAAAGGTTGGTATGGCGGTTGTAACCGTTAGAAATTCCAATCATTATGGTATTGCGGGTTATTATGCGAAGATGGCTTGTAAAGAGGGCCTTATAGGTATGTCAATGACCAATTCGGAGGCAATTATGGTGCCAACCTTTGGTAAAAAAGCAATGCTTGGCTCAAACCCTATCGCTATTGCAATGCCTGCCGACCCTTATGACTTTTTCTTTGATGCTTCAACCTCGGTAGTAACTCGTGGAAAACTTGAAATATATAATAAATTACATAAACCATTACCTCCCGTTTGGGCACTTGGTGCCGATGGAAAGGGTAGCGAAAACGCCGATGATGTTCTTAAAAACATAGTTGCTAAAGCAGGTGGCGGAATTATGCCACTCGGCGGCGAAACTGAGCAAACAGGAAGCCATAAGGGTTATGGCTATGGTATGTTTTGCGAAATCTTTACATCAATTCTTTCTTGCGGTCTTACCTCTAACCATACTCATATTGGTGGTAAAGGCGGCACCTGTCATGGCTTTGTGGCAATTAATCCTGCGGTTTTCGGCGATGCTGAAGAAATTCGCAAGAATTTTTCAGTTTTCTTAGAAGAACTTCGCTGTTCTCCAAAGGCTGAGGGTCAGGATAGAATATATACCCATGGCGAAAAAGAGGTATTTGCATATAAGGACAGAATGGAAAATGGTATCAATGTTAATGTTGGCACTGTTGCCGAAATGGTGGATTTATGCAAATATCTTAATATGGACATTAAAGATTATCTTGGAGAAGAAGCGCTCGAACTAACCTTGGTTCGCAGTTCTTATGATATGTAGGAGAAGAATATGGATATTAAACAAAAAGCTTTAGAAAAACATTATGAATGGGGCGGCAAAATTGAGGTTGTCTCCAGAGTTGAAGTTAAAACCAAGGAGGATTTGTCTTTAGCCTACACCCCCGGTGTTGCCGAGCCTTGCTTAAAAATTAAGGATAACATAGATTTATCCTATGAATTAACCCGCAGACATAATTTGGTAGCGGTTATAACCGATGGCTCTGCGGTTTTAGGCCTTGGCGATATAGGTCCCGAGGCAGGTATGCCTGTAATGGAGGGCAAGTGTGCGCTATTTAAAGCCTTTGCCGATGTAGATGCATTTCCGCTATGCATAAAAACTCAGGATGTTGATGAGTTTGTAAGAACCGTTTATTTGCTTTCGGGTAGCTTCGGCGGAATAAATCTCGAAGATATAGCCGCGCCTCGCTGCTTTGAAATTGAGAGAAAATTAAAGGAAATTTGCGATATCCCCGTTTTTCATGATGACCAGCATGGCACAGCAATAGTTGTTGCGGCGGCATTAATTAATGCATTAAAGGTTGTTAAAAAGGATATCGAAAAAATCCGCGTTGTTATAAACGGAGCAGGAAGTGCAGGCACAGCAATAGGTCTTCATCTTTTAAGGCTGGGTGTTAAAAATCTTACCATGGTTGACCGCTTCGGTATAATCTGCGAGGGTGATGAGAATTTAAGCGCGGCGCATAAAGAATTATCATTGATTACCAACCGCGATAAGCAGCAGGGCGTATTAGCCGATGCTCTAAAGGGCGCCGATGTTTTCATCGGTGTATCTGCACCTAATATAGTAACCAAGGAAATGGTTGCATCAATGAATGATGGTTCAATTGTTTTCCCGATGGCAAATCCTGTTCCTGAAATTTCTCCCGATCAAGCTCTTTTAGGCGGCGCCGCAGTTGTTGGAACAGGTCGCTCTGATTTTCCTAATCAGATTAATAATGTTTTGGCTTTCCCGGGAATTTTCAAGGGCGCATTAAGTGTTAGAGCTAAGGATATAAATGATGAAATGAAGGTTGCCGCCTCATTTGCTATTGCAGGACTTGTGAGTGATGAGGAATTAAGCGCCGAATATATTTTACCCGCCGCATTTGATGAAAGAATAGGAGACACCGTGGCAAAAGCAGTAGCCGAAGCGGCTAAAAAAAGCGGTGTTGCAAGAAAATAAATCTTGTGGTATAATAAGCCTATAAATTAATAGGAGATACTTATGGAAAACCTTAATGAGATTTTTTCAAAAAATATAACTAACCTGCGAAATGCCCATAAACTTACCCAGTTTGAACTTGGCGCAAAACTTAACTATTCCGATAAAGCCGTTTCACGTTGGGAAAGAGGAGAAGCAATTCCCGATGCGAAGGTTTTGGTAGGTCTTAGCGAAATTTTTGGAGTTAGTGTTGATGACCTTCTAAAAAATCCGGAGGCGAAATCAACCAGAGTGCTTACCATTAAGCAACTAAGGGAAAACAAAGCAATTATTCCGCTTATTTCTTTTATTGGCGTGTGGACTTTGGCACTTACTTTATTTTTCATTCTTAATGTGTTTGATATAACTTATTGGATGATTTTTGCCTATGCTTTACCAATTTCGGTAATAGTGCTTCTTGTTTTTTCTGCAATTTGGTGGAATAGACAGATGAATGCGGTTTTTGTATCGCTTTTATGTTGGAGCATAATTCTTTGCATTTATCTTGCGTTTTTGAATTATAACAGATGGTTGCTCTTCATTATTGGTATTCCGGTTCAAATTTTGGTTATTTTAGGCTTCAGAATTCATAAACATAAGTAATAAAAACGCCATTCTCAATTTATGAGAGTGGCGTTTTGTGTTTTGAGAATTCCCTTTTTAAAGGCGAGAGAAGGAATTTGAAGGTGTAGATATACTTTTCCCGGGGAAGCGATTATAATGTAATCAAACGGGCAAAAATTCAATTGCCAAAGCAAATTTTAAGGAGATTATATTATGAACGATTTTATTTTGAGCACCTGCTCAACCGCAGACCTATCGAAAGAATATTTTGAAAGCAGAAATATTAAATATGCCTGCTTTAATTATTATTTGGATGGAGTGAAGTACCCCGATGATTTAGGGCAGACTCTTCCTTTTGATGTTTTTTATCAAAAAATGGTTGATGGCGCCGATGCTAAAACATCGCAAATTAATATTGATGAATATTATGAATATTTTGAGCCTTTTTTAATTGAGGGTAAGGATATTTTACATATCGCCCTCTCAAGCGGACTTTCGGGTTCTTATAATTCGGCGCGTATTGCAGCGGCCGATTTAAAGGAAAAATATCCCGAAAGAAAAATATATGTAGTTGATTCTTTAGCAGCATCCTCAGGGTTTGGTCTTATTGTTGATACTCTTGCCGATTTAAGAGATGATGGTAAGGATATTGATTATATTTATAATTGGATAGAGGAAAATAAACTTAAAATGCATCTTTGGTTTTTCTCAACTGACCTTACATTTTATGTTAAGGGCGGAAGAGTTTCAAAGGTTGCAGGACTTTTTGGCACCGCTTTAAAAATTTGTCCTCTTCTCCATGTGGATGCAAAGGGTAAACTCGTTCCGCAAAATAAAATTAGAGGAAAAGCAAATGCGATAAAGGCAATAGCAAATTGTATGATAGAGAATGCCGAAAATGGCAAAGATTATAACGGCAAATGCTTTATTAGCAATTCGGCTTGTATAGAAGATGCAAATGCCGTTTCGGATTTAATAGTTGAAAACTTTAAAAATTTAAACGGCAAACCGCAAATTTTCTCAATAGGAACTACCATCGGTTCACATACCGGTCCCGGAACTGTAGCGCTCTTCTTCTGGGGAACCGAAAGGAAAAATTAATTATATGAAATTTAAAATTATTGCTGATTCTTCTTCAGATACAAAATTTATTGATGGTGTTTCTTTTTCTTCGGCGCCTCTTAAAATAATAACAGAGAATAAAGAATATGTTGATGATGATAATTTGAATGTTACCGAGATGGTGGATGAATTATCATATTATAAGGGCAAATCCTCAACGGCTTGTCCAAGTGTTGAAGATTGGATGAGCCGATTTGATGATGCCGATTATATTTTTTGCGTAACAATAACAAGCGGACTTTCAGGCTCTTACAATTCGGCAAATATTGCAAAAAGTGAATATGAAGAGGCTAATCCTCATAAAAAAGTCTTTGTTATAGATTCGCTAACAGCCGGACCTGCTTTAAAGCTTATTATCGAAAAATTGGCAGATTACATTAAAAAGGGCTTAGATTTCGATAAAATTTGCGAGAAGATTATGTTTTATAAGGAAAAATTAGGCACTTTATTTGTTCTCCAGTCTATGCGTAATCTTGCCAATAATGGTAGGGTAAGTCCAATAGCCGCCAAGGCGGCGGGAATTTTGGGAATTCGCGCTATCGGAAAGGCAAGTGATATAGGTACTATAGAATTGCTGGATAAAGCGAGAGGCCCCAAAAATGCGCTGAATAGTGTACTTATGCATATGGACAAAATGAGTTGGAAGGGTGGGGCTGTAAAAATCAGTCATTGCAATAATCTTACCGCCGCTAACGAACTTAAAAGTATGCTTGAGAAAAAGTTTAAAGTTATTAAAACCGAAATTATCAATTGTCAAGCCCTTTGTTCTTTCTATGCCGAAAAGGGCGGCCTTATAATTGGTTTTGAAAAAAATTAATAAAACACCCCATTTTAGTTAAAAATAAAACTGAAATGGGGTATTTATATGAAAATAACAAAAAAAGAATACGATAAACTTGTAAAAAAAGCCTCTCCACCATCTCCAAAGGTTAAGAATTTTATTAAGGCGTTTATAATTGGCGGAATAATTTGCCTTATAGGCCAACTTTTTTTAGAACTTTATAAGTCTTTAGGACTCGAAGAAAAGGTGGTTAAAATGTTAGTCCCCGTAACGCTTATCTTTTTAGCCGCCTTGCTTACAGGCCTAAAACTTTTTCATAAATTGGCAAAGCACGCGGGTGCAGGAACGCTCGTTCCCATAACCGGCTTTTCAAATGCAGTCTCTTCCCCCGCAATAGAGTTTAAAAAAGAGGGATGGATTTTGGGAGTTGGCGCAAAGATATTTACAATTGCGGGTCCCGTTATAGCATACGGTACATTGGCTAGCGTTTTGTATGGCGTAATTTATTGGGTATCAACTCTATTTTAAAAGAAAAGGCTTGACCGATTGGTCAAGCCTTTTTGTTATTTTTTATTACCTTAAATGTTCCGCATTTAAGTTCAGTTTTGATATTTCCATTTTCAAAAGCGTATCCGCTAGGCAGTTTAATGGTGCCGTAAAAATCGCCTGTAAAAGAAACGTTTATTAAAACATCATTTTCATTTCTTTCCCATTTCACCTTGAAATCTCCAACTGTGCTTTTATGGGAGGCTTCAACAAAATTCAACTTTTCAACAAAGCAGGGGGATAGGTCGATATTCTTAATATCTTTGGCGGTTGGGTTAATTTTAATACCCGCTAGGCAACTATAGAACCAACCCGAAATATCACAGAAACAGTGATGGTTAAGGGAAGTCATTGGTCTAAAGCCTGGCACAATAAACTGCTCGGGCAGGGTTGTAAGCCCAATTCCTATTGCCCATGCAAAAGATGGGTGCTCGGGTCTTGTTACCATATTAAAGGCTAAATCGTAATATCCGTTTTCGGATAAAACCCTGTAAATTACTCTGGAGCCAAACATACCAACATTAACATTGCCTCCATTATCATTGATAAGCTTCACAAGGTTTTTAATTGCCTTTTCTTTTTCATTTTCATTATATATTCCATAATAAATTGCCATTGCCTGACAGGTCTGCTTATTATAAATGGTGCTGCATGTATCAAGGTTTATATACTGCTTTCTAACGCCTTCTTTGGCGCGGTTAGCAAGATTTAGAGCATATTCTTTTTGCTCTGGGAGGCCTAAAATATCGAATATTTCGGCAGCGCGGTAAGCTAAAACCGCTAAAATCATAGTTGTAATAAAAGGTCTGGTTTCTTTATCTGCACCTGCATCATCGTTAGGAACGCACCAATCACCAAGACCAAAGTGAAGAATATCATCGGCGGCGAGTTTCTGATAGCAGTTGGTTAAATATCTCATAATTGGAGAAACCGCATCCTGTAAAATGGCTTTATCTCCATAAAATTTATATAGATGATAGGGTAGATTAATAACAATTCCATCCCAAGCAGGACCATAAGGGTTTCCGTCTCCTGAATAGTAACCCCAACCACCTGTTGGAACAATACCCGGCAATTCACCCTTTTCATTTATGGTTTTATAGATGTTTCTAAGCCATTCGCGGTAATCGGTGCCGGCATCAAAATTGCATAAAATTTGTTCGGCAGAAAGGGAGGCATCACCCGTCCAACCATGTTTTTCGCGTTGCGGACAATCGGTGGGGAAATAATAGAAGTTTGCAAGGTCGGTTCTAATAACCATTTCTTGAAGTGTGTTTAAAATTTCGTTATCGCATTTAAAAGAGCCTATTTGATCAAATGAAGAACTCATTTCATAATAGGTGAGCAGGTCTTTTGTGGCCTGTTCCTTAGTTAAACCAATAACCTCCACATATCTGAATCCATGGTATGTAAAGTGGGGCATGTAGGTATCTTTCTTATCCCCTGAGCAATATAAAATATCCTCTTGGAAATGGTTGTTTGGATTTTTGTTGAAACTAAAACGAATGTTATCATAGTGGGGCTTACCTTCATATAATGTTTCAAAATATTTAAAGGTAACCTTTTGTCCCTTAGCGCCGTTTATGTTAATTTCGCATAGACCTGCGGAGTTAACGCCAAAATCATAAACGTAATTTCCATTAATTTCGGTAATGGAAACAGGTGTTATTTTGTTTCTTATCTTTATGGGGGATGCTTCGCAAAGTCTGGTTTCTCCTATAGGTGTTGGAGCATTAATGGCAAAATTCCAAGCGCTATCATCAAAATTGGGTAAATTCCAGCCTTCAATTTCCTTAGAAGCATCATAATATTCGCCCATTATAACATCATCAAACAGTATCGGCGAGGGCGCAGTTTTAACAGAGGTGTCTGAAATTATATCTTCTGTAGAGCCATCGGTATATTCTATGTTTAAAGAAAATGCAACCTGCGGAGAAGAGCGCCAAATTGCTTTATCGAAATCCCAAATATAGCCGCCCAAAAAGTTTTGCATACCATTACCGAGCAATAATCCAATAACATTTTTGCCGCTTTGAAGCAATTCGGTAATATCATACTTATCGTAATATACAATATCTGTAGGAGCACTTCTATAGGGCGCTAATAATCCCTTTGTGATATTTGTGCCGTTAATATAAATTTCATAGTGGCCTAGCGCTGTGATAATAATTTCGGCCTTTTTAACTTCCTTTTTAATTTCAAAGTTTTTTCTGAAATAGGGGGCCGGAACATACTCTTCAAAGGTTGTGAATTTCTCGGTTGCTCTAATGAAATTTTTTGGAAATTGCATAATATCACCTCATAAAATTTTCTTTAAAAATTTTAGCATAAGCCTATATTAAAGTCAATTAAAATTAGCTTTCTTTTTATTTTTAACTATATCGAAAACGGTAGTTAAAATGCTTGCAATTATAACCAAAACCGTGCCGATTATCAAACGAATTCCGAGTGGTTCTCCAAAAACAATAAAACCGATTATAACGCTTGTAGCGAGTTCTATCGTGCTTAAAATCGAGGCGAGTTCTCCGCCAATTATCAGAGCGCTTTGCTGGAATAACACAAATGCGCCGATAGTAACAAGCAAGGAAAATATAATGGATAGTGCCAGCCCGAAAAATGAGGATGGCAAAGTAAGCGAGTTGGAGGCTAAGCAAAAAATAAAAGTTAATAAACTGCCTATAGTTACCACATAAAAGGAAAGCAGTAGCCCCGGGATATTGTATTTTTTAAAGCGAGAAAGCATAAGAATATAAACCGTTATGGCGATTGCCGAAGAAAAGGAAAGGGCAATTCCGGGGAAATTAAGTTTAACTTCGGGCGAATAAAACAAAGCTATTCCTATAACGCAGAGCACAACCGAAATAATGGTGGCGATATTACCTTTAGTTTTAAAAAACAAAATTGAAGCAATTATCACAAGGGCAGGATAAGCGAAATGAAAAACAGTTGCCGCCCCGGAGGGAATAAAGTTGTAAGAACTGAGAAGTAAAAGAGGGGTTAAAAAGCAACCGAATAAAGAAGTCAAAGTGATTTTAGGCAAAAGCTTTATATCAATTTTAAGGGTTTTTGCTTCCCTAAAAGCTAAAAATCCAAGGGGAATAACAGCAAAAAAATTGCGGAAGAAAACAAGTGTTATGGGGTTTACACCATCGTCATAGATGTAACTTGACATAAGCGGCATACAGCCATATATAACTGCGCTTAGAATCGCAAAAGCGTAGCCCTTTATAATTTTTGAACTCATTTCTTTTTACCTCCTTTAAACAAGCGTATTCTACCATAGAAAAAACGTTAAATCAATATATTATTGACGAATGTTTGAAAAATTAAAAAGTTTATATTATAATTAATGTATCATCTGCTTCGGGGTGTGGCTATGTATAAATCGACAAATGAATATTATAAGGAGAAATATGGCTCTAAAGTTTATAAGCTATCAATCGATGGTGGCTTCACCTGTCCTAACCGCGATGGAACGGTTGGGGATAGGGGCTGTATTTTTTGCAGCGAGTGCGGCAGTGGAGAATTTGCCGAAAGTGGCGATAATATTGCGCTATTGCTTAAAAAAGCAAAAAAGAGGGTAGAGGCTAAGAATAAAGGCGGTAAATATATCGCATATTTTCAATCATACTCAAACACCTATGGCTCTATTGATAAACTTAAAAAAGTATTTTATGAGGCTATTAAACCTGATTTTATCGTGGGGCTTAATATTGCAACAAGACCCGACTGCTTGGAAAATGAAAAAATCGAGCTATTATCTGCGTTAAATAAAATTAAACCCGTAACGGTTGAACTCGGCCTTCAAACAATAAATGATGAAGTAGCGCAATATATAAGGCGAGGATATAAAAACGAAATTTACTTCGATGCGGTAAAAAGACTTCAGAAAAGCGGTATTGAGGTAATAACCCATATAATAATAGGGCTTCCTGACGATAACCCGGTTAACACAACCCTGGCGGCAGTTAAGGCTAATACCAACGGCGTTAAATTCCATCTTCTTCATATTTTAAAGGGCACCGATTTGGAAAAGGAATATAAAAACGGAAACATTAAGGAATTAACACTTGAAGAGTATGCCGAGATTTTAAAGCAATGCATATCCGCTTTACCCCAAAGTATAGTTGTTCACAGAATAACAGGGGATGGCGCTAAAAAAGATTTAGTAGCGCCGCTTTGGTCGGCCGATAAAAAGAAAACATTAAATTACCTAAAAGAATATTTGCAAAAATAAAACCGCGTTTTAAAACGCGGTTTTTAACATTATTTATCCCATTTTTCAATTGCTCTTATTCTTCTTATAACTTCGCTTTTCATAATACCCAAATCTTCTGAACTGTTTTTAATCAGTTTTTTCAGATTCAGCAGTAAACTAAGTTCATAGAAAAGGAAAATTAAAACAAAAATAATATCGGCTGTGTTAAATTTAAAGATATATTTTTTACTTATGAGAAAAACAATTAATGTTAATAAAACAAATAGGGGATAGAGCCATTTTGAAATACCGAGCCTTTGCTTGTTAGAGCGAATCGAAACCTTGGTTTTTCCGTATTCCTCATAGATTTCTCCTGATACATAAAAAAACTTTTCGCTATCAGATGGAATAACCTCAAATTCTCCCGTTTTTTTGCAAATGAATTCAATTTCCTGGCCGTTATTTAGAGTATCCCTGCATTTTCCGGCAAGTTGCATTAGTCTATTAATTGCAGTTTCTTTATCAACATTGCATTCTATGGTGCTGCTATCGATGTATGCTTCGGGATTAAGAGTGCCTTTTTGCACTTTTTTTGCAACAAAGCCTGATAGTTCTCTATCACAATTTTTGCAATAACCCGTCTTGTTAAACAGATTGAGAGTTCCGCAATATTCACATTTGTATTTCAAAATATCACCCACTTTTTCATTATTTTAACATAAGGCAAAAAACGTGTAAATATTTTTTTGAAATTTTAAAGAGTTTTTTATTAAATTTGTTGACATTTGAAGCAGGGTGTGGTAAATTTATAAAGGTATTAAATATTCAAAATAGGATAGTTATGTAAAATATTGGGAGTAGTATATATGGATTCACTTAAAAAAACAAACCTTAATGAAGAACAGGCAATTGATTTAAGAAAGCTTATAATGGCGGTTGTACATAGATTGTGGGCAGTAATTTTAGCTGCAATAATCGGTGCCAGCGCAGCCTTTTTTGCAACCTCTTATTTTATCACACCTAAGTATCGCGCTTCTGCGCTTTTCTATGTTAACGGTAATACATTATCGGTAGGCTCGGTAACGCTCGGAGATATCTCCCTAGCTAAGAGCCTTGTTGATTCATATATTGTTATTTTAAAAAGCCGTGAGTCTCTCAATGCAGTAATAGATTATGCCGAACTTGATTATACCTATTCCGAACTTAACTCAATGGTAACCGCTTCGGCAGTTAATGAAACCGAAATCTTCCAGGTGTCAGTTACAAGTTCTGATCCACAGGAAGCCGAGAAAATAGCAAATGCAGTAGCATATATTTTGCCTAAGCGTATTTCAGGTATTATCGAAGGCACCGAGGCTAAGATTGTTGACTATGCCGTAGCTCCTTCTGCTCCTTTCTCCCCAAATTATAGCAAAAACACTATCTTAGGTTTCTTAGCGGGTGCTGTGGTGGCAGCTGCAGTTATAGTTGTTATAGAATTGCTTGATGTAACCGTTCGTTCCGAAGAGGATATCGAAGGCGTTACAACATTGCCTATCCTTGCAGTTGTTCCCGATATGAACCTTGCAGGTAAAAATGCGCTTAATGATAGAGCGTTTGTTGGTAATAAAATCAGCTTTGCCGCATCTGAAGCATATAAGCTTCTCAGAACAAAGCTTTCCTTCTCATTTACCGATGAAAAATCTTGCCATGTTATCGGTATTTCAAGTTCTATCGCAGGTGAAGGTAAGTCTATAACATCTGTTAACCTTGCAAACAGCTTAGCTCAGCTTGATAAAAAGGTGCTTTTAATTGATGGAGACCTTCGTCGTCCTTCGGTTTATAAGAAATTAGGAATTAAGAAATCCAGTGGTTTATCTGAGTATTTAACAGGTCAGTTAAAGCTTAATGAAGTTGTAGCTCCTTATTATTTTAAGGATGCAACAACCTCTTTCGATGTTATTGTATCAGGCGAAAATCCGCCTAACCCAATGGAACTTATGAGTTCTGAAAAGATGACCGCAACTATTGATAAACTCCGTGATGTTTATGAATATATTATTGTCGACCTTCCGCCTATTTGCGAAGTTGGTGATGCTTTGGCTGTAGCCGATTATGTAGATGGCGTTCTCTTAGTATCGCGTCAGAATTACTGTAACACAGTTGTATTAACAAATGCTGTAACCCAGTTCCAGTTTGTTGATACAAAGCTTATTGGCGTTGTGTTTAACTGCTCTAAGGAGAG
Source organism: Acutalibacteraceae bacterium (assembly GCA_045656145.1). GTDB lineage: Bacteria > Bacillota > Clostridia > Oscillospirales > Acutalibacteraceae > SIG565. The sequence goes on from JAZOQP010000013.1 coordinate 53,141, forward strand.
AAACACAAGCTATGGTAAGTATAAGCGTTACTATAAGTATAGAGGTTATTACCGCAAGGCCTATGCTGCTGCAATGAAGAAAACAAAGGAGCAGTTAGCCGAAAAGGCTGCAGAAGAAAACGGGGCTAATGAATAAACTCTCGGTTGATTTCCATACCCATATTTTAGCGCATATCGATGATGGGAGTTCTTCCTCTGCTGAATCGATTCAAATGCTAAAGCAAGAGTATTCAGATGGTGTAAAAACCGTAATTGCAACCCCTCATTTTTATGCAGATATAGATAGGCCCGAAAGATTTTTAGAAAAGCGCGAAGAGGCATATAATAGATTAATGGAAAAATTAGAGGGCGAAGAAAATGTGCCCGAAATTGTGCTTGGCGCTGAGGTTTTCTATTTCGATGGAATAGAAGACTGGGATATTCTCCCAAAACTTACTCTTGGTAATTCAAATTGTATTCTTATTGAATTGAATCGTTCATCAATTAACGATTCGGTTCTTGATAGTTTGGCAGATTTTAAAAATAAAACAGGTTTAACCCCCGTTATAGCGCATATTGACCGCTATATTTCGGCATTTAAAACTTATGGTCTGCCCGAAATTCTTTCAGAAATGGAAGTTTTTGTTCAAATGAACACATCGTTTTTAATGAGTTTTCCTGAATCTATCAGGGCTATTAAGCTTTTGAAAAATGAGCAGGTTCATTTGCTCGGTTCCGATTGCCATAATTTAACCTCTCGTGTGCCCAATATGGCAAAGGCACAAGAAATCATATTAAAAAAATCGGGAGAGAAAACTCTTAATCGATTAGTTGAGTTTGAAAATCAGTTCTTAACTGATTTAGGCTTAGCTACGAAATAAATATTTTTTAAGGAGAAAAAGAAATGAAAAAAGTCGTATCCATTATCCTTGCCGTAATCTTAGTTTTAAGCATCGGCACAGTCGCTTTCGCGGCACCATTCACCCCCAGCGTAACAGAAAAACCCGCACCGGAAGTTGTTCGCCCTCAGAACAGTGTTGAGGAAGATACAGTAGCTCACATCGTTACATCCGATGGCGAAGTTGTTAAAGAAATCCCCGGTCAAAAGCTTATTGTTACAGGTGTAGCTCATGTTGATATTTCTAAAGAAATTCCGGAAGAATCAGCAGCAGACCTTAAGGAAGCTTATTCACAGCTTTCCGCAGAGGATATTAAGCTTTCCACCATCCTTCCCGAGCTTGATAAAATCGTTAAAAAAGAGTTAGGCGAGAAGAAGTCTGCAGATAACCTTATCGTTCGCGACCTTTTCGACGTATCCTTAGTTTGCGAAGAGTCTAATGAACTTCTTCTTGATAAAAATCATAGACTTTCTCTTACATTTAACCTCGGTGTTAAGAAGGGCGAATTCGTTACCGCTATGAAGATGAACCCCAAAACTAAAGAGTGGGAAACCATCTATAGCGTTATAAACAATGGCGATGGCACAGTTACTTGTGAATTCGACCACTTATGCCCAATTGCATTCTTAGTAGATAGAGTTGAAAATTCTGCTCAAACAGGCGATAATTCTGTTAGCCTTTATGTTTGGGTTGCTATTGCTGCTGCAGCTGCAGGCTTAATAGTTGTACTTCTCATCGCAAAAAATAAGAAAGTTGCCGAATAATTTAAGGCTTTAAAATTTATGATTAAAAAAGGTATTTTCGCCTTATTGTCCCTTGTTTTGTGTGCAGTATTGGTTGTTAGCCTTTTCAATATTATTAAGATAGCAACCAATAACACTCAACATGAAGAAAATTCATATGTTAGCCGTGTTATAGAGCGAGATGGTGTGAAATATTATCCCAAGCAGGATATAACCACCCTTTTGCTCGTTGGTTTAGACCGCACAGGCCCCGTGGTAGAGAGTGATAATTATCTTAACTCTGCAAGGGCTGATGTTGTTATGCTGATTTCATTCGATAACACTCACAAAACGATTAAGGTTCTTAATCTTAATCGTGATTCGGTAATACCCGTTCAGGTTTTGGGTGTTAACGGCTTTCCGGCAGGAAAATCGGATCAGCAATTAGCTTTGGCGCACACCTATGGAAGAGGATTAAAGGATAGCGCGGAGAATGTCGTTACAACGGTGTCTGAATACCTTTATAATCTAAAAATTGATTATTATGCAACCATCGGAATGGACTGTATTGAGCTTATTAATGATAGTTTAGGCGGTGTGGAAGTGAATGTCGAAGAGGATTTTTCGGCTGTTACTCCGTCAATTCCTATGGGCAAAGTGAAGCTTACGGGGGCTCAGGCGGTCTCTTATATTCGCCATAGAGAAACTATCGGCGATGGCCTTAATTCCACCCGTATGGCTCGCCATCTGAAGTATTTTACAGGCCTTCTTGATGCAATTAAATCCAACCATAAATCTGATGAAACCAAGCTTTTATCGCTTTATGAAAATTTATCGGATAAAATGGTAACCAATTCTTCTGTTCAAACCTTTTCGGATATGCTCAATATGTTCTCGGAGTATACTCTTGATACTTTTTCAACACCGAAGGGCAGTAATAAAATGGGCGAAGAGTTCAATGAGTTTTATATTGACTCTGCCGATTTGGATAGAATAGTTTTAGACTTTTTTTATTCTCAAAAATAATATTTATCCCATATACATTTCGTATATGGGATTTTTTATTGCTTTATTTTTAAAATTGTGGTATTATAAAATAGTATTATTATTACTAGAGGTTATATATGTTTAATTTTAAAATTAAAGTAGCTGAAATAACAGTAGAAATAAATGCAATATTTGAAACCACAAAAAAGTTTTGCGAAAATTATTTAACCGAGTCTGAGCCTGATTTTTCGCTAGAAATAACCGAAGAGGACATTAAGTTTGAACGCGAAAAATCTCGGCAAAATGATATTAAAAACGGAAAGGATATTGCAAAATTTTCTGATTCATATCTTGAAACCTTAGCGGTTTATAGAAAAATAGCCGAGCAATTACCTTTTTTTGATGCATTTTTATTGCATGGATCGGCCGTTTCGGTAGATGATAAGGGTTATATCTTTACCGCCAAAAGCGGAACAGGAAAATCCACTCATACTAATCTTTATCGCGTTAATTTCGGAGATAGGGTAGTTGTTGTTAATGATGATAAACCTATTATTCGAATTCTTGATAATAAGGTTTATGTTTGCGGAACACCTTGGAGTGGCAAAAGTAACCTTGATAACAATATAATGGTTGAACTCAAAGGCCTATGCGCTCTAAAAAGAGGGGCAGATAATGAAATTTATGAGATTACGGCAGCCGAGATTTTGGAGGTTGTTTTATCTCAATCCTATCGCCCTCAAAAAATAGATAATATGTCTAGGTTTTTATCGGTATTATCGGTGTTTTTAGAAAAAGTTAGAGTTTATGAACTCTCCTGCAATACCGATCCCACCGCTGCAACCGTATCCTTTAATGGAATGAATAAATAAAAAAGGAAGAGAAATTATGAAACTTAAAAGCACTTTCATAACTCATAAGGTATCAAATGAACACATAACCGTTTCAACTGCAAATTCGGAGTTTTCAGGGCTAGTGCGTTCTAATAAAACCGCAGCCTTTATTATAGAGGCATTAAAGGAAGAAACCACACCTATTGAAATTGCTGAAGCGCTATGCAAAGAGTATGAAGCAGATTACAATAAGGTTCTTAACGATGTTTTAAGGGTAATTGAATCCTTAAGACAAATCGGAGCTATAGATGAATAGTACTTTTGAAAAAGAGTTGGAGGAAAAAGGGTATCTGGTCTATTATAATGTGGGAGATAGTATGATGCCGCTTATAAAAGAGGGTAGAGATTTAATGGTTTTAACCATCCCTTCAAGACCTCCAAAAAAATATGATGCCGTTTTATATAAACGTGATAACGGTCAATATGTTATGCACCGAATCTTAGGCGAGGATGAAAATGGATTTATTATGTGCGGGGATAACCGCTATGATAAGGAATTTGGCATTAGGGAAAATCAAATTTTAGCCATATTAACATCTGTTTCAAGAAATGGCAAGGAAATAAAAAACAATAGTTTGAAATATAAGCTTTATGTTCATTTGTGGTGTGATTTGTTTTTTATTCGAAAATTCATTTTAAGAGTAAGAAATTATTATTTTAAACTTAAAAAGGGAAGAAAAAATGCAGGAAAGTAAGAAAAACAAAGAAACGTTTCTTAAAATTTTAAGAACTGTTAAGGGTAAAAAAAGATATATTGGTATCTTGCTGATTATCCAGGTCGTTCAGGCGGCGCTGGGGGTCGGCTATGCCTTGTTTTTCAGAAGCATTATAGATAATGCCGTAAGCGGTAATAAAGAGCAGATGTTTAAGTCTGTTATTGGTTTTGCCGTTTTGGCATTGGTGCAACTTGTTTTGCGAGCTATTCTTTATTTCCTTAATGAATTCACAAAATCGAGCATTGAAAATGCATTTAAGAGCGTTTTATTTAAAAGTTTGCTTAAAAAAGATTATTCAACCGTTACTGCAACCCATTCGGGAGAGTGGCTTAATAGAATTACAAGTGATACAGTTGTAGTGGCGGATGGCCTTACAGGTATTATTCCGGGCGCAGTTGCTACCGCTACAAGAATGTTATGCGCTTTTGTTTTACTTAGCTTTTTTATGCCGAAATTTGCTCTATTTTTGCTGATTTTAGGGATTATTTTGGTATCTGTTACCGTTTTGTTTAGAAAAATATCTAAGAAGCTACATATTGAGGTTCAAAAAGCGGACGGTAATTTAAGGGTGTTTTTAACCGAGCAGATGTCTTCTATTATGATGCTGAAATCTTACGGTAAAGAGGATGAATGCGCCGAAAAAGCGGAAGATTTTATGAAAAATCATAAGTCTAAGCGCATTAAAAGGAATAGTTTTCTTAATGTTTCCAATTCGGCTTTCTCTTTTGTTATGAATGCAATTCGCGTTTTGGCGGCCCTTTTTGCAGGAGTTTTGATTCTGAATAAAACGATATCCTATGGAACTTTTACCGCTGTTATTCAGCTTTTAGGTCAGGTTCAGGGACCCATTGCAAACATTTCGGGCTATGCTCCAAGGTTCTATGTAATGCTTGCCAGCGCCGAAAGAATTTTTGAAGCAAGTGAATATTCTGATGATGTAGCGGATAGCGATTTTGATGCAGAGGAGTTTTATAACAATAGCCTTGATAGCCTTGAATTTAAAGGTGTTAGCTTTGCTTATAAAACCGAAAATTATACTGAAAATGCCGTTTTAGAAAATTTAGATTTAAAGATTAACAAAGGCGAAACGGTAGCCTTTAAGGGTAAATCCGGTTGCGGCAAGAGCACGGTCTTGAAACTTATTTTATCGCTTTATAGACCTGATTCGGGAACTGCATTTTTGAATACTAAAAATGGCGAAATCCCGCTTAACCAAGCCACTCGCGGACTTTTTGCGTATGTTCCGCAAGGCAATATTCTTATGAATGCAACCATTCGTGAGGTTGTGTCATTCTTTGATAAAAATATCGATGATGAGAGGGTTCATAGCGCCTTAAGAATAGCTTGTGCCGAAGATTTTGTTTCCAGGTTGCCTGAAGGAATGAATACCTATTTAGGCGAGCGCGGAGCAGGGCTTTCGGAGGGCGAAATGCAGAGGATTTCCATAGCCCGAGCTATCTATTCCGGCAGACCTATTTTGCTTTTAGATGAAGCAACAAGCGCTCTTGATATGGAAACCGAAGAAAAACTGTTTACAAACATTAAAACTATGACTAATAAAACAATCATTGCTGTAACCCACCGCACAAAAGCCTTCGAATATGTCGATAAAATTATAGATTTTAACTAACAAAAAGCACCGAATTTATTTCCGGTGCTTTTTTACTCAATATTAGAGTTTTTTGAGGTTGACTTATATATAAAATTTTTGTATAATATATTATATATATTATATAATAATGCCACCAGTATGCCCTAATGCATTTTACGACTTTAAGAGGTGAAGAATTTGAACTCGAATCTATTGATTATTGGTGCAGGTCAATATGGTTATGTAGTGAAAGAAACCGCAGAAGCTTTAAATAAGTTTGATAAGATTAGTTTTATCGATGATAAATCCCCATTGGCTATCGCAAAAACTTCAGAAATAGGGAATTACACCGATGAATATAAATTTGCTTTTGTAGCTTTGGGAGATTCAAATTTAAGAACTGAATTTATTGATCTTCTTGAAGCCTTAGGTTATAAATTGGCAACTCTCATTCATCCTAAATCCTTTGTTTCCCCGTTGGCAAGGGTAGCTGCAGGAACAATTGTTGAACCAATGGCAGTTGTTCAGGCAAATGCAAAGATAGGCAAGGGTGCTTTAATTTGCTCAGGCGCAGTTGTAAAGCATAATGCAGTAGTTGGCGATGGCTGCTATATCGATTGCAACACTGTTGTAGCAGCGGGCGAGAAGATTCCGCCGCTCACTAGAATCAGATAAATTAAATAGGGAGAAAAAATATGTATAAAAACTTTTTTAAAAGAATGTTTGATATTATTTTGTCCTTTATAGGCGTTGTTGTTTTGGCAATACCAATGCTTATAATAGCAGTTATTATAAAGCTTGATTCTAAAGGACCTGTTCTTTTCAAACAAAAGAGAATTGGAATACATAAGAGCCATTTCACAATTTATAAATTTCGTTCAATGAAAACAAATGTGCCTCACGATATGCCGACACATTTGCTTAAAGACAGCGAATCATATATGACAGTTTGGCAGAAATTTATGCGTAAGATGTCTTTGGATGAACTTCCGCAGTTGTTTAATATTCTAAAAGGCGATATGAGTATTATCGGACCGCGCCCGGCACTTTGGAATCAGTTCGATTTAATTGAAGAGCGTGATAAATATGGAGCAAATGATGTTGTTCCCGGCCTTACAGGTCTTGCTCAAATCAGCGGCAGGGATGAGTTGGATATTCCGGTAAAAGCGGCTTTGGATGGAGAATATGTTAAAAATCTCACCTTCCTAATGGATATTAAGTGCTTTTTTGGAACCATATCAGCGGTTATTACCAAGAAAGGCTTTGTTGAGGGAAAACAAGAAGAATAAGAAAAAGAGGAAATCCAGTAATGAAAATTGCGGTTCTTTCAAGTCACACACCGTCGCTTTTTTGGTTCAGAATGGATATGATGCAGGATTTTATCGAAAAGGGGTATGAGGTCTATGCAATTGGTAATGAGCCTGAGGAGCAATGGAGTGAAACCTTTAGAGAAAAAAACATTACATACGTAAGGGCAAAACTTTCGAGAAATGGTATGAATCCTTTAACCGATATCAAAACCTTTCTCTCACTTAAAAAAATTCTTAAAGAAATTAAACCTGATAAAATTTTTGCTTATCAAGCAAAAACTGTAATTTATGGTTCGCTTGCTGCTCATTCAATAGGAATTAAAGAAATTTATTCTTTAATTGCAGGTTGTGGCTCAATCTTTATTTCTAAAGGATTGGTAGCTAAAATTTTAAAACCTATTTTAAAGTTTGAATATAAAACCGCATTGAAGCATAATAAAAAAGTTTTCTTCCAGAATATTGACGATGTTTTGCTTTTTTCTTCGCTTGGAATTGTGCCAAGAGAAAAAACAGTTATTATAAACGGTTCAGGCGTTGATATTGAAAGATTTTCGGTAAAACCATTGCCTGATAATTTTGCTTTTCTGAACATCAGCCGTCTAATAAAAGATAAGGGAATTGTTGAATATCTGGAAGCGGCAAAAATTGTGAAGAAGAAATATCCAAAAATAAGATTTTTGCTTGTTGGTCCTTATGACACAAATCCTTCGGCGCTTACCCCCGAGGAGTTAGGTGTTTATTTGAAAGAAGGCATTGTAGAGTATTTTGGTGAACAAAGTGATGTTGTTCCGTTTATTGAACAATCTAGCGTGTTTGTTTTACCATCGTATAGAGAGGGAACACCTAAAACCGTTTTAGAGTCAATGTCCTCAGGAAGAACTATTATTACTACCGATGCTCCGGGTTGCAGAGAAACGGTTGTAAACGGTCTTAACGGCTTGCTGGTTCCTGTTAAGGATATTAATGCTTTGGTGGATGCTATGATTTATCTTATTGAAAACCCTGAAAACCTAGAACTTATGGGAAATGCTAGTAGAAAAATAGCCGAAGATAAATTTGATGTACATAAAGTTAATAGCTCAATTATGGAAACAATGGGAATCATAGAAGAATCCGAGATGGAATCAGAACTCGCAAGGGTTTAAACATAAAAATAAACAGTAGATAGGAAGATGAAAAATGAGTTTATATGAGAAAATTTTAAAGGGCGAAGAAAAAATATCTTTAGTAGGTCTAGGTTATGTTGGTATGCCGATTGCCGTAGCATTTGCTAAAAAGGTTAAGGTTGTAGGTTTCGATTTAAACAAAGCGAAAATCGAGCTTTATAAGAGCGGAATCGACCCCACTAATGAGGTTGGCGATGAGGCTATAAAGAACACAACCGTTGAATTTACAGCAGATGAAACTAAACTTCGTGAAGCAAAATTTCATATCGTAGCAGTTCCTACCCCTGTAAACGATGACCATACTCCCGACTTAACTCCTGTTGAAGGTGCAAGCGCTATAGTTGGTAGAAATCTAACAAAGGGAAGCATAGTTGTTTTTGAATCTACTGTTTACCCCGGCGTTACAGAGGATGTTTGCATTCCGATTATGGAAAAGGAATCGGGACTTAAATGCGGCGTAGACTTCAAGGTTGGTTATTCTCCCGAGCGTATCAATCCCGGCGATAAGGTTCATAGACTTGAAACCATCGTTAAAATCGTTTCGGGTATGGATGAAGAAAGCCTTGATGAAATCGCAAAGGTTTATGAGCTTGTTGTTGAGGCAGGCGTTCATAGAGCTGAGTCGATTAAGGTTGCTGAGGCTGCAAAGGTTATTGAAAATAGCCAAAGAGATATTAATATTGCATTCATGAATGAGCTTTCTATCATCTTCAATAAAATGGGAATTGATACAAAATCGGTTCTTGAAGCAGCAGGAACAAAATGGAACTTCTTAAAGTTTTATCCGGGTCTTGTTGGTGGACATTGTATCGGTGTTGACCCCTATTATCTTACATATAAAGCCGAAATGCTCGGTTATCATTCTCAGATAATTCTTTCGGGTCGCCGAATTAATGATGATATGGGCAAGTATGTTGCCGAAAATGTAGTTAAAAGTCTAATTAGCGCAAATAAGGCAGTTAAGGGCGCGAAGGTAGCAATTCTCGGCTTCACATTTAAAGAGAATTGCCCAGATACGAGAAACACTAGAATTATTGATATCATCAATGAACTCGGTGAATACGGAATTACTCCCGTTGTTGCCGACCCTGCCGCTGATGCTGATGAGGCAAAGCGCCTTTACGGTGTAGAGTTTGTTGATATAAGCACTGTTAAGGATATGGATGCCGTTATTTTAGCGGTTGCTCATACCGAGTTTGAGAAGTTCTCCATGGATGAAATCGGTGCTATGTTCGGCGATGGCAAAAAAGTTCTTCTTGACTTAAAGGGACTTCTTAACCGCAAAGAGTATGAAAAAGCAGATTATATTTATTGGAGATTATAATTCTAAAAGTTAGGTGTTATAAATGGGTTATAAAAATTTAAAGTTTCCGAAGGATTCGCTCTTTTTAGTAACGGGTGCAGCAGGTTTTATAGGAAGTAACCTTTGCGAAGCAATTCTTAATATGGGTTATAAGGTGCGCGCTCTTGATGATTTATCAACAGGCCACCAAAAGAATATCGATATGTTTATAGATAACCCCAATTATGAGTTTATCAAAGGCGATATTAAAGATTTAGATACCTGCATAAAGGCCTGCGAAGGCGTAGATTTCGTTCTTAATCAGGCAGCTTGGGGAAGCGTTCCGAGAAGTATTGAAATGCCTCTTTTCTATTGTGCTAACAACATAACTGGCACTCTCAATATGCTCGAGGCTGCAAGACAAACGGGCGTTAAGAAGTTTGTTTATGCTTCTAGCTCAAGTGTTTATGGCGATGAACCTAATCTTCCTAAAAAAGAGGGAATTGAGGGAAATCTTTTATCGCCCTATGCCGTATCTAAAAGATGTGATGAAGAATGGGCCAAGCAGTATACAAAGCATTACGGACTCGATACTTACGGTATGAGATACTTTAATGTTTTCGGTCGCCGTCAGGACCCAAATGGTGCCTATGCTGCTGTAATTCCGAAATTCTTAAAGCTTCTTTTAAACGGAGAAACCCCCACCATTAATGGCGATGGTAAGCAAAGCCGCGATTTCACATATATCGATAATGTTATCGAGGCAAACCTAAAGGCGTGTTTAGCGCCATCATCCGCTGCAGGACAGGCGTTTAATATAGCCTACGGTGGCAGAGAGTATCTTATCGATATTTATTATGGACTCACAAAGGCGCTAAACCTTGATATTGAGCCAAACTTCGGCCCCGATAGAGCAGGGGATATTAAACACTCAAATGCCGATATCAGTAAAGCAAAAGAACTTCTCGGCTATGACCCGGATTATAGCTTCGCCGATGGTATCAAACTCGCAATTGAGTGGTATAAGGAGAACTTGTAATGAATTTTTACAAGAAAATTATTAAAAGTCAAAAACTGCGATTGAGAATATTGGAAATGTTGTCTTTTATACCTGACAGTTGGATGATAAAACTTCAATATCCAATAAAGACAGGACATAAACTTGATTTAAAACATCCCAAACGCTATACAGAAAAAATCCAGTGGTACAAACTCAATTATAGAACAAATCTTATCACTCGATGTGCAGATAAATATGCAGTAAGAGAGTACGTGGAAAGTAAGGGATTAGGTTTTTTGCTTAATGATTTGTATGCTGTTTATGATAAGGTAGAAAACATTGATTTTTCTAAATTACCAAGCAGTTATGCGATGAAGGCTAATAATAGTTCTGGTACAAATAGATTTATCTTTGATAATACTAAAGCTGATCATAACGCTCTTAGAGCGGATGCAAAAAAATGGTTAGCTCATAAAGCAAAATCAGTTTCAGGTGAATGGTGCTATGAAAATATAGAACCAAGAATAATTTTTGAAAAACTTTTACCTCGTGATGAAAATAATGATTTACCCGATTACAAGTTTTTCTGTTTCAACGGTGAACCATATTGTTTGTATACAATGATAGATTACACTGATAATCATGCCAACGGAAAATTGGGATTCTATGATATGGATTTTAAACAGTTACCATATCGCAGAATGGATTTTGCACCAATAACAAAGAAACTCCCTAAGCCTAAGAATTTTGATAAAATGGTTGAATATGCGCGTATTTTATCGAAAGATTTTCCGCATGTACGAGTTGATTTTTATAATATAGAGGGTCAAATAATATTTGGTGAATTAACATTTCATAATGCAAGCGGTTATACGGTTTTTGAACCAGATGAATTTGATTTCATTTTAGGCGAAAAATTCATATTACCTAAAAAATTAATTGAAAAATAAGGGGTTCATATGGTAAAGGGTCAAATTTCAGTGATAATGGGGATTTATAATTGTGCAGATACTTTGCCAGAGGCATTAGATTCACTAATATCGCAAACATATACTAACTGGAGATTGATTATGTGCGATGATGCTTCTACTGACGATACATATAAAATTGCCAAAGAATATCAGAACAAATATCCAGATAAAATTGTTTTAATTAGAAATAAAGTTAATTCTAAATTAGCATTCACTCTAAACCATTGTTTGAAATATGCTGATGGAGAATTTATAGCGCGGATGGATGGGGATGATATATCTGTTCTAGAGCGTTTTGAGAAACAAGTCAACTTTTTAAATGAACATCTTGAAATCGATTTGGTAGGCACTTATATGCAACGTTTTAATGACAATGGCTTTACAGAAGTTGTTAAAACCCCACTTAATCCGAATAGATTCACCTTAAAAAATTCCACTCCTTTTTTCCATGCAACAATTATGGCTCGTAAAAAAGTCTATGATTTATTAGATGGGTATAGGGTTTCTAAAGTGACTGAACGCGCAGAAGATTTTGATTTATGGTTTAGATTTTTTTATAAAGATTTTGAAGGGAAAAATATACCAGAAGCTTTGTATTTGGTGCGAGAAGATTTATCTGCTATGAGACGAAGGACTAGTAAGTCGCGTTGGAGAGCATTTAAAATAAGAAGGTATGGATATAAATTATTGGGGTATCCCAAATGGTGGATTATTAAATCCTTTTTTATAACTTTATTTAAGTCTAGTATACCGGTTTATCTTATTTCTATTTATAATAATTTTAAAAACAAAGAAATTTAGAGGAGAACAAATGGGCGTTTACTATATTACTCTATTTATTGTATTTATTTTTACAGTTTTAGCAAAGGCATATGATTACAAGTTTGTGCAATATAATTCCCTTGGAAGAGTTAAGCATACGCAACTTACTATGGCGATTTTTTTATTTGCTGTGTGTACTTTGATTTTTGTTGCGGGATTCAGGTATAATGTAGGCTCTGATTTTAAAAATTATTATATAGGATATGTTCAAAGTTCTAAACTTTTTTTTGAAAGATTAATAACTTTAAATGAGCCGGGATATTATTTTTTATGTTGGATAACGGTTTTAATTAAAGGAAATGGAACTACTGCAATTTTTTTAGCAGCAGCCGTAACTGTAATTTTATATTTAAAAACAATATATGAAAACACAAATTGTTTAATTACAGCTACGTTACTGTATTTATTTTTGGGTTGTTGGCACGGTAGTTTCAACGGAATAAGGCAGTATTTGGCGTCAGCTATAATATTTTCAGGAATCCGTTACATAAAAGAAAAGCAATTTTGGAAATATGCTTTAACTGTTTTTATTGCATTTTTATTTCACACATCGGCAATTATTATGATTTTCGCTTATTTTATAACCCATTGGGAAATACGTTTTAGGAATATAGCGTTTTTAATTATAGGTAGCGTAGTAATACTGTTTTCATTTAATGGCGTTTTGGAATTAGCAGGGTTTTTATTAAAACAAAATTACGGAATAAATAGTGCGTATATTACAAGGTCAGTTAATGGATTAAGAATTTTGGTTGCAGTTGCTCCGGCGATATTCTTCCTTATTTTTTATTGGAATCGCGAAAAAACTAATGACCAAAAAATGTGGCTCAATTTACTTATTTTAAATGGTATTATGATGTTTGCAACCTCTAATAGCGCTTATTTAGCACGTATGGGTATATATACCACTCCTTTTCTTGCTTTAGGCATCCCCGAATTATTAAAAGAGATATCTTTTAGAAATAGAAATATTCTCAGAGTTGTTATTCTATTGTTATATGTTATTTTTTGGTGGTATGATATTTCTCAAGCGGGGGCACTTAATAACTTTAAGTTTGTTTTTTAAAAGAATCGGGGTATTAATATGAAAAAAATACTTTTTTTAATACCTAATTTAGGGGGCGGAGGCGCAGAAAGAGTTTTAGTTAATCTTGTGAATAATTTAGACCAATCAAAGTATGATTTAACAATTAGAACTCTTTTTAAATCAGATGTTAACTCCAAATATTTGCATAGTCATATAAAACTTGTTGAAGGTAAACTTAAACAATTTAGAGGTAATATACATCTTTTAAAATTGTTCCCCCCTAGATTTTTATATAAGTTTTTTATAAAAGGTAAATATGATATTGTAGTTTCTTATCTTGAAGGTCCAACCGCGCGTATCGTTTCGGGGTGTGCTGATAAATTAACAAAATTAGTCAGTTGGATTCATGTAGAGCATGCTAATCAAAAGGCTTTTTCTCATAGTTTTCGTTCTCTAAACGAAGCAAAAAAAAGCTATGGTAAATATGACATAATTGTTTGTGTTGCGAATACAGTTAAAGATAATTTTTTGGAAATTTCAAATTTAGAAAACAAATGTACTGTATTGTATAATACTAATGAAACTAATTTAATTCAAGAAAAAGCGAAGGAAGAAATGGAGACCCCCTTTCCCACGGATACTTATAATATAGTTTCGGTTGGTAGATTAATGCCCCAAAAAGGATATGATAGATTAATTAAGGTTCATTCAAAACTTATAAAGGAAGGATTTAAACACCATATATATATATTAGGAACAGGAAAAGAAACTGATTGTTTAAAGAAACTTATAAAAGAAAAGGATGTTTCTAATACTTTCCATTTGTTAGGCTTTTCTGATAATCCTTATAAGTATGTTAAAAATGCTGATTTATTTATTTGTTCTTCAAGAAGAGAGGGTTTTTCAACCGCGGTTACCGAAGCTTTAGTAGTCGGAACTCCTGTTGTGAGTACTTGCTGCTCAGGAGCTTATGAGTTGTTAGGTTATAACAATGAATATGGCATCGTTACAGAGAATAGTGAAGAAGGTATTTATAAAGGTTTAAAAACTTTACTAGTAGATAAAGAGCTATTGGCCAAGTATAAAAAACAAGCAGAAATACGTGGAAAAAAATTTAGCACCGAGAATACTGTTCTAGCGGTGCAAGAAATGTTAGAGAGTTTATAATTATGATTAAACAATATGCACATAAATTATATGTGGCCCTTGGGATGCTTTTGAATAATATAAGATTAGTTTATTGGCGCGTGAGGGATAAAGTATCGCCTCCGAAGGAAAAAACTGTCTTATTTGTTGCACATCCGGATGATGATACCTTATTCTTTCATAGATTCATCAAAGAACATAAACCGTATGTTGTATTATTAACTACCGGATGGTCATTGCGAAGATATCCTTGTTTTAAGAAAGTAATGAAATATTATGGTGTGAAGTATAGAGCCTATAATTTACATTCTAGAGATAAAAGAAGTTCGTTGCTAAAATCATATATTAGTGAAGTTTTAACTTTAATTAACCCTAATACTTGTTTAACACATAATGCCGAAGGTGAATATGGGCATGAAATGCATAGAAGAGTTCATTTAGCGGTTAAGGAACTGTATAAAGGGGAATTGTTGGTTCCGGCATTAGATAAAGATATAGAGTGCTTTCCTCTTGAAAAAAATCTTATCGATGAGAAAATAATGATTTTTAATAAGTATTATACAACAGAACTTTTTGTATTGGATGAGTATAAAAAATGGGTCATAAATGAAAAATTAGTTGTGGAGGAGTAAAATGAAAACAATTAACTGTGCGGTAGTTTCTAGTTATTTTGGACCTTATTACAGTAATTTTGTGGCATCTTTAGTGGCTTTTCAAGATATGATGTTAAAAGACAAAAATAAAGTTGTTTTCATTTTCCCGAAAGAAGTTGAAAATTTTTCTTGGATAAAACTATTAGAAGAGCAGAACACAAAAATTTATTATATTGAATACAATCCTAATTCTTTTAATAATTTTAAGCAACTAAGAAAAATTTTTAAACAGGAAAAAATAAATTTAATTTATTCTCATATGTGCGGTTGGGATTTAACAGTTCGTTTTGCCGCACCTTTTACACCTGTTATTTGGCACATGAGAATGAATGTTAATGTGAAAGATAAGATCAAAAGGGTCAAAAACTTCCTAAAATTCCGCATTCTAGGTTTTGGAAAAACCTATCATATAGCTGTTTCAGAACCTGTAACTAAAGCGATTAATAGTTTAAAACCTCGCAATAAATGTGTAACTATACATAATTGTTTAGATTTTTCAAGATTAGAAACAAAAATGAGAGTTAATTCTGATGCGAAAAATATTCTTATTTTTGGATGGGAGCCGACGGTAAAAGGTTTAGATATAACGCTTGATGCTTGTGAAAAGTTGTTTGCAGAGGGTGTTAAATTTAAGCTTTTGGTATCTTCTCAGCAAAAAACGTATGAGTATGTTGCAGAAAGATATGATGGATTACCTGAGTGGTTAGAGTTATTAGAGCCAACTAGCGATGTTGCAAATCTTTATCAGAAAGCGGATATAATGATTTCAGCAAGCAGAAGTGAAGGTTTTTCTTTTGCTCTTGCAGAGGCGATATATTCGGGACTTATAACGGTTGTTTCAAATATTGACGGAACATCGTGGTCAGGCGAATTTAAAGCTAGATTTGAGTTTAAATCCGGTAATGTTGAGGCTCTTTCAAATGCTTTAAAAGAGGCTTTAGGTTTTAATATTTCTAAAGAGGAAAAAGAGTACAATAAAAGTTTATTAGAAGAAAAATATTCAATGGAAATCTGGGTTAATAATTTAAATGATTTCATTAATCAAATCGTTTAGAGTGGATACGTATATGATTAAAAAGATTCAAATCAATACATTATTTAATAACAGCTAGTGAGAATAATTAGGTTTATTTGTTTTTATAAAATCAGAAAGAAGAACGGATAATGTCGCGAACTAAAAAATCAGCAATAAATAGCATAGTTGGTATTGCTTGCACCTTAATAAGTAGTATATTAAGCTTTGTTTTGCAAGCAGTTTTTATAAGATTGTTAGGCCTTGAATATTCAGGCGTTAACGGTCTTTTTACCGACATTTTAAAGATACTAAATTTAGCAGAATTGGGTATGAATAATGCAATTCTTTTTAGATTATATAAATATATTTCGGATGAGAATCAATTCGAAATAGAGAAACTTTTGAATTTTTATAGAAAGATTTGCTATGGCGTAGGT
>JAZOQP010000014.1:0-12559 GCA_045656145.1 Acutalibacteraceae bacterium
TTATCTCAACCACCTTATGGGTATATGAAGGATCCCGAAAACAAAAAGAAATGGATCATCGATCCAGAAGCTGCAAGTGTTGTAAAGGATATTTTTAAAATGTGTTTAGAGGGCAAAGGCAATGAAACAATTGCAAGAATACTACAAGAAAGGCAGGTGTTAATTCCAATGGCTTATTGGCAATCCAAAGGGCTTCCGAGAGGAGGAAAGATTAAGCAACCAAACCCTTACAAGTGGTGCAAAACAAGTATTGCAAAGATTCTCTCTCAGCAAGAATACTGCGGTGACGTCATTAACTTCAAAAGCTATTCTATATCCTTTAAGAAAAAGAAACGCATACCAAAGCCCAAAGAGGAATGGATGGTGTTCAAGGATGTACACGAGCCGATTATTGACCGTGAAACCTTTGAACAGGTGCAAAAAAGAAACGTTTCTACAAGACGAAGACAACCCAAACCGCAAAACGCTATTAAAAGCATTTTTTCAGATATGCTTTACTGTGCCGACTGCGGGAGCAAGTTGTGGTTTCACACCAACACCAAAAATCCGAACATCCACTTTTTCAGTTGCTCAAACTATGTAAATGATTATAGAGGCACTTGTCAAACAAGGCATTACGTCAGAGCCGATGCAATTGAGGAAGTGGTAACCTATGAACTACAACGACTTGCCGACTATCTGAAATACGACCAAGAGGGATTTGCGAAACTGCTTGCCGAAAAAACTAATAAAGATATGCTCGACGAACAGAAAAATGCCAAAACACAAATTGACCAAAGCCTTGCGAGAATCAATAAAATTGATGTTCTTTATGAACGGCTTTATGAGGACAATGTGTCGGGTAAGGTCACAGATTCATTTTATATGGAACTCTCCCACAAATACGAAAATGAGAAGGAAGAACTGAAAAAGAAAATCTTTAATCTTAAAATTCAACTTGATGAACTCAACAAGAAAGTTTTTCACAAAGAGATGTTTTTATCGGCAATCGAGAAATTTATGGAGATGAAAACCATAACGGCACCGCTAATCCGCGAACTTATAGACCATATTGAAGTTCACGAAACCGAAGGCGAAGGAAAATATAAAACCCAACGAATTGTGATATTCTACCGATTCGTAGGTTATATAGAAATCCCCGAAAGCGCCGTCTCACGGCCTTTGACAAAGGATACAAGGCAAGGAGTGGCGGTTTCGTATATACCAAAGAAAGTAACAGCATAACAAAAAAGGAGCAGGATACCCTGCTCCGATACATAGAAAATACTGATGTGCATAAAAAAGAATGTTCATAACGGTCAAGTCCGTTATGAACATTCAACATGGTGCCGGTGGCGGGACTCGAACCCGCACGATGTCGCCATCAACGGATTTTGAGTCCGTCACGTCTGCCAATTCCATCACACCGGCGCATTATATTTAAACATTTTTACGCAACACCTATTATAACCAATGTTTTTATTAAAATCAAGTCTTTTTTCTTGACTTTTAAAATTAATAAGTGTATTATAACCTTTGAAAGAAGGTATTTTATTATGCGTTACAGATATATGCGTTTCCCGGGCGGCAAACTTAAGGCCGTTACCTTTAGTTTTGATGATGGTTGCCGTGAGGATATAAAGCTTGCCGAGTTATTAAACTCCTATAATTTAAAATGCACCTTTAATGTTTGCAGCGGCTTCATTAAAAATCCTGGCGAAAAATTCTTGAATGCAGATGAAATCAAGCGTTATTTATTAGATGCAGGCCATGAAATTGCTGTTCATGGAGACCGCCATCGAGCACCGGGAAGCAACACCGCCATTGATATAATAACCGATGTTTTAGACTGCCGCCGTGAGCTTGAGAAAACTTTTGGAAAAATCATTCGCGGCATGGCTTATCCCGATTCGGGCATTGCTCGTTTCCACAATGGTGCTACCTACGAAGATGTTAAGCGAATTCTTACCGATTGCGGAATTGTTTATGCCCGCTCCCTTGTGCGCAGAAACGATTTTATGCTCCCTGAGGATTGGCACAATTGGTGCTCAACCATTGCTCCCGGAGATGCAGGTTATTTAGAGCTCGCCGATAAGTTTTGCTCACTAAATGAGCAAAATTGCACTAACGATGCTGCTTGGCCAAAGCTTTTCTACACCTGGGGACACGCCTATGGAATTGATGAAAATTTAGGCGATATGCTCCGCGCCCTTTGCGATAAAATCGCAAACAAAGAGGACACCTGGTATGCCACAAACATAGAAATTTATGAATATGTTAATGCATATCGTTCACTCATTTTTAGCGCCGATGGTACAATCTGCTACAACCCCACCCTTATGAAAATTTGGTTTGTGGTTGATGGAAAGCATTTCAGTATTGAACCGGGAGAAACAAAAACCTTAAATGTATAATCTTAAACGCATCTGTTAAACAGGTGCGTTTTTTGTATTTATAACCTTTTGCCGCTAATACTAAAACAGGTGAAAAATATGAAAAAACTAAAAAAATTCAATTTAACCTTTGGAGCATTGGCAACGCTTACAGGATTTATTAACGGACTGCTTGGCGCAGGCGGCGGTATGATAACGGTGCCGCTTCTTAAAAAGATGGGTTTTTCTCAAAAACAGGCGCAGGAAAATGCCATTGCGGTAATTCTACCAATAACTTTAATTAGCAGCATTGTTTATCTGCTATCTTCCTATGTATCGATTACCGACCCTCTTCCCTACATCCCCGGTGGAATAATCGGAGCATTTATAGGAACTAAATTTATGAAAAAATTATCAAGCAAAACGCTTCGCTATATATTTGCGGGATTTATGCTTTATGCGGGAGTAAGACTTTTATGCAAATAGATTTTTCTGCCCTTTTAGCCGGAATCTTTTCGGGGGTTATTGCCTCAATGGGTATGGGTGGCGGCGCGGTGCTGCTTATTTACCTTAACCTTTTCACTACTATCAGTGGTCTTGCCGCCCAAGGAATTAACCTTATTTTCTTTATACCTACCGCTGTTTTTTCATTAATAATATACATTAAAAATAAAGAAATTAAATGGAAAAACATTATACCCATTACAATTTTTGGAATTTTAGGGGCAGGGCTTGGTCTTTTTTTAACAAGATTTCTTGAAACCGCTCTTTTAACAAAACTTTTCGGTGGTTTTTTAATTATAATAGCTATTAAAGAAATTTTTTCAAAAGATAAGAAATAACCCTTGAAAAAGAACAAGCGTTCTGCTATACTATAATAGGAAAAATACTATGGAGGTTTATATATGTCAAGACCTACTTTATCCGAAAAGCAATTAAAAGTGTATAACTATCTTGTTAAAACCATTTCTGAAGGTGTACCCCCCACCGTTCGCGAAATATGCAATGCGCTCTCAATTAAATCAACCTCAACCGTTCACGCTATTTTAGGGGCTTTGGAGGATGGCGGCTACATCTACCGCGACCCAAGATTTTCTAGAGCAATTCGTATTGAGGGTGCCGATAATGTGGCTCAAGTACCCGTGCTTGGCAGGGTTACTGCGGGTAAACCTATTTTAGCAGTTGAGGAAATTGAGGACTATATTCCCTTTTCCGCAGGCTCTTCAGAGGGACTTTTTGCGCTAAAGGTTGTGGGGCTCAGTATGAAAAATGTTGGCATTTTAGATGGAGATATTGTTATAGCAGATAAAAACGCTTATATAAGTGTTGGCGATATTGTAATTGGTATGGATGGCGATGAAGCCACCGTTAAGCGTTACATAAAAGAAAAGGATGGCACCATTGTCTTTATGCCCGAAAACGAAGATTTTGACCCGATTTACCCCGAAAATCCATCAATTTTAGGCAAGGTAATCGGCTCATACAGAAGGTATTAATTTATGAAGAAATATATTGAAATGTTTACAGATGGTGCCTGCTCAGGCAACCCCGGTCCTGGAGGTTGGGGCGCAATTCTCCGCTATGCAGGGCGCGAAAAAGAGCTTTGCGGAGGCGAGCGCGAAACCACAAATAACCGAATGGAATTAAGCGCGGTAATTTATGGGCTCAAGGCCTTAAAAGAGCCCTGCCTTGTTAAAATAACAACCGATTCAAAATATGTTGTTGATGCTATAAATCAAGGATGGGCAAGGTCATGGCAAAATAATGGTTGGCGCAAGGCTGATAAGAAGCCTGCCCTAAACATTGACCTTTGGGAAGAACTTTTAAACCTCTTAGATATTCATGATGTTGAATTTAATTGGGTTAAGGGCCACGCGGGGCATCCCGAAAACGAGCGATGCGATAAATTAGCGGTAGATTTTTACAAAAATTTTTGATTTGCCTATTGAAAAGTGGACTGAAATGGTATACAATATTACGGACAAATAATATTTATATAGGGAAGTTTTTTGAATGCAAAAATTTATCTACGCTGACAACAGCGCAACAACCTCTTTAAGTAAGACTGCGCTTGATAGCATGATGCCTTTCTTAACAACCGAATTTGGCAACGCTTCAAGCCTTTATTCCTTCGCGGATTCTTCAAAAATTGCAATTGAAAATGCAAGGCATACCGTAGCTGAAATACTCGGCGCCGAAGATAATGAAATTTATTTCACCGCCTCGGGCAGTGAAGCCGATAACTGGGCCATTAAAGGCTATGCCAAAACAATGCTTAAAAAGGGTAAAAACCATATTATTTCAAGCAAGTTTGAGCATCATGCAGTTTTGCACACACTCAAAAGTCTTGAGAAAGATGGCTTTGAAATAACTCTTTTAAATGTTCATTCAAACGGAATTGTAGACCCCGAAGAGTTGAAAAATGCTATTAAAGACACAACCGGCCTTGTAACCATAATGTATGCCAACAATGAAATCGGCACCATTCAACCCATTTCAGAGATTGGCGCTATATGCCGAGAAAAAGGCATTGTTTTCCACACCGATGCCGTTCAAGCGGTTGGCAATATTAAAATAGATGTTAAAGCAGAAAATATAGATATGCTTTCCCTTTCGGGTCATAAATTCCATGGACCTAAGGGAACGGGCGTTTTATATATCCGCCGCGGTGTTTTCCCGAAAAACCTAATTGATGGCGGCGCTCAGGAAAGAAACAAGCGCGCAGGCACCGAAAACACAGCAGGTATAGTTGGCCTTGCTGCCGCACTTAAAGAATCGGCAGAAACAATGGAAAAAAGAAATGAAAAATGCAAGCAAATCCGCGATTATATAATGGAAACCTGCCTTAAAATTGAGCGTTCGCGCGTTAACGGAGATAGAATTAAAAGGCTTCCCGGTAATGTTAATATGTGTTTCGAGGGAATTGAGGGAGAATCTCTTCTCCTTATGCTTGATGCAAAGGGCGTTTGCGCCTCCTCAGGCTCTGCTTGCACTTCAGGCTCGCTTGACCCTAGCCATGTACTTTTATCAATAGGTCTTCCCCATGAAGTAGCCCACGGCTCTTTAAGACTTTCTTTCTCGGAAGATAACACTATGGAAGATGCAAAATATA
Source organism: Acutalibacteraceae bacterium (assembly GCA_045656145.1). GTDB lineage: Bacteria > Bacillota > Clostridia > Oscillospirales > Acutalibacteraceae > SIG565. The sequence continues at coordinate 5,464 of JAZOQP010000014.1, forward strand.
TCTGCGAAATTTTACCGCCTATAATTGATAGACTCAGAAGTATGTCTCCTTTATGGGATAGAATTAAAAAGGAAGAAAAGGAATAAATTTATGTATACAAAACAAGTTATGGATCATTTTGAAAATCCAAGAAATGTTGGAGAACTACCTGATGCTAATGGTGTCGGTGAAGTAGGAAACGCAAAATGCGGCGACATTATGCGTATGTACTTAAAAATAGAAAACGGAATTATTGCTGATGTTAAATTCAAAACCTATGGATGCGCTTCGGCTATTGCCACAAGTTCTATCGCAACCGAGCTTATTAAAGGTCAGCCCATTGAAAAGGCACTTGAACTTTCAAACAAGGCGGTTGTTGAGGCTTTAGGCGGTTTACCCACCCATAAAATTCATTGCTCTGTTTTAGCCGAGCAGGCAATTAAGGCCGCTCTTGCCGATTATTACACAAGGCAGGGTGTTGACCCCACCCCATTTGTTGGGGAACTTCACCACGACTGCGACCACTGCGAATCCTGTGGCCATTAATTAAGCAATTAGTCAGTTCGCAATATCCTGACTTAAAATAAAACTACGGAGGAATTCCCCTATGAAAACAAAAACAAACACCCGTTATATTGTAACGGGTGCAATTATTGCCGCTATGTATGCGGCTCTCACTTTTTTAAGCAACACGGTAGGCCTTGCTTTCGGTCCCATTCAATATAGGCTATCGGAAGCACTTGTTATTCTACCCATTTTTACACCCGCAGCAATACCGGGGCTAGTTATTGGTTGCCTTATATCTAATATTTTCAGTTTTAATATTGCAGATATGTTTTTCGGCACACTTGCCACATTGCTTGCCGCTATTCTGACAAGGCGTCTCCGCTTTGTTAAAACCTTTAATCTACCCATTTTGAGCCTTTTGCCACCGATTCTTTTTAACGCAATAATAGTTGGCGCAGAAATTTCGCTTTTATATTTAGAGGCCGACTCCTTCATTTACGGCTTTATTATATCGGCGATAGAGGTTGGATTATCCGAAGTGGCGGTATGCTTTACCCTTGGAATACCGCTTTATTTAGCACTTAATAAGAAAAGAAATATTTTTTAAATCATTATTTTCTTACCATTCTCATATATTTTTTTAGAAGCTAAAAGAATAAGATGAAAGGTAAGAATTTTATGAAAGAATTTTATCCCGAAGGGATGCTTGAAGATTTAACACAAGGCACCCAATGTTTATCCAATCTATCAGAACTGCAGGAGGCTATTAAAACAGGCCGCATTTTAGAGGCCAAAGCCTTTATGTGCGATTCTGAACACAACTTAATTGTGAATTTAGGTTTTATTAAAGGCATTATACCTAAAAATGAGGGTGCTATCGGCATTAAAGAGGGTCAAACAAGAGATATTGCCCTTATCTCCCGCGTTGGAAAATCGGTATGCTTTATAGCCGAGGAGATTTGTTATGACCGCCTAGGCAAACCCTATGCACTGCTTTCCCGCAGACGTGCTCAGGAAAAATGCCGAAATGTTTTTATAAATTCTCTGATTCCGGGCGACGTGGTGGATGCAAAAATCACACATTTAGAAAGCTTTGGCGCTTTTTGCGATATTGGCTGCGGAATTATAGCCTTATTACCGATTGATTCAATATCGGTTTCGCGGATTTCCCATCCGAGAGACCGCTTTAAAACAGGAGAAACCATTAAGGCTGTCATAAAATCAATTGCCGAGGATGGCAAAATCACCTTAACCCACAAGGAATTACTCGGCACCTGGCAGGAAAATGCCGATAAATTTTCCGCAGGTCAAACAGTATCAGGAGTTATCCGTTCGGTTGAAGATTATGGCGTTTTCGTTGAAATCACACCAAATTTAGCGGGACTTGCCGAGCCTAAAAGCGATTGCTTTATAGGTCAGAAAACAAGCGTTTACATAAAAAGCATAATCCCCGAAAAAATGAAGGTTAAATTAATTATAATCGATAATTTTGATAGTGATTACACGCCTAAAATTGAATACTATAATAAAGAAAATCATATTGACAGTTGGTATTACTCTACCGAAAACTGTTTTAAACAAATATACACTGTTTTTTAGGAGATGTTTAAAATGTCAGAAGCAAAAAAATGCGATAAATCGGGTTGCACGGGCGATTGCAGTAATTGTGCATCTGCCAAAAAGGAAAGTGCAAGTTTATTGGAGCCAAAAAACGAATATAGCAATATAAAGCACGTAATTGGCGTTATGAGTGGTAAGGGCGGTGTTGGTAAAAGCCTTGTAACAGGTGGTCTTGCGGCAACATTAGCTCAGCAGGGTTTTAAGGTTGGCATTCTTGATGCCGATATTACAGGCCCCTCTATCCCAAAAATGTTTGGCATAAAAACCCGCGCTATGCAAAACGACCTCGGCATTCTTCCTGCCGAAACCGATAACGGAATTAAAATTATGTCGATTAATATGTTACTTGAAGACACCGAAGCCCCTGTTGTTTGGCGCGGTCCCGTTATTGCAGGCGCTGTTAAGCAATTCTGGAGCGATGTTTATTGGGGTGAGCTCGACTATTTATTTGTTGACTGCCCTCCCGGAACCGGAGATGTTCCGCTAACAGTTTTCCAAAGTCTTCCAATTGAGGGCGCCGTTATTGTAACAAGTCCTCAAGACTTAGTTTCTCTTATAGTTAAAAAGGCTTATAATATGGCAACCATGATGAATATAAAGGTGTTAGGCATTGTGGAGAATATGAGCTATATTAAATGTCCCGATTGCGAAAAGAAAATCTATATTTTCGGCAATAGCGATAGCGAAAGCATTGCCCTTTCCTTAGGTGTTCCGCTTTTGGCTCAAATTCCTATGGACCGCGATTTAAGTCTTGCAGCTGATAACGGAGTATTCCACAAGATAAATACAGGCTATTTTGAAGCCGCCGCTGAAATAATTAAATAAAATAAAAAACGGAGTTGTGAAAAAACACAACTCCGTTAGTTTTTATTAAGCTTAACCGTTAACTTTATTTAAACGGGTTACTAATGCTGATTTTTTGTGTGCAGCAGTATTCTTATGAAGAATACCCTTAGATGCAGCCTGGTCAATCTTCTTAACTGCGGCCTTTACTGCTTCACCTGCATTTGCATCCTTACTCTCAAGAGCAGCATCAGCCTTTTTAACTGCTGTTCTAAGAGCTGAACGATAAGCCTTATTGCGCTCATAATTAGCCTCGTTTACAAGAACTCTCTTTTTTGCTGACTTAATGTTCGGCATAATTGCACCTCCTCAAAAATACTCGCGTAAAGTCATTATACCACTTTTTTTCAAAAAAGCAATAGTTTTTTAATAAAAAAACGAAAAAACGTTAAAAATATTATTGGTGATTTAATGTTTAGGAGAACTGATTTAGCCATTGAGAGCGAAAATTTTAAAAACAAGAGCAAAATTTCTAAAAAAAGCGAAACCATAGATGGCATACTTATAGATACAATTTCAGAAAATGGGAACACCCATATAAACTGCACGCTTCCCTGCCTTACCTTTAACTCTAATGAGAAAACCCACGAAAAAATAGTTTCGAAAAAAATTGCAGAACTTTTGCCGAAAAGCAGCGGCACAATACTCGTTTGCGGACTCGGTAACAGGGATATTACCCCCGATGCAATAGGACCCTTAACCGCTTCGAGAATTTTGGCAACAAGGCATATTGCCGGAAGCATCGCAAAAGAGCTACATCTGGAAAGTTTAAAAAGCGTTGCCGTTATTGTTCCTGATGTTTTGGGCAAAACAGGAATAGAGGCTGCCGAAATTGTGAAAAGCGTTGCAAAAAACATTCAACCCTCAGCAATAATTGTTATAGATGCTTTGTGCGCCGCCGATATAAAACGCCTAGGCACCACCATTCAAATATCAAATGCAGGTATCTCCCCGGGCTCAGGGGTTCAAAATTCGAGGCAAGAAATAAGCAAAGCCACACTTGGCATACCTGTAATTGCCATAGGTGTACCAACCGTTACCGATGCATCAATTGTCTTTAGGTCCTCCGAGCCGTTTATTGTTACAAGCCGAGATATAGACATTTTAGCAGAAAGCGCCGCAACCCTTTTAAGCCGCGCTATAAATCTTGCCCTTCAACCCGATATAGAGCCTGAAATTTTAACCGCTTTGGTATAATTTTCTTTTTATCCCATATTATTAATGGGGTGGTAAATTTGAAATTTAAAGGATTTTTAGTGGTTATTTTGACTCTTTTATTATCGGTTTATTCGGCGGTAGATACTACCGCAAAATTTTTGGATTACAAATTTTCCAAGGTTTCGAAAACAAAGCAAGAAACGCTCAATATCGAATCCATTCAGCCCAGTAATGCCACCGTTATAATAGAAGAAACCAGTCAAAAAGAAACCAAAATGGAAGAAGAAATTCCCGTTTCGGCTTCGGGCAGCGCTAAGGGCAAACTAATTAAAGAATTTTTAAGCCCCTATAAAGCGGGAGACAGCTACAATAATATTTATCTAAAGAATAGTTCGGGAGCAAGCATTGATTTAAAGAGCCTTTATGAAGCGCCGCTTTCTTTTAATATAGAAAAGAGTGATTCGCCCGAAGTTTTGATTGTTCACACCCATACAACCGAAAGCTATATTATGCACAGCGAAGATTACTATACCGAAAATGATTATTCGAGAACCACCGATAGTTCCAAAAATCTGATTGCTATAGGAAATATTTTCGAGCAAACACTAAAAAATAACGGCATTTCGGTTATTCACGATACAACCATTCACGACCATCCATCCTACACAGGCAGTTACTCGCGCTCTGCGAAAACCATTTCTTCGGCACTCGCCACCTATAAAAACATAAAGATTGTTATTGATATTCATAGAGATGCTATCTCAAGCGGAGAAGATAAAATAAAACCAATAAAGGAAATTAACGGCAAGAATGCGGCTCAGGTAATGCTTGTTATGGGAAGTGAAACGGGTAGCGTTACAAATCATGCAAATTGGCTTGAAAACCTTAAATTTGCCACTAAATATCAACAAAAAATGGAGGAAATGTATCCGGGACTTGCAAGAGCAATGATGCTTAATTCTTCTAAATATAATCAAAATTTAAGCGTTGGCTCAATATTAATAGAGATAGGAAGCGAGGGCAATTCCTTTGAAGAGGCAAAATATGCCGCAGTCCTTGCTTCAAACGCCCTAACAAAACTCTTGGATGAATTAAAATAATGAAAAAACGAAATACTTTTTTAAGAACAATTTTTATAAGCGGTGTTGCCTTTGCTTGCATTATTTTGCTTATAATTGGGATTTTTGAATCCTATGAAAACATCCGAGAAATCTCCTTTGCCGAGTTTACCCCAAGCATTGAAATAAAGGAAGATTATATAAGAATTCTTGATTTTATAATAAAAAAATAGAGCAGGATATAGGTCGTACAGTTAAGGATAGTAAAAAAGATGCACGAAATTTTCGTGCATCTTTTAATTTTGTCGTATACCGTAGCAAGCAGGACATTTAGGCGCCTAAATGTCACTTGTTAGGAGAACCTAAAACCCTTAACCTTGCTCACTACTAATTGTAGCCTGTGCTGCTATGCACAAAAGGGGAAAAATGATTACAAATCAATAAAACTTTTACGATGTCACGGAGCCTACATTAGAAAATTGGTTGCCACCTTTTGTGATTGTGAATGTGGTTGAGATTTCACCGTTTGGCATCATATTGCCACCCATCATTCCGCCTGTATTATCAGGTGGTGTTGTGCCATTAGGCATTTCAGGTCTTTCATCTTGTGGTGTTTCACCATTTGGCATTTGCGGACGCTCGCCATTTGGTTTTTCAGGTTGTTCCATACCTTCAGGAATTTCGGGTGGGGTGCCTTGTTCACCATTCGGCATTTGTGGTCTTTGTCCCTGTGGCATTCCGCCTCCAATATTTTGAGTTTTAATTCCAGATAATTGAGTTGTTCCTTGCCAGAATATATAGTCATCGGGAGTAATTTCGCTTCCTGCAACAATAAGGCAAGTAAAAGCGTTTGCAGGCGAATATTCACCTACAACCTTTTTGTCTGAATTTTTAAGTGTGTAGGTGCTGTTACCAACTTGCCGACTTGCAAAATTGAACACTGCATAAGTTTGGTCACCACCTGCAATATGGTCAAGCATGTTGCCCGAAGCAATCACTTTACCACCATTTAGATAAATGCCCTTATCAGAGTCTATGCCAGCGTCACCACTTGTAGCACACGCCTGCGCTATAACGGTGCCGCCATTAATTACAAGCCAACCATTCGAGTCAATTCCATCGCCCTCGCCCGTGCTGCCGTCACAAAGAATATTGAGTGTACCACCATTTATTGTGGTGACAGAAACATTGTCCTCATTTGTGTTAATTCCGTCATTACCTGATATTATATTGATAATTCCACCGCCTATTGTAAGGTGAAGTTCACTATCAAGACCTTCGTTTTCGGCTTTAATATTTAATATACCAGTTCCTTTATCTCCGCCGTTTATGTTCATTGTTTTCTTTGAATAGAAAGCAGCATCATATTTATGAAGTTTTTTACTGTCAACTACTTCTGTACCGTCTTCGTTGAGTTCATAAGACTTATAAATCTTTGCCACATAAGAGCCGTTAATATTGTTTTCCGTTCCATCAGCGATGATAACATTTGCACCTGCATTTTTAGTATCAACATCTTTGGTTGCTGTTTCTTCATCACTACTTGAGCATTCATAAACATTATAGAAAATAATTGCAGGTGCAACCTTACAAGTAATGTCAACACCATTAAGGATTAGTGTAACTACTGCTTCTGGGTCTGTTTCTGCCTCTTCACCAAGGTCAATGGCAATTTGTCCTAGTGATAATTTACCACTTAAAACATATCTGCCTGGTTTTGTAATATGAACAACCGTATGTGCATCTGCTTCGCTTTGCTCGTGTTCATCTTCTTTTTCACCTTCGCCGTAAGTGAAGTCTTGACCCGCAAGATAGAACACAATATCATTTGCAGAATAAACTGCCTGTTTATTATCGGTTGTAATTTCTTGTCCATCAACTGTAATTTTGTTGTCAGAAAGTTTAATTTGAGTGCCTTCAATTTTCTGTTC
>JAZOQP010000015.1:0-85275 GCA_045656145.1 Acutalibacteraceae bacterium
CTTTTTAGCTCATTTTAAAACTCTGACATTTCTGTCTTTTTTGTCCGTTTACTTTTAAAAAGTACTTGACTTATTCCTGCGATTTCTCGCTCGGAATTGTCGGGTCCTTATTATTGTCGTTGTTTAATTTTCAAGGTTCAGTTTGCAACCCTCATTTTTGGGCGCCCAATTATAATACCAAATTACAATTCATTTGTCAACACTTTTTTTCAAATTTTTTCAATTTTTTTTGATATTTGTTAACTTTTGTAAAATTCGTTAATTTTCTCGATGATTTTTCGCTCTTTTCGGGAAATTTGCACTTGTGTAAGCCCCAATTTTGCCGCTACTTCATTCTGAGTTAACCCTACGAAGTGACGAAGTATAATAATTTGCCTTTCAAGAACGGGAAGATTTGATAAAATTTCCGACACATATACCTTATTATATATATCATCTTCCCCGCCGCCAATTAAATCATATTCTTTACTCTCCCCTTCTTCGTTATGCGTTAAAGATAAAATTGGCCTCGAAGAGTTAAGTGCTTCATTGATTTCATCACTACTAACCCCCAAAAGTTCTGCTGCCTTTGATACGGTTATTGGCTCACCTTTTTCCTTTTCATATTTCTCGGTTACTGCCGCCACCTTTAATGAAAGTTCTTTTAATGAGCGCGATACCTTGATGGCACCTGTATCTCTGAATATTCTTTTTATTTCTCCTAAAATCACAGGTACTGCATAGGTGGAAAAAGCGAAGCCTCTTGATTCATCAAAATCACGCGCTGCTTTTACAAGCCCGATACAGCCGGACTGGAAAAGGTCATCATAATCAACACCTTTACCCGTAAATCTTTTACAACAGGCATGAACAAGACCAAAATTACTCTTTATAAACTCTTCATCCTTATATAACAGCATTTGAGTTCACTCTTACACTTATTTTTTTGCTTAATGTTATGGTAGTGCCTTTGCCCACCTTACTCTTCACCTTAATAGAATCGGAAAAGCTTTGCATAACCGCGAAACCGAGACCCGCACGCTCTTCACCACCTGTTGTATAAAGCGGCTCCATAGCTCTTGCCACATTTTCAATGCCAATACCTCTATCACGAATTTTAACTGTTATTGAATGATCGCTTTTTATCTGAGCGGTTATGTAGACGGTACCGATGGTATCGGGATAGGCATGAACTATGCAATTTGTTACCGCCTCACTTACGGCGGTTTTTACATCGGATAATTCATCGATAGTTGGGTCAAGCTGCAGAAGGAATGACGCCACCGCGCTTCTTGCAAATGCCTCATTGGTTGATTTTGATGGAAACGACAAAGAAAATTTATTTACGATTTTCATTAAATATTACTCCTTTCGGTTATTCTTGCAATTTTTTCAAGGCCTGCTAGTTTCATTACCTTATATATATTAGGCGAGCAACCAATAATAGCGAGTTCGGCTCCGTTTTTTGATAAAATACGATATCTTCCCATAACAAGTCCTATACCGGATGAATCCATAAAGGTTACACCCGAAAAATCCATTGTTAAAAGAGATGGCATATTCATTTCGATTTCACGGTCGATTTCCTCTCTTATAAATTTTGCTTCATGATGATCAATATCGCCCTCAATAAAGGCGGTTATTGTTTGACCTGATATTTCAATTTTGACTGACATTTTAAACCTCCTAAAATCCCTCCACCGCAAGCGGTCCCCCTCCCTTTAGCAAGGGAGGCTTAAAGAGAAAAATATAAAAAGACAAGCACCTATTATATAATAGATGCTTGTCCTTAAAAAATTTGTCGAAGTAAGGGATAAAATCAAAAAAATATAACACCCTCAAGATTTTTTATCCTAAGGGTGTCAATTATTTTATAATTTTGCCTTTAAATCGGCGATTTGGGCGTTGATATTTTCAATTTTCTCGAGAACCTTTGCTAATTGCTCACGCTGAGTTTTAACGAGTTGCTCAGGGGCTTTAGCTACGAAGTTCGGGTTATTTAATTTCTTCTCGAAGAAATCTTTATCCACATTTGCTTTGCTGAGTTCTTTTTCAAGTCTTTCAATTTCGGCTGAGAAATCAACAAGTTCGGCAAGTGGGAGATAGATTTTTGCATCATCGGTTATAATGCAAACGGCATCGGGAAGATCAAATTCAGCGCCTGTTTCAACGCTTGAAGCTGAAGCTAAGCGGCAAATGAAACTCTCTCCCTTTTTAAATGTATCGGCAAAGGCGGAAGCGATGCTTACCTTAGCCTTTTTAGAGGGTGGAACATTCATTTCATTGCGGCGGTTACGAATTGCACGAATAGCCGACATAATCTTCTCAAACTCGGATTCTTCTGCCCCGAAATTAAGTTCTTCTAAATATTTCGGCCACTCGGCTACCATAAGGGCTTCATAATCTCCATGCGGAATAGATTGCCAAATTTCTTCGGTTATAAACGGCATAAAGGGATGGAGTAATTTTAAGATACCATCGAACACATACAAAAGCACAGCGCGGGCTGTATTTGCCGAGTCCTCATTTTCTCCATTTAAGCGAGCCTTAGAAATTTCAATATACCAATCGCAATAAATATCCCAAATAAAATCATAAAGTTTTTGAATGGCAAGGCCTAATTCAAACTTATCGAGATTATCGGTAACATCACGAACGAGTGTATTATACTTAGAAAGTATCCACTTATCCTCAAGCGCTAATTCACTAGGCAATTTTAAGAATTCATCACTCTTTAAATTCATAAGAAGGTATCTTGCGGCATTCCAAAGCTTATTAGCAAAGTTTCGGCTTGCCTCTACCCTCTCCGGAATATAGCGCATATCATTACCAGGACTATTACCGGTTGCAAGCGAGAAGCGTAACGCATCGGCGCCATATTCATCGATTACTTCTAATGGATCAACACCGTTGCCGAGAGATTTAGACATTTTTCTGCCCTGGCTATCTCTAACAAGGCCGTGGATAAGAACGGTATCGAAAGGTACCTGACCTGTTTGCTCAATACCTGAGAACATCATTCTCATTACCCAGAAAGGTATAATATCATAACCTGTTACCAAGGTGTTTGTGGGGTAATAATGCTTAAGGTCTTCGGTTTCATTAGGCCAACCAAGAGTTGAGAAAGGCCAAAGAGCCGATGAGAACCAGGTATCTAAAGTATCGGGGTCCTGTGTTATATTCTTACTTCCGCAATGCTTACATTCGCATACATCGGTTTTAGACACGGTGATTTCGCCACAGTCGGCGCAATACCAAGCAGGAATTCTATGACCCCACCAAAGCTGACGAGAAATACACCAATCGCGGATATTTTCAAGCCAATGGAAATAAACCTTTTCGAAACGGCTCGGAATGAACTTGGTTTCGCCATTCTTAACTGCATCAATAGCGGGGGTTGCAAGAGGTTGCATCTTAACAAACCACTGCTTAGATACACGCGGCTCAACGGTGGTTGAACAACGATAGCAGGTACCGACATTATGAGAATAATCCTCAATTTTTACTAATGCGCCCTCTGCCTCTAAATCGGCAACGATGGCTTTTCTTGCCTCATATCTATCCATTCCCGCATATTTCGGATAATCGGCTGTGATTTTAGCATCATCGGTCATAACATTGATAACGGGAAGATTATGGCGAAGACCAACTTCAAAGTCATTCGGGTCATGAGCTGGAGTTATTTTTACAACACCTGTACCAAAATCCATCTCAACATAATCATCGGCAACGATAGGAATTTGGCGATGAACAAGCGGTAAATCCAACATTTTGCCAACTAAATCTTTATATCTTTCATCCTTGGGATTTACTGCAACTGCAGTATCTCCAAGCAAGGTTTCGGGACGGGTTGTTGCAAGCTCTAAATAACCGCTACCATCAACTAACGGATAGCGAAGATGCCAGAAATGGCCTGCCTGCTCTTCATATTCTACCTCGGCATCCGAAATAGAGGTTAAGCAATGAGGACACCAGTTAATGATACGCTCGCCGCGATAAATAAGGCCCTTTTCATAAAGCTTTACGAAAACCTCTTTTACAGCCTCTGAGCAACCCTCATCCAAAGTGAAGCGTTCGCGCTCCCAGTCGCAAGAAGAACCGAGTTTTTTAAGCTGCTCGATAATTCTTCCGCCATACTGCTCTTTCCATTTCCAAGCGCGCTCTAAGAAGCCATCACGGCCTATATCCTCTTTGGTTATTCCCTCTTTGCGCATTGCCTCAACAATTTTTGCCTCGGTGGCTATTGAAGCATGGTCTGTTCCGGGGAGCCACAAGGTATCAAATCCCTGCATTCTCTTAAAACGGATAAGAATATCCTGAAGTGTGTTATCAAGAGCATGTCCCATATGGAGCTGCCCTGTAATATTTGGTGGCGGGATAACTATTGTATAGGTTTCCTTATCCTTTTCGCATTTAGCATGAAAATAGTTCCCATCAAGCCAGGTTTTATAAATTCTATCCTCAACGGCTTTTGGGTCATACTGCTTTGCTAATTCTTTTTTCATTAGAATATCAACTCCAAAATTGATTTAAAACATATTAATAATATATTAGATGAAAGATTTTGTCAAACTTTTCCTAAAATATTTTGCTTTAAAACACAAATAATTATATTGTCAGTTAAAATGTAAATTTGCGTTTGTTTTAATTTTAGCTGACTGCCGCCCGAAATATCGGGCGGCTCTTTTTTTAAATGGTTAATTGAACTGCCTTTTCTTCAGCCTTATAAGAGCCTGCGGCGGGAAGATTACGGGTACGGTAACGGTGTTCGTTTTCTAGCGTGCCTTTGGTATATTTTTCTACCGAGAACACCCTTTGACCCTTCTTCTGAGTCATAGCCGCAACACCGCTGTTATCACGAGTTGTTTTAACCTGAAGTGCTGCAGAAGAAACAATCAACATTCTGCCGTTTGTTGAGGTTAAGAGCACATCTCCCTCTTCGGCCATAAACACTATAGAATGAAGATTAAATTTATCACAATAAGCGCCAACAAGTTTTTTGCGATTTGTTTTGGTTTGATAAGCCGAAAGCGCAACTTTGGAAATTCTTCCGTTATCAAAAACAAAGAGAACATTGCCCTTATAATCCCTTGTGGCTACCATATAAATAGCGGTTTCGCCCTCTTCAAAGCCTAATTTACTTGCAACATAATCGCCAAGCACACTTGCCTTACCATCTGAAAAATCAGAAACCTTTGCTTTATATGCCTGATGCTTATTTGTGAAGAAAATAAGCTCATGCGCATTGGTTGATTCCTCGGTGATTATGATTTCATCGCCCTCTTTAAGCTTTTGCTCACCGCTCATTCTGAGAGACTGCGGTGTAATCTTCTTAAAGTAGCCCTCCTTAGTAAAGAAGAGGGTTACGGGAGATTCATCAATTTCTTCTTCGGGCGAATATTCGGTTTCTTCAGAAGCGGTTATAATTTTGGTGCTTCTTTCTTTTGAATATTTGCTAATAACATTTTCAAGTTCTTTAATTATAATCCTTGCAATTTTGGTGCGGCTTGAGAGAATGCTCTCCATTTCCTCAATATCCTTTTCAAGATTTTCAATATCCTGAAGGCGCTTTAAGATATATTCGCGGTTTAAATGGCGAAGTTTAATTTCCGCTACATACTCGGCCTGAGTTTCATCAATGCCGAAGCCTATCATTAAGTTAGGCACAACCTCTTTTTCTTCAACCGTTTCGCGAACAATTTTGATAGCCTTATCAATATCAAGCAAAATCTTTTGAAGACCCTTTAAAAGATGGAGTCTATCCTTTGCTTTGGTTAGGTTGAAATAAACTCTGCGGCGCACGCATTCGGTACGGAATGCCACCCATTCGCTAATAATTTCTTTAACGCCCATAACCCTGGGAGATCCTGCAATAAGAATGTTAAAGTTGCAGGAGAAACTATCCTGCAAAGGAGTCATTTTAAAGAGTTTTTTCATTAATTTATCAACATCGACTCCACGCTTTAAATCAATGGTAATTTTAAGACCCTGCAAACCTGTTTCATCGCGAATATCGTTAATTTCGGTAATCTTTTTAAGTTTTACTAATTCAATTACCTTTTCGATAATGGCTTCGGAAGTTGTTGTTGGAGGGATTTCGGTTATGTCTATGCAGTTTTCTTTCTTATCATAGTTATAAACTGCTCTAACCTTAAAGCTTCCCCTACCCGTTTCATAAATTTTTTCTATATCCTCGCGGTTATATAAAAGCTCGCCACCAATTGGAAAATCAGGCGCAATAAGGGTATCGGCAACATTAATGTCATTATCCTTAATATATTCAATTGTAGTTTGGCAAACCTCCCTTAAGTTAAAGGGGCAAATAGAACTTGCCATACCTACCGCAATACCTGTGTTAGCATTTACAAGCACGCTCGGAAATGTTACAGGGAATAATGTTGGCTCTTTAAGGGTTGCATCATAGTTATCTACAAAATCAACCGTATCCTTATCGATATCAGAGAAAAGCTCTGCGGCAATGGGGGCCAATTTTGCTTCGGTATAACGCGAAGCAGCATAAGCCATATCTCTGGAATAAGCCTTACCAAACGAACCCTTTGATTTAACATAAGGGTGTAAAAGCGCTTGATAACCCTCAGATAAACGCACCATTGTTTCATAAATGGCGGCATCGCCATGAGGGTTTAACTGCATTGTTCTACCAACGATATTCGCCGACTTAATAGTGCCTCCGTTAAGAAGTCCCATCATATGCATTGTGTATAAAAGTTTTCTGTGAGATGGTTTAAAGCCATCAATTTCAGGGATAGCACGCGAAACAATAACGCTCATTGCATAGGGCATATAGTTGGTTTCAAGCGTTCTTACTATAGGTTGTTCAACCGTGAGTCCTGCGCCTGCGATATAGGTATTTTGCGGCTTAGGAGCTTTATTTACTTTTTCTTCATTTTTCTTTTTTGCCATACTATATCACTCCTAACTCAAATCGGCTTCATCGATATACATATATCCGTAATCGGCGATGAAATCTTTTCTGCCCTGCAAATTATCTCCGAGGAGCAAATCAAACATATTTGCGGTTGCCTCAGCTTCGGATGGCATTACCTTAATAAGTCTTCTTGTTTCGGGATTCATTGTGGTTAAGTTCATCATTTCAGGTTGGTTTTCACCAAGTCCCTTAGAACGCTGTAAGGTATACTTCTTATCCCCAATTTTTGCTATGATTTCATTCTTTTCATTTTCATCATAGGCAAAATAGGTCATATCTTTAGTGTTAATTTCATATAAAGGAGTCTCAGCGATATACACCTTACCCTCTTGAATGAGCGTTGGCATAACGCGGTAAATCATGGTTAAAATAAGGGTTCTTATCTGGAAACCGTCAACATCGGCATCGGTACAAATTATAACCTTATTCCAACGAAGATTATCAAGATTAAAGGTAGATAAATCCTTATTTGCTTTGGATTTTACCTCAACACCACAACCAAGCACCTTTAATAAATCGGTAATAATTTCGCTTTTAAAAACCTTATCATACTCGGCCTTTAAACAGTTGAGTATTTTACCTCTAACCGGCATAATTGCCTGAAAATCGGGATCACGAGCAAGTTTACAAGAGCCTAAAGCCGAATCACCCTCAACTATGAAAATTTCACGCTGAGTTACATCTTTAGTTCTGCAATCAACAAACTTTTGAACCCTATCCACCATGCCGCCGCTTGACTGAAGAGTTTTCTTTAGATTTAATCTTTCTCTTTCGCTCTTTTCACGGCTACGCTTATTTATAAGTATTTGGTCGGCTATTTTATCGGCCTCTTGCTTATTTTCAATAAAATAAATCTCTAATTGGCGGCGAATAAATTCATTCATCGCCTCATAGATAAACTTATTTGTAACGCTCTTTTTGGTCTGATTTTCATAGGAAGCAATGGTTGAAAAACAGTTTGTAACAAGCGCTAAGCTTTCTTGAATATCAGAGAATGTAATTTTGCTTTCATTACCTTTATATTTACCCGCGTTTTTAATGTAGGCATCAATTTGCGAAGTAAAGGCGCTCTTTACCGCCCTATCAGGCGAGCCACCGTTTTCAAGCCAGCTAGAGTTATGATAATATTCGAGCAATCTTGTTTTGTTTGAAAAGCAAAATGCAAGATTAATCTTAACATTATATTCAGGCCTGTCCTCGCGGTCTCTACCCTTTGCTTCGCCCGAAAGTGTTCTGATGCTTGTAAGGTTGGTATCGTTTACGGTTTCACCCAAAAACTCGGTAATACCATCTTTATACTGGAATTCGGTTGTTTCAAAGCGCGCACCCTTTTGCTCGCGGAACTGAAACAAAAGACCTTTATTAACTATTGCCTGACGGCGCATTGTGTCCATTAAATCGGCGGAAGGAATATCTATTTCGGTGAAAACCTTGATATCAGGCTTCCATTTAATTTTGGTTCCCGTATCTCTACCCGCATATTCTTCCTTGTGAAGTCCACCAATATTAAAGCCTTTTTCAAAATGTAGTGTGTATTTAAAACCATCGCGCTTGATTTCAACATCCATATATTCGCTTGCGAACTGTGTAGCGCAAAGGCCAAGTCCGTTAAGACCAATGGAATATTCATAGTTAGCTCCTGCATTGGTGTTATACTTACCGCCCGCATAAAGCTCGCAAAAAATAAGTTCCCAGTTAAAGCGCTGCTCCTTATTATTAAAATCAACGGGCGCGCCGCGGCCGAAGTCCTGAACCTCAACCGATCCATCGGTAAACTTGGTAACAATAATTTTATTACCATGTCCTTCCCTTGCCTCATCAATCGAGTTGGATATTATTTCAAAAACCGAGTGCTTACAACCCTCGATATCATCCGAACCGAATATAACGCCGGGGCGAAGTCGCACCTGGTCAGGTCCCTTTAACTGCTTTATACTTTCATTATCGTATGCAGGTTTCTTTGTTGCCATATTTTCACTCCTGAAATGTATTCATAGATAGATATATTATACACTATATATAGTGTTCAAGTCAAGGAAAGTTAGATAAAAAGCACATTAAAAGCTAAATATTGACAATAAATTATGAAAAGAGTAAAATATATACATAAAAATAAGGAGTTACCTGTTATGTTTGAAAAATTAATACTCTTAGATAACCTCCAAAAAGTTAAAAGCTTTGTTGCCGTTACTATGGAGAAAGATTATGAAATAGATTTGATTTCGGGAAAATATTTAGTTAATGCTAAATCCATTATGGGTATATTCAGTTTGGATTTAACCAAGCCGCTAACCGTAAGATATGAAACCGATGACGTTACTTTCGCAGAGCGATTAAAAGAATACATATTCGAAGAATAACTTTATTCCCCACACAAAAAAGTGTGGGGAATTTTTATTTTCGAAAGTCCAAACTTTTGGACAGCGAAAATTTTATAATAAAATCACAAAATAAGTGTTGACAAATCCAAAAACACGCATTATAATAGGAAATGTAGAGAAAAGAACAAATGTTCGGAGGTAAAAATTATGACATTCTTATTTGTTTTACAAACGATTTTAGAGATAGCCGGCGCCGCATTTTTAATTTGGGGAATCTTCAATGAGCAAAAGCTTGTTCGCTTTGAAGAGAAAATCAAATGCTATTTTTTAAGAAGAAATTTTAAGGTGGTTGATGGAGATAACCGCTTTAATAAGCACTGCGCATAAACTTTAATAACCTATTTTCTTTTCCTTTCTATAAAACAACCCCTGCGGTAAAAACCGCAGGGGTTGTTGCTATACTATCTTATTTTGAGGCTCGCCTTTAAGGTATGCCGCTAAATTGTTTTCAACAATATTAACAAGTCTTTTTCTCGTGCTTACGGGCACCCAAGCCGAATGGGGTGTTATTGTGATATTTGGAGCCTTCATTAAAACGCAGTCTTTAAGCATTGGCTCTTTTGATACAACATCCACCGCAGCGCCTGAGAGATGACCGCTTTCCAAAGCGTTTAAAAGGGCTTCTTCATTAACAAGGCCTCCGCGGGCTGTGTTAATAAAATATGCGCCTTTCTTCATTTTAGAAAAGGTTTCCTTGTTCATCATTTCATTGTTTTCAGCGGTAAGCGGAAGGTGGAGAGTTACAATATCGCTCCTTGATAAAAGCTCATCTAGAGATACATATTCCGCCTCATTATCACGAATGGTGCGGGTATTAACAATAACCCTCATTCCAAACCCTTCGGCAATTTTTGCAACCCTTCTGCCGATACTGCCATAGCCGACAATACCTAAAATTTTGCCCTCTAATTCATCGGTTGTTGTAATCACGGGAGAGAAAACAGGGCTATTTATCCAACCATCGTTTTTAACAAAGGCATCATACTGCGAAACACGGCTATAGTGATTTAAAATATAGGCAAAGGTATGCTGAGCCACAGCCGAGGTTGAATACTCCCCTGCATTAGTAACGGTTATACCCTTTTCTTTGCAATACGCAATATCAATATTATTATAACCTGTTGCGCACTCGCCTATATACTTAAGCTTTACCGCTTTATCGATAATGTTTTTATCAATATTCAATTTATTGCAAAAAAGAACATCATATTCGCTTATTTCAGCCTCAAGAATGGAATAGGACATATTTTCTTTGATGGTAAGCTCGCCAAACTTTTCGAGTGTTTTTAAATCAACATCTCCGTTTTTAGAAAGAACAGCGGCTTCGGTTATTAACATTTTCATTGCTTTTTCACCTTTTTCTTTGAGCCATCGGGATAGACTATAGTTGTGCTATCAAGCTGAGCCTCAAGGCTTCTTTTAAAGGAATCAATATACTCTCTGCGAAGGGTATATTGCTCTGCTTTTTCCTCCTCGGTTAAGCCCTCCGCCTTTTGTTTGCGGGCAAGCTCGTTTATTCTTTTGATTTTTTCTTCTGTCATACTAAATCTCATTTCTGCCATCAAGCGCGCGGGAGAGGGTTACAATATCTGTACACTCCAAATCGCTTCCAACAGGCACGCCATAGGCAAGTCTTGTAATCTTAATTCCCATTGGTTTTATAAGCCTTGATATATAACTTGCGGTGGCTTCGCCCTCAACCGTTGGGTTGGTTGCCATAATAACCTCGGTTACGGTATCGTCGGCAAGGCGGGCTAAAAGCTCCTTAATTTTAAGTTTATCAGGCCCTACACCATCCAGCGGAGATATTACACCGCCAAGCACATGATAAAGGCCTCTATACTCATGCATACGCTCAAAAGCCATAACATCCTTTGCGCTTTCAACCACGCAAATCACGGATTTATCCCTTGATTCATCCGAACAAATACTGCAAACCTCGGTATCGGAAAGCGTAAAACAATATTTACAATAATGAATTTTTTCCTTAGCATTTTTAAGCGCTTCGGCGAACTTTTCGGAATACTCCTTAGGCTCTGAAATCACGAACATTGCAAGCCTTTTAGCAGTTACCTTGCCAATGCCGGGGAGCCTTGCAAACTGAGCCGCGAGCGCCTCAAACGATTCAATATTATAAGCCATTTTTACTCCTTAAATTTTCTTTAGAAAAGGCCGGGAATGTTAAGTCCCGAAGTTACTGCGCCCATTTCGGTTTCAGCAGTTTTAATTGCATTATTAACAGCCTCATTAACCGCAACGGTTATAAGGTCTTCAAGCATTTCAGGCTCCTCGGGGTCGATAATATCGGGGTTGATTTTAATTTCTTTTACAAGATGCTTACCATCAACCGTTACGCTTACCATTCCGCCACCTGAAGTAGCACGATATTCTCTTTCCTCTAAATCTGCCTGAAGAACTGCCATATCCTCCTGCATTTTCTGAGCTTGTTTAAGCATGGCGTTCATATTTCCGCCGCCCTGATTTGGTATTCTGCACTTCATAAAAAATTCTCCTTATCTATTACTGTTTGGAACTTCTAAATCCTTTAATTTTTGTTTAAGCTCGCTTAATGGGTCAATGCTTTCCACAGCCGCTTTTTTACGATATGGTCCAAGTTTAAATGAACGGCCAAGCACCGACTCAATAGCCTTTCTAAGCTTTTCTCTATAGATATTATTCTTACCGTTTATAAGCTCGGCAAACTGAGTATTCTCGGTGTCTATCAATAAAAATTGACCCTCTATATAAGCATTTGAATCGCTTAAAATTCCACTAATTAATGGCGCTGAGCGAGATAATTCGGATAAAATGTTTTTCCAAATTGCTTTTTCAAGTTTGCCATCATCGACCCTGTTTTCATTCTCTTCTTCGGGCTCTGAAAATCCGGATGCATCAATAACTTCAGGTATCTCATCTATTTGAGGCTCGATTATTTCGGGAACTTTCGGCTCTTCTGTTTCTTTTTGAGGAATTTCAATTTCATCTATCGGTTCCTCTTTTATAATTCTAACGCCGCCCTTTTCAAGCGCCTCAACCCTCAAAGCCAAGGACTCTAAATCAGAGCAAAGGCTTGGTGTGCACAATCTGATAAGGGCAAGTTCCATTTCAATTCTTCTGTTTCCCGATTGCATTTTTGCCGCGCTATCCTGAAGAAAACGCATAACCCTCATAATTTCAGTAATTTCAAATTTTTGAGCCTGCTCTTCGAGTTTTTTAAGATGTTCGGGAGAGCAAATTATAGGTTTGCTGCTTTGCTTAACGGTTTTTATAACAAGCAGATTTCTGAAATGAGATAACAAATCATTTAAAAGCCTTAACATATCGGCCGAATTATTATAAAGCTCATCCAATAAACTTAAAGCGCCGGCGCTATCCTTATTCTTTATGTATTCAGCAAAGCGGAGAAGATACTCTTCCCCTGCCATTCCGCAAACCGATACAACCGTTTGCTCGGTAACATTTTTATCGGCAGCCACACATAAATCAAGCAAAGATAAAGCATCACGCATACCGCCATCAGCAATAGCAGCAATTAGATAAGCGGCATTATCGGTAACAGAGAAATCTTCATTTTCGGCAACATATTTAATTCTGCTCGCAATTTTTTCGGACTCAATGCGTTTAAAATCAAATCTTTGGCAACGCGAAAGAATAGTTGCGGGGAGTTTATGCACCTCGGTTGTTGCCAAAACAAAAACAACATGCTTAGGCGGTTCCTCCAAGGTTTTCAAAAGGGCATTAAATGCGCTTATGGATAGCATATGCACTTCATCAATAATATAAACTCTATATTTCGCATTAGCAGGGGTAAACTGGAGCTGCTCTCTGAGTTCTCTTATATTATCAACGCTGTTGTTTGAAGCGGCATCTATTTCAACTATATCCATATTTTCGCCGCTTAAAATATTGCGGCAGTTTTCACAAACTCCACAAGGGTTGCCATTATTTAGATTTTCGCAGTTTACTGCGCGCGCCAAAATTTTAGCACAGGTTGTTTTACCTGTACCGCGAGTTCCTGTGAACAAATATGCATGAAAAATTTTGCCGGTTGATAACTGTCCCTCTAAGGTATTGGTTATATGCTCTTGACCTACAACATCTGAAAATTCTTGCGGACGGTATTTGCGGTAAAGCGCGGTATAAGCCATAATTGCACCCCTTTTTCTTCTAAAAAATTTGCGTACTTCGGTGCACGAACGGACCGATTTACTGCGGCGCACAGGATAAACTACTTAATGCTGCTCGGTTCCCCGCCTGACATGGTTCATAGCCTCCCGTCGCACAGGACCCGCCCGTTCGCACACCGGAATACGCAATCTTTAAAATTATTATATAATATTTTGGAAATAATATCAATAGTTAATTTATAAGTTTATTTACAAAATTTTTATTGTAATAATTGCTCATATTAGTTATAATATAAGTGTATATACTTTTTGAGGTGATTTTATGAACGAATTGAAAATAGAAAATCTTTTCAGCTTGGAACACACATTAGCATCGCCCCTCTTTAAAACAAAAACTTATCCTTGGGAAGTTTTAAAGGAGATTGGAGATTTTATTCTCTCCCTCGGCGCTACGCTTTCTTTAGATGAATATGAGAAAAAAGGCGAAAATATTTGGATATCTAAAAAGGCCACCATTGCACCATCGGCATCGATTACAGGCCCTTGCATTATTGGCGCTGACACCGAGGTTCGCCATTGTGCATTTATAAGAGGCAATGCGCTTATCGGCAAAAACTGTGTTGTTGGTAATTCAACCGAGATTAAAAACTCAATTCTTTTTGATAATGTTCAGGTTCCGCACTATAACTATATAGGCGATTCTGTTTTAGGATATAAATCCCACACAGGCGCCGGTGCAATAACCTCTAATGTTAAATCGGATAAAACTCCGGTTACCATAAAATACGGCGAAGAAAAAATAGAAACTAATCTAAAAAAATTCGGAGCAATGCTTGGAGATAATGTTGAAATAGGCTGTGGCAGTGTTTTAAACCCCGGTACAGTTATCGGAAAAGGCAGCAGCGTTTATCCATTATCCAGCGTTCGCGGTTTTGTAAAGCCTAATAGCATTTATAAAAGAGCCGGCGAAATTGCAGAACGGAGATAACAAATAATGGAAAAATGGGATATTCTGGACTCATTCGGAAATCTTACCGGCAGGTCGGCGCTAAGGGGTAAAACAGCCCTCGGCGCTGATGAATATCATTTAGTGGTTCACATATGGATATCTTCTAAAGATGGTAAGTTCCTTATTCAAAAGCGTTCCCCTTTCAAAAGGTTAATGCCGGGAGAATGGGCAGCAACAGGTGGCGCTGCGCTTTCGGGGGAAGATTCATTCTCAGCTGCAAAAAGAGAATTATATGAAGAACTTGGAATTAAATCCGATAAGGAGTCCCTTAAATTTATAAAAAGAATTAAAAGAAGAAATTCATTTGTTGATGTTTGGCATATTGAAACCGATATACCAATTCAAAATTTGAAGCTTCAAAAGAGCGAGGTTGATAAAGCGGCTTGGGTTACCAAGGATCGCCTCGAGCAAATGATAAAGAACGGCGAATTTCATAATTACGGTAATTTCTATTGGTCGGTAATTTTTGATATAGCCAACAAAAATTTAGTTGGAGTTTAATTATGGCACTTAATGTTGAGGGGCAAAAATGTCCCGTTTGCAATGCTTACTTATTTAATGATGACGATGTTGTTTTCTGCCCGATTTGCGGAGCACCTCATCATCGCGATTGTTATAATGCTATAGGTCATTGCGGCCTTGAACATACTCACGGCACCGAAGAGCAATTTGATAGCAAAAAAGCAAAAAACGAACCCGTGGCAGAAGAAAAACAGGAATCCCCCTATTCTCTTTGCCCTAATTGTAAAAATAAACTAACTGATGATATGCTTGTTTGCCCTTATTGCGGAAGACCAAGAAATGTAAAGGTTTTCACATTTGACCTTTTAGGCGGTGTTAAACCCGATACTGATTTAGGAGATGGAATCACCGCAAAGGAAGCAAGAGAGTTTATTCTTGTGAATTCTCAACGCTATATTCCTAAGTTTGAGGAACTGAATTATAAAAAGTTTTCTTGGAACTGGGCGGCATTCTTATTCCCTGAGGGTTGGTTTTTCTCAAGAAAAATGTATAAGGCAGGCTCGCTTGTTGCAGCGCTTATAGTTGCCACCCAAATATGCCTTATTCCGCTTGCGAAAATACTAAACTCGGCCGTTTTCTCAACCTATGATGAATATTTTAATTATTTTATGCAAAATATTGATTCATTCGGTAAGTTTCCGCTATTTTTAGCGCTAATCGGCGCTCTTGCCATGTTAATTATAAGGATTGTTTGCGGACTTAAAGGCGACAGTATTTATAAAAATCACACAATAGAAAAACTCAAAGAGTTAAAAAATGCGGAAGATAAAGAAGCTAAACTTAAAAAATACGGAGGAGTTAATCTCTTCGCCTTTTTGCTTGGTGTTATAATCACAACCTATCTACCCGAATTAATAGGAATGTTTTTTTAGGAGGCACTTATGAAACTTTGCAGTAAATGTTTTACCGAAAATGAAGATAAGTTTTCATATTGCAAAAACTGCGGCACTCCGCTTGATGCTACCGAAAATAAGAAAAATCCTTACAGTTATGAAAACTACTATTATACAGATGCCACTCCCACCGAAATAGATGGTATTCCAACCGAAGAAATTGGTTTATTTATTGGTTCAAACAGGAATAAAATCATTGCCAAATTTTCAAAAATGAGCATTACAGAATCAAAAATTTCTTGGTGCTGGCCTGCCGCTATTTTAGGACTTTTCTTTGGATTTTTTGGAATTGCGATTTGGTTGTTTTACAGAAAAATGTATAAAAATGCAGGCCTTGCATTTGCTATCGGCTCATTAGTTTTAATAGTAACAAATATTA
This sequence comes from Acutalibacteraceae bacterium, assembly GCA_045656145.1. Lineage (GTDB taxonomy): Bacteria > Bacillota > Clostridia > Oscillospirales > Acutalibacteraceae > SIG565. Next base: position 16,240 of record JAZOQP010000015.1, read on the forward strand.
TTACATATTCTCCAACCATCACATTCTTGGAAAGCTTTTCAAACTTGCTTTATTCCATAAAAGGTTCATCGGACTTTTCAACTTTTTCAAGCGCGCTTGAAGAATTGCTTTCAAATTTTTCGGCATTACCGCAAATAAGTCTTGCCAACTTTATTTCCGAAACCGCTTCATATTGCTCAATTATTGTTTACGGTTTATTTGGTATGCACCTTTACAGAAAACATACCATAAGCAAAATTTCAAAATACAGAAGCGCAAATAAAGATAGCGAATATTATGGATATGGTCTTAAATCCATTGGCGGCACCTCTATCGGAATGGCTATATTAGCAGTGATTATCGCCACTGTTATAGGAAATATAATCTCGCTTTTCCCAATACTGACACATTTTATATTCTAAAGGAGTTTTATTATGAAGATTACAAAAGCTATTATCCCTGCAGCAGGACTCGGAACCCGAATTCTCCCCGCATCTAAAGCGGTTCCTAAAGAAATGATGCCAATTGTTGATAAACCCGCGCTTCAGTACATAGTTGAAGAGGCTGTTGCGGCAGGAATTACCGATATTTTAATTATCACAAACCGCGGAAAAAATGTGTTCGAAGACCATTTTGACCATTCCATTGAGCTTGAAAATATGCTTACAGCTAAGGGAAAAACTAAAGAACTTGGCGAAATCACCTCGGTTTGCAACCTTGCAAACATTTACTTTTTAAGGCAAAAAGAAACCAAAGGCCTTGGCGATGCCGTTCTTAGAGCCAAGCAGTTTGTGGGAGCTGACCCATTTGCAATTCTTTATGGCGATGATGTTATTATCGGCGAAAAACCTGCAATTGGCGAAATGTGTGAGGCCTATGAAAAATATGGCAAAAGCGTTGTTGGTATAAAAGAGGTATCGGATGAAGCCATTGTTAAATATTCCTCTTTAAAGGTTTCTCAGCTGGAAGAAAATATTTATAGTGTAACTGATATGATAGAAAAGCCAAGCATTTATAATAAGCTTTCAAATTTTGCTGTGCTTGGTCGTTGCATCTTAGAGCCTGACATTTTCCCCATTCTAGAAAAAACCCCTTATGGTGTTGGCGGAGAACTTCAATTAACCGATGCTATGAAGGCAGTTGCTAACAAAAAAGGAATGGTTGGCGTTGTTTTCTCGGGAGAGAGACATGATATGGGCAATAAATTCGGAATGCTTAAAGCCAATATCGATGTTGGCCTTACCCACCCCGAAACAAAAAAAGAACTAACCGAATATATAAAGAAATTAGCAAAAGAATTATAATTTTTGAGGAGAAAGACAAATGAACATTATCGTTGTTGGTTGCGGTAAAATTGGTACAACCATTGTTGATAATTTAATTCGTGAAGGACATAATGTTGTTGCTGTTGATTCTAATGCCGAGGCATTAAATCAGGTTTGCACCGTTTATGATACTATGGGCGTTGTTGGAAGCGGCACCGACTGTAACACTCTTTCAGAATCAGGCGCCGATAAAGCAGATTTATTTGTTGCGGCAACAGGCTCGGATGAATTCAATATGCTAAGCTGTTATCTTGCTAAAAAGATGGGTGCTAAAAACACCGTTGCAAGAATAAGAAACCCCGAATATAATGACCAGAGCCTTGGCTTTTTAAGACATAATTTAGATATTTCGCTCTCAATTAATCCTGAGCGCCTTATGGCATTTGAGGCTTTTAACATATTAAAATTCCCATCTGCTATAAAAATGGAAACATTTTCTCACAGAAGTTATCAAATGGTGGAATTTGTTTTAAAGGAAAATTCCGAAATTTGCGGTATGAGTCTTATCGAAATGCGTAAAAACTTTGCTTATAAATTTCTGGTTTGCGCCGTTTGCCGCGATAACACCGTTTACATACCAAACGGTGATTTTACCCTTCAAGCCGGAGATAGAATTGGTATTATTTCCTCCCCTGCTGAACTTCATAAACTATTCAAGGTTTTAGTTCCTAAGCAAAAGCAGGTTAAAAATGTTATAATTGCGGGAGCTAACATAACAAGCTATTACCTTGCTAAAATGCTTACTGCTTCAGGCACCAATGTTAAAATAATTGATAGAGATAAAAATCGTTGCGAAGAAATTTGCAACTCGGTTCCTAAGGCAGTTGTTATTTGCGGCGACCCTGCAAATGAGGATGTTTTGCTTGAAGAAGGAATTGAAAATATTGATGCTTTTGCAGCAATGACAGGAATTGATGAAGAAAACCTTCTTTTATCATTTGCAGCCGCAAAGCATAACGTTTCAAAGGTTCTTTCAAAAATCAACCGCGAAGCATTTTCCTCGGTAGCTGAAAAGTTAGGTCTTGAAACAGTTTTGTCGCCTAAACGACTTGCCGCTAACGTAATAGTAAGATATGCAAGAGCGCTTGAAAATTCAATTGAAAGCAGTCAGGTTGAATCTCTTTACAAGCTTATGGATGGTAAAGCAGAGCTTCTTGAATTTATTATCAAATCGGATAATGAAGCAACAGAAATCCCCCTTAAAGAAATGTGCCTTAAGGAAAATGTTCTTGTTTGCGGTATTATAAGAAACCGCAAGCCCATAGTTCCCTCAGGTGATGATATGCTTCTTTCAGGAGACCATGTAATAGTTTTATCATCCGAAGAACACCGCATGAATGATGTTACCGACATTTTAAAGCAGAGGTAGTATTATGAATCGTAAAATGGTTTTAAACACAATCGGCAGAATTATGATATTAGAAGCAGCACTTATGCTTCTTCCATCTGCCGTAAGTTTATGTTATAAAGAATATAAAAGCCTTAGCGCCTTTGTTTTAACCATTATTATTTCGGCAGCAATTGGCGGAATTCTAATTCTGCTCTGCAGAACAAAGGACCATGTGATTTATGCTAAGGATGGCTTTGTAACCGTTGGACTAGCCTGGCTTGTGCTCTCGCTTATTGGTGCGCTTCCCTTTTATATAAGCCGTGAAATCCCAAGCTTTATTGATGCATTTTTTGAAATTGTGAGTGGTTTCACAACAACCGGCGCATCTATTCTTCAAGATGTTGAAGCAATGAGTCATGGCATGCTGTTTTGGAGAAGCTTCACGCATTGGATAGGCGGAATGGGAGTTCTTGTTCTTATAATGGCAATTATTCCGAATGTATCCGACCGCTCTATTCACATTATGCGCGCCGAAATGCCGGGACCTGTTGTTGATAAACTTCTCCCCCGCGCTAAAGACACCGCAAAAATCCTTTATTTAATCTATATATCCCTTACCGCACTACTCTTTGTGCTTTTAATAATTGGTAAAATGCCGATTTTTGATAGCGCATTACATGCTCTAGGTACAGCAGGAACAGGCGGCTTTGGAATAAAGGCAGATAGCGTGGCATCGTATTCCCCATATTTGCAATGGGTTATTGCAATATTTATGCTTATTTTCGGCGTGAATTTTAACCTTTATTTCTTAATTCTTATGAAAAAGGTAAAAACCGTTTTTAAAAGCACCGAGCTTAAAACCTATGCTTTAATAGTGGTTTCAGCTATAGCAATAATCTTTTTCAATATTTCTCCGCTTTATTCCTCGGCAAGCGAAGCCTTAAGGCAATCCGCTTTCCAGGTATCATCATTAATCACTACCACAGGCTTTTCAACCGCAGATTTTAACCTTTGGCCTTCTCTTTCTAAGGCAATATTAGTTATGATTATGTTTATAGGCGGTTGCGCAGGTTCAACTGCGGGCGGCCTTAAGGTTACAAGGGTTGTGCTCCTTTTCAAGATGATTGGCAGAGAGTTCGAACGCCTCTTAAGACCCCGCTCAGTAAAGGTTGTAAAAAGTGAGGGTAAAAGCGTTGACGAAAAGGTGCTTTCAAGTGTTACAACTTATTTTGCCGTTTATATAGTTTGTTTTGTTGCGGTATTTTTACTTATAAGTATTGATGTTTTCGATTTCGAAACAAACTTTACAGCGGTTACAGCCTGTTTTAACAATATAGGCCCTGGTCTCGCTCAGGTAGGTCCTATGTCAAGCTATGCCGATTACAGCGTTTTTTCAAAAATAGTTTTATCGATTGCTATGCTTCTTGGCAGACTTGAAATTTTCCCACTTATTATTGCATTCTCCCCTACAACCTGGTTTAAAAAATAGAGGTATAAAATGAACGAGCACAAAAGCGACACTTTAGAACAAAGAAAAAAAGCCCAGCAAGAGTTTTTGAAATTAAAGCGCATGCAGGCGGGCGAAGAGGTAGAAGCCGAAGCAGAAAAAGAAATTGTTCCTCTGACCTTTTCAGAAAAAATTAAAAACTTTTGGTATCACTATAAGGCGCCAACAATTATTATTACTTTTTTAACCCTTGCCTTTGCGATATGCATTCATCAATGTGCATCTAAGCCTAATTATGATGCCGAGGTTATCCTATATTCTAACAATGCATATTCCGCCGAGCAGGTTGACCTGCTAACCGATTATATGACACAGTTTTTTAATGATACAAACGGCGATGGAGAAGTAAAAATTGTTATAAGCGACTGTTCTTATACAACAGATGGTACCTTTGACAGTACCCGAGCAAACACCCTTGCTACAAAACTAAACGCCACCATCGCAAGTGGTTTTGAAACACAACTGTATATTGTTGATAATAAATATATGGAACAACTTAATACCCTTGCAAAAGATTATGGTGGTTTCTTCACAGACTCGGTAGAAATGCCGGCACTTGTTTCCGAAATTACCGATAGCGAAGGCTACTGCTTCCCTGATGGCCTAATTATAGGCAAGAGGTTAATTAAGGGAACAACCATGGAAAACAATAAAACGGCAATAGCGGCGCAAGAAGAGGCTTCTAAAGTGCTTGAAAAAATTAAAAATTATAACAAATAAAAAAAATGCAGTAGTCAAACGACTACTGCATTTTTATTATGCAATTTTAATTCCGCTTTTTAACGCTTCAAGCATTATCTCAGCGCTGCTAAGGTTTGTTGCAAGCGGTATTTTTTGAACATCGCACAAACGAAGAAGAGCCGAAACATCAGGCTCATGGGGCTGTGCTGTAAGAGGGTCGCGAAGGAAAATTACCAAATCCATATTTCCATCGGCTATCATAGCTCCGATTTGTTGGTCGCCGCCTAAGGGGCCACTCTTCATTCTGAAAATAGGTAATGCGGTTTCCCCCATTATTAAAGTTCCTGTGGTGCCTGTTGCATATAACTCATGCCCAGCTAAAACATCCTTATATTTTTTAGAGAGTTCTATTATTTCATTTTTTCTTTTATCATGTGCAATAAGCGCTATTTTCATAAAAACTTCCTTTCTTTTTGTTATATTTACAAAGGAATTATAGCATAAAACCATAAATAATTCAAGAATAAAGTGGAATCACTAAGTTCTTTTTTAACTATTTGTTCCTACCTTTCACTTGAAAATTCCGAGTCCTTCTCATATAAAAAAATAACAGTCTACTAAAATGGTAGACTGTTATTTTGGCAGGGGTAGAAGGACAGATCCGCTGCGCGTATCTCCTGCTTGACCACCCAACTGCTTTGCAGTTCGGTACCGGTCTGCGCACCTTTTTGCTAGAAAACAGTTCCCCGAACTGTTTTCCTTAACGCAAAAACCCTCTCAGGGTTCGAGTCCTTCTCATATAAAAAAATAACAGCCTACTAAAATGGTAGACTGTTATTTTGGCAGAGCGGATGCAGTTAAATCCGAACTCAAATCTGAGTTTTCGATTTCACTCAAGCTGACGGTTTCAGAGCCGTCCTTATAATTGAATGTTATCACCATTTTGTCATCATACAGATAAATCGTGTTAATAAAGCTATCAATCAGTCTGCGCTTATGATCTAAACGGCGAGTATTGTATTTACGGAAACGGTGGAACCAAAAGAGAATTTGATCTTTTGTAAGCAATGGCTTTGACATTTCCTCTTTGATGATTTGAACGGAAATGTCACTCTTTTGCTTTTCCAAATCTTCAAGGCGTTGCTTGGTAGATGGAGTAACGATTCCTTGCTGAATGGCATTAAGAAGATTATCAATGCCCCTTTGAATATCTGCATACTGTTTTCTGAGCATAGGCAAAACAGTATTTTCTTTGCCTTGGATCTCCATTATGGTGTCGGCAATCTTTTCAAGGAGAACATCATCAAAAAGCACTTTTTCAATTTGCTTTACAACAAGGTCTTCTATCCAATCTTTCTTAACGGTTTTCTTATCACAACCGCTATGCTTTTTAACACCAACACATTTGTAATAACGATATACGGTTGAGGTCTTGCTTGTTCCGCTCTCGCCAACCATAAAGCACTCACATTTACCGCAACGCAGTTTTGTAGTTAACAAATATTCATCTTCGGCTTTATGTTTTGCCGGAGCTTTTTTATTTGCAGCCATACGGCGTTGAACACGGTCAAACAGTTCATCAGGAATGATAGCGGGAATACCGTGCGGATGAATAATATCACGATATTTAAACTCGCCAATGTAACGGCGGTTTTTAAGCATGCGGGTAACCATATCAACACCGATTTTACCGCCAAAAGCAGAACGCAATCCTTTGGCGTTCATTTCCTGTGCAATTTCGGTCATAGAAGCACCTTCGGCGTAACGCTTAAATGCTTCCAAAACTGCAGGAGCAACCAAAGGATCTATCTGAAAATGTTGTTCACTATCGATGGTATATCCTAACGGCAAAGTGCCGCCGTTGAATTTGCATTTATAAGCATTTTCGGTAAGACCACGGACAACCTTTTCAGAAAGCTCGGCAGAGTAATATTCCGCCATACCTTCAAGCACCGCTTCCATAAGGATGCCTTCCGAGCCTTCGGAAATCTTCTCGGTGGCGGATATAACTTTAACACCGTTTTTACGAAGTGCAGCTTTGTAATGAGCGGAGTCGTAACGGTCACGGGCAAAGCGGTCGAGTTTCCATACAATGATAAGCTCAAACTTTTTACTCGCACTATCCTTTATCATCTTCTGAAAGTCAGGACGGTTGTCCGTTCTGGCAGAGAAGGCACGGTCGATATATGTACCAACGATTTGAATATCGTTCTTTTCAGCAAAAGCCTTGCACTCACGTAACTGACCTTCAATAGACTCCTCACGCTGATTATCACTTGAATATCGTGCGTAAATTACGGCTGTCATTGTATCGCCCCTTTCCATCATTTATATAAGCCTCGAATATCCCAAGGGTTAAGTATCCATTCTCCGTTGTCTTTCCATGGATAAGCAAATCCATCATTTTCGTCTTGATATATACTGCCGAAATCCAAAGATTCGGAATGTAATTCTTCTCCCACTTTCCAATCAACTTGTACTACAATTTTTGATAAACAACAAGAGCGTTCTTCGATTTCTTTTATTTGAAAGGAAACAAAGCTCTTGCTATGAAACATTTTCCTGCATTCACCAGCTCGTTTTTTTGCAGAACTTTCATAAGAGAAAATATTTTTGAAATACATTGACAGTTCACCATAATTATTTCGTTCCCATGCTGAAAATGCTTTCAAAAGTGGAATGACATAAGGATAGTCTGTGCAGTCGTCTTTACTTGGAACTGCTGGCAAATCCGTTCCTATAGTTATATCTCGTTTTTTCCATTTATGTATTTCTTCACGGTCTATTGCGTTTTGACGCATTTTCTTAAGAGATTCAGAAATTGGAGGAGGATTTGTTTCTTTTTCATATTTTGCTTTTCTGCTATCCTCACTATCTTTCATATTCATCCAATCTGCTAACGCAAACATTAGTGATACACATTTACAAGAAACATACTCGTTGGCATAGTTAAGATCACGCCCGTGAAGGATACCGTTTCTATACGGAAGTCTTATCTCTTCGTGATTGGTTACATTTCTGCCCTTATTAAATATACTCTTTAATTTTGTCAATCCATCGCTACATCCTACCAAACAATCCCAAGCGGTAACATCAGTTCCTTCAGCAAAAAATCCCTTGCTCTTGGTATAATCGTTTACCGAACCATCAATTAAGATTAAAAATAATGGTACACTCGCATAATATCGTCCTGCAAAATGATCGTCGAATGCTTTATTTATTAGATCATATCGATCCATAAATGGTTTTGCTTTATTTTTAAGCCAATGAATTATTTCTTTAACATCATTTTTGTAATAATCGAGCAATACACGTTCTCCAGCCTCTATACCTTCTGTCTCTACCGCCAGATTTGCTTTTTGCATCAAAGTGAAATTCATTGATTCATAAGCGCACCAACCATTGTCTGAAAAGTTTATATTAAATGATTGTGTTTGTTTAACCAGGTTTTCTAATTGTGATTCTAAATCCTTTAACTGTTTACGCTGTTCTTTTGGTAGAAAAGCGGATATCAGTTTCATTGCTTTTATATTCTTTTCAAATTCTTTTAGACTGTGCAAATTTTCGTCCATATTATTTCTTATTCCTCCGCTTGTCCGCTGTTTACCCAAGCATCAATTTCGGAAAGTTTGAACTTCCACTTCTTGCCGACCTTGTGTGCCGGCATACCTTTATTTGCAATCCATTTTAATGCTGAGTCACGGCTAATGCCGAGATACTTACATATCTCAGGCATAGAGTAATATCTATCTTCAAAATCGGTCATATTGGAACACCTCTTTTTATTTTTCTCTATTATACCATACAACTGCTGATTAGTAAAGTTAATTGTCGGTTATTGTATGGTTTCAATTGTAAAAAACAGCCCGCTGTAATGGAAAAGCGAGCTGTAAGTCATTGGTATATAGCAATTACATAATTCTCTATAATACTTTTGTGTAATGACGTGTCCTGTATATGTTTTCTAAGATTTACTATGCCGCACCCCATACACTTCCCGTACGCTTCTTTTGCGGTCCAGAGTTCAAAGAAACGGGTTAGAATTTCCGTGTTGGTGGTATAAGTGAAGTCTTGGTCTGTAGGTGTATGGCCTAACAGATAAAGTAATTCTTCATCTGTACAGATACGTTTGGCTACTGTAAGATCAATTGGGCGAATTTGTTCGATGTCGATACCGATGGGTTTGTCATAAACAGCACAGACCACCATATCACCCGAATGGCTAATATTAAATTCTACAGGTAAGCCTTTTGCATAAGGCTTTCCATGTTCTTTTATGCCGAAAGTGATACTTTTGGGCGCAATACCACACCATTCGGCTATAGTTTTACGGGCAAGCATTTCGCCAGCAACGGTTCGCTTTTTGTCATCAACAAAACGAAATCTATCTACACGGCGTTGCTTATCCTCACTCATTAACGAATACCATTTATTATACTCGGCATCGGTTAAATCCCGAATATCATATTTGTACCATTTCATTGCTTTTCAATAAATGCAATAACATCACCGACAGTTTTAAATTCTTTGATTGCTCTATCGGGGATCTCAATGTCAAATTCGTCTTCAACAATGCAGGCAAGGTTAACTAAATCCAGAGAATTGAGTCCTAAATCGGCAATTAAAACTGTATCTTTAGTAATTGTAACATCATCATTGCCTGTATGTTCACAAATGATTTTTGTAAGTTTTTCTATCATTTTATTGACCTCCGTAATTTCGTTTGATTTTCTTTGTTGTGGTTTTGGGGAACTCGGTATCCCTTATGATAACTTTACCGATATTTCTGATCTGCGGTAAATGTTGGTTAACCGCTTGAATATCATCATTTATCCTATCTTTTGCATCTACAACCTCTTCATCAAGATAGACCTCTGCAACGATAACATTATCTTTTCCGTAAGCAATACACTCCTTAACATAAGGGATAGTGTATATCTCCTGTTCAATGGATTCGGCGGGGATATTTTCGCCGTTACCAAGAATGATAAGATTTTTTATTCTACCTGTGATATGTAACGCTCCATGTTCATCAATTTTGCCGATGTCTCCGGTTCTGAACCATCCATCAGCAAAGACCTTTTCGTTTTCGGCTTCGTTATGGTAATAACCTAACATTACATTATCGCCTTTAACGAGAACTTCACCATCTTCGGCAATCTTAACTTTGTTACAGCACAAGGGCAAACCTACGCTACCGACAACATTAAACTTATTACGGTTAACAGCAACAATAGGTCCGCACTCGGTAATACCATAGCCGTTAAGTACAGTTATGCCAAAAGATTTAAAGGCTTTAATGTATTTCTCATCAATAGGAGCACCACCAGATACGATTAAATCAATATTACCACCAAAGGCAGAAATAACAGACTTAAACAAAACCTTTCGTAAGTCTATCTTGCATTTTAGTAGTGCATCGCTGATTTTTATGAGTAACTTTAACGCTTTATCTTTGCCTTGCTTTTTAGCAGTTGCCCAAATGTTTTTATAAAGCGTTTCTACAATTAGCGGCACGGCAAATAAATGCTGTGGCTTACACTTTTTAAAGTCATCTGGCAATTTCTTTAGGCTTTTGTTTATATAGATTGAATGACCATAAAACATAACCGCAAATACACTTGCCACCAGACCAAATGTGTGATGTAACGGCAACACAAGCAAAGACGGGCCTGTAAGCAATACGTTACAACAAGCGCCATACATACAAGAGCAGAAATTGTTATGAGTGAGCATAACGCCTTTGCTTTTTCCTGTGGTACCCGATGTGTAAACGATTGATGCTAAATCATCTTTATTAACCTCTGCGTTGGTATAGTCCGTATATCCGTCAGCAATTAACTGCTTGCCTTTTTCAATACAAGTAGGAATATTCTTCGTGTTGATATAGGTTATATTAGGCAGCTTTTTCTGCAGTTGCTCAGCAATGTCTGCATAGGTGTTTGAATATACTAACACCTTGCTTTCACTATCTGTCAACAACTCAGCAAAGTTGTCAACATCAAGTTCTTTATCAATAGGTACAATAACGTTTCCGCCACAAGTAACGGCAAAATGAGTTAAGATCCACTCATAACTGTTTTCGCCAAATACTGCAATATGACTGCCTTTATATCCTTCGTCGAAAAGATATGTACCGAAAGCGTTAACCTGTGTTTTAAATTCAGCAAAACTTACCGAAATATCCTGCTTTCTATTCTGATAAGCAAACGCTTCTTTCTCACCATACTCTTTTACACAAAAATCAAGCAATTCTTTGGTTGTGTAAACGGGAGTATGATTGTATAAATCATAGTTTCTCATATATACAAATACCTCAATTTGCGAAACAAAGAATTAAAACAATAATAGCAAAGGCGATAAGAGTTAAAAACATAATTATAGGAACAATATAAGCTAATTTCCTCAAAATATTTATTTTATCTTTATCATATAATTTCTTTCTTCGAAATTCCTCTGGTAAATGTTCAATCAACTCTCTGCAAGTATCACTGCTTTTGCTGAGTCGATGTGCATATTGGATTGTTATGTATAGAAATATTAGTGACAAAACTATTCCTGTTATCGGAAATACAAAATCTGGAATCACTTTGGTTAAGCTTATCTCCCAAATTTTAGCAAATGGCAGTAATGTGACTATAAAAGCCGCGAAGAAAAAAGTACATACTTGTTTCCACATTAATGAGTCTCTATGTGACCATTCGGTAAAATAAATATTCATTAACGATAATAATTCTTCTGTGGTTTCAATTTCGTATATTTTCTTTTTGTTTTTTGGACAGCAACTACAACAATTACTTTTTTGTTTACAATTTTTCATTTTATCCCCTCTATTTCAAATACCCAATCTTTTTAAAATACTCAACATACTTACGCAGGTAGTCAATACTGATATCCGACCATTCGAAGTCGAGTTGCTTCAGATACTGCACTGTGAAATCGTTTTCAATACGAATATTGCTATCGTAGTTGAGTTGGTCGTTTTCGTCCATATCGTTGATAAAGGTTTCAAAGATATGCTCCATACCTGTCTGCTTGGCGGTTTGGCGCAATGCCTCAGTAAATACAGTACCATTCACAAGTTTAAGGTCATATCCAAGCTGATTAATAATCTCAACCAGCTTATCAAAATACACAACCTTAATGCTATTGATATGGAATACCGTTTGTTCTGTACTAAAATGACGAGCAATCGTCATAACTGCATTTGCCGCTTCGTCAATAGGTGTAAACTCGGAATAGTTGGTGTCCTTAATCAAATACTCAGGGAACAAACCAAGTTCCAACACACCTTTAACTCTCTGCAGAAATGCGTTGCTTTCGTGGTTCTTTTGGAACTGTCCGTCACTTATACGGTTAGTCAAGTTACCCATACGCATGATGTTTGCCTGTAAGCCATCGCACATAGCGTCAAGCACAGCCTTTTCAGCCTCAAACTTACTTCTGCCGTAAACATTTTCAAGCGGCTGTTCAATATATAAGCTACTCTCATAAAAATGCTTTTCGGTTTCGCTGATATAACCATCAAATGCATCACCAAATGTGTTACCCGATACGCTCAGGGTAGAAGTATGTATCAGTTTGGCATCTGCCTCTTTGCAGAAATCTATTAAGCGTTTAGTGGTCTCTACGTTCGCCTCATAGAAATACTTATAGGATCCATAATGCTTAACGCTTGCGGCACAATTGATAACAGTATCTACATTGCCAAGCAATTCGTTATATTCCTCATCTGATAAACCAAACTTATCCTTTTGCAAGTCGGCGCAGATAACTTCTATACGGTTCATATCGGCATATTTATTACCGAAGTAGAAATTAAGCAGCTCTTGCAAACGTTTTGTACTATCAACTTTGTCCTTACCACGAACAAGGCAGTATGCAACGCCTTTGTCATTATCAAGAAAATCCGCAAGAATATGAATACCAAGATAACCTGTAGCACCGGCAAGAAGAATATTTCCTACATCTTTTTTCTTCGATGCGGTAATACACTCAACTTTGTTCTTCTCTAAAATTTTGTTAACCTCTGTGAAATCGACATCATCAAAAGAGATGGGCTGTTTGTCGCCGCTTTCAATACATTCGCAAAGCGCTTTTACAGTGGGATAATCAAATACATTTTGCAGGTTAAAGTAGATACCCTCGTTATGTGCTTTTGACACAAATTCAATGGCTTTGAGTGAGTCGCCACCCAAATCAAAGAAATCATCTGTAACGCCAACGGGAGTTGTTCCAAGCACCACTTCAATCAGCTTACAGAGCTCTTTTTGCATCTGAGTTTCGGGCACAACATACTCGGTATCATTCCCGATATTGGCAAGGTCCACTTCGGGTAATGCCTTGCGGTTGATCTTGCCGCTTGAGGTCAGCGGCATTTCATCAAGATGAGTGCAGATATGCGGCAGCATATATTTCGGCAATTTCTTTCCAATGTGACTGCGAATATCTTTTGCATCTACTTCTGTGCCTGTATAGAAAGCACAAATAAGCTGTCTACCTTCGTTGTTTTTGCGTACCACAACAACAGCCTGCGAGATACCGTCAATACTGCAAATTGCACTTTCGATCTCTTCAAGTTCGATGCGAAGACCACGAATTTTCACCTGGAAATCGTTACGGCCTACATAGACAATGTTGCCGTCCTCACGCCAATAAGCAAGGTCGCCTGTTTTGTAGAGTTTACCCTTACCAAAGGGATTATATATAAACTTTTCAGCCGTGAGTTCCGGCCTGTTTAAATACCCTGCACCAACACCATCACCGGCAATACAGAGTTCGCCGGTTACGCCAATAGGAACAATAGCGTTACTCTTATCGAGGATATAAACTTGAACGTTTTTCATCGGTTTACCAAGTGTAACATCTTCATTTACTACCGGACATTCAAGCATCCACATAGAACACTCAGTAGGTCCGTACACATTGTAAACTTTAGTGTCTTCACTAAACATACCGATAAATTCTTGTGGGAACACTTCGCCACCGATACAGATGCTGTGTATCTTTTTAAAAAAGTCCATATCTCTGCGGTTATCTACAAACTGCTTAAACTTTGCAGGAGTAATAAACAAATTGCAATCGGGATTGTTTTTTATAAGATTTTCAAATGCAATCTGATTAAATTGTTCTTCCTCCGTTGCCATTACAGCGGTTTTACCTCTTAGCATAGGCGGAATCAAATCAAGGAAAAACGCATCAAAGGTATAAATTGCAAAACCGATGTTACAACTACCACCTTCATATAGTGCATCATTGCCAAAGGTATAGTTCACAAGTCCTTGATGATGCAATAATGTACCTTTTGGTGTACCTGTTGAACCACTTGTATAAATAATTCCACAAACATCTATAGGCTTGGCATTGCAAACAGGATTATCTTTAACAGGGGTAATACTTTTAGGTATAACAATCACATTGTTTGCAGAATAATCCACATCGTATGTCAGTATTGCCTTGCAATTAGCATCGTTTGCGATGGTATTTATTCTATCTGTCGGATAGTTATAATCAATCGGCAAATAAGCGGCTCCGCATTTGAATATAGCAAGCATTGCCACAACAATGTGATAGCTACGCTTCGCAATAATTGCTACTACATCACCATTGCCAACACCATTATTTTGAAGCTCCGTAGCTAAACCATTTGCAAGTCCATTAAGTTCAGCAAAAGTAAATGCTTTATCCCCAAACTTTAATGCGATACTATCAGGTGTTTTATCTACTTGCTCCTCAAATAACTGATGAACGCACTTATCCCTTGGATAATCTACTGAGGTGTCATTAAAATCATATAGCAACTTATAATTTTCAGACTCGGTTATTGCCGAAACATCTTTAAGCAGATTATTGCTATTCATTAATTGCTCAAGAATCTGCTTGTACCCATCAATGAATCGTTGTAGCGTGTGCTCTTTATAAAGATCGGTGCAGTATTCTGCCATAATGACAACATCGTTATCACGAGGCATCACATTAAAGGTGAAGTCATATTTTGAAGTTGTTATCGGAATAGGTAATAATTCGGCCTTTTTATCTCCAAATACCACATCGGTCATCTGCTCACTTTGATAAGCAAACATTACGTCAAATAGCGGATTACGATCGGGAGTATGAATATCCAGTTTCTTTACCAACTCACCATAAGGATAGTCCTGATGATTGATAGCATTGATAGAGTTTTCTTTTACCTCTTGCAAGAACTCGACTACTGTTTTTGTGCCAACAGGTTTATTGCGTAAAGCAATGGTATTAACAAACATACCGATCGTATCAAGATACTTTGCACCTCTGCCGCTGATAGGCATACCGACAACGATATCCTCATTGCCGCTAAATTTAGACAATAGGATATTAAACCCGCTCATATAGAACACATAAGGGGTGATGTTCTGCTTCTTGCAAAAAGCAAGGATTTTATTATGCAGTTCAATATCTACCGAATCATAAATTGTGCTACCGTTAAAGCTTTGCTTTTGACCACGATGATAGTCGGTATTGATTTCCAAAACAGGCACTTCATCGTTATAAACCGATAGCCAGTATTTTTCACTATCGGTATGATCCTGTTTTTGAACAGCAAACTGTTTGTATTGAACAGGTGCAGTTTCGATACTTCTGCCCATATATAACTCATTCAGTTCACTTAAGAATACAGGCATAGAGCTGCCGTCAGTTATGATATGGTGCATATCCACCATTATGGTATTTTCATATACACCAACATGCAAAAGTGGCGCTGTTCCAAGATCAAAGGGGCGGATAAAAGCATTGATATCATCACTGCTTAAAATTTCAACCTTACATTCAACTTTATCGTTTATAACCTGGATGATATTACCGTTTTTATTTTCAAAGTGTGTACGCAAGCTTTCGTGACGGGCAATAAGTTTATTGATTGCATTTTGCAAGCGGTCAATATCAATGTTGTCCACTTTAAATACATACGGCACATTGTAGGTGGTACTGTTGCTGTTCAAACTTTGTGCAGTATAAACACGCATCTGCGCATCGGTTGCAGAGATATCGCCTGAATAGTCAAATGCTTCCTGTTCGGTTTCTATGACAGTTAGTTTTTCAGCAAGTTCTTTAACGGTATCACATTCAAAGATAGTTTTTGTATCTGTATGACAACTTTGCTTTTCAAGTTTAGAGATAAGTTCAATCGCCTTTAAACTGTCGCCACCAACATCAAAGAAGTTATCCATAATACCGACTTTATCTATGCCGAGCGTTGCCTCAATAGCAGAAACCAGAATCTTCTCTTGCCCCGTGGTGGGTGCAACGTATTCCACGTCGGTTTCGATAGCATAAAGATCCACTTCAGGCAACGCTTTGCGGTTGATCTTACCGCTTGTGGTCATTGGCATTTCGTCAAGGTGAGTGCAGATATGCGGTAGCATATATTTTGGCAACTTCTTGCCGATATGACTGCGAATGTCTTTTGCATCTACTTCGGCACCTGTATAGAAAGCACCGATAAGCTGTCTGCCTTCGTTATTTTTACGTACCACAACAACAGCCTGCGAGATACCGTCGATGCCACAAATGGCATTTTCAATTTCTCCAAGCTCGATACGAAGTCCACGAATCTTCACCTGAAAATCATTTCTGCCAACATATACAATGTTTCCATCCTCACGCCAATAGGCAAGGTCGCCGGTTTTATAAAGTTTACCCTCGCCAAAGGGATTGTCGATAAACTTTTCGGCGGTGAGTTCTGGTCTGTTTAGATAACCTGCACCGACGCCATCACCGGCAATGCAGAGTTCGCCCGTAACACCAATCGGTACGATATTCATAAACTTATCTACTATATAAATTTGTGTATTGGCAATTGGCTTGCCGATATGTATGTCTTTTATATCAATCACCTCCGCAACTGTAACACAAATAGTGGTTTCAGTTGGACCGTATATGTTATATATTTTACTATTTGGAGAAACATCCTTAATAAGTTCAACTAAATGCTCCGAAAACACTTCGCCACCGATAACAAAGTTTTTTATTCTTGAAAGATATGTTTTGTCGTTACTACTTTTAATATAATTCTCGATTTTTGTAGGCGTTGAGAAAAACATGTTGTTTTCACAATGGTCAAACAACTTTTCAAATAAAGCTTGGTTATAAATCTCATTTTCACTTGCCAAAACAACTTGTTTGCCTTGTGCAACCGACAAAACCGAATCCATTACGAATGCATCAAAAGTAACAATGGTTGCCGAAACAACTGTATCAATGTCTTGCCAAAATCTTTGATTCGCATTAATAAAATTCATCATACCGCTGTGCTTAAGCAATGACATTTTCGGCTTTCCGGTAGAACCGGAAGTATGTAAAGCACAAAAGACATCGTTATGAGTGACTTCAATATCCAAATTGTTAATACATTTACTTGTAAGCAACTCATGAATATTGTTTTCATCTATACAATACTTTGCCTTGCTTTCGGTCAGCATATATTCAATTCTGTCCTCAGGATAAGTAGGATCAATTGGCATATACGCCGCACTTGATTTAAGTACACCAAGCATAGCAGAGAACAGATAACTTTTACGGGATAGTTTTATTGCAATGATATCGCCCTTCTTAATTCCGTTATCAAGCAGCGAGTGAGCAATTTTATTTGCTTGCTGATTAAGTTCTAAATAGTTTAATGTCACATCACAAGCAATAACCGCCGTTTTATTAGGGTGCATATCAACCTGTGCTTCAAACAATTCGACAACATTAGAAGGTTGTATTTTATCCATATTCACTTTTCACAACCTCCTTTTTCTACTTTTTTATATTGCATCGACCATTAAAAAATCATATGAAATATTTGCAATTTCATCTTCCGTAATATATACACCATCAACATTGATATGATATTTGTTTAAAATATCAGTATAATCAAATTTTTCATTAAAAGGTTTACTATAATAATAAACCATCCTTTGAAAACAATTTATATAATTTTCTAGAATTTCTATGCATTCATTCGAAACACGCCCCGCATTATAACCATCAATAAACATCCTAAATTGTTCTTGGCTTTTCCATGAATGGGACATAAAAATCCTAAATCTAAATAAAACCCTTGTAATTTCTTCAGGTAAATACATAGAGATTCTACTGATGTAACTTAAAAATTTTTTGTCTAGTTCGCAGCGTTCAGTTTCTCGTTCAGGAAATTTTGAAAAATCAGTTTGTAGTGAAATGTTACGAAAATATGTGTTGGACATAACTATGTATCGATACATTATTTCGTTAACATCTTCAAGCACGGGAAATACCCTATTAATCCTCAATAAATGCACATCCGAATAACTGCTCAAAGAAATTTTTTGGCTTTCCAAGATGGCACTTTCATAACTCTTTTGCTTTTCTAGTTCAGACACATACTTTGCTTTTTTCTTTTCCAACAATTGCTCATTCACTGTAACAGCAATCCTTTTTATCAAAGGGAACACTATCATCAAAATAATTAACGTCATAAAAATATAAAAAGGTATTAAGTTTTCTGAATAAACTTTATATATAAAATCCCAGAATGTCATTTCGATCACCTTTATACTATTTCCCCGTAAGAAACTCCACAAGTTGTTTCTGTAGGACCATAACCATCGAAAATAATTGCTTTAGAATATTGTTTTATATCAACAATCAAGTGTTCGGGGAAAGATTCTGCACCACTCATAATTACAGAAAAACAACGCATAGCATTTCGGAAAGACTTACTTTTCATATAAAGCGATAGCTTAGTAGGGGTTATTATCAGTCCGCAATTCTTACTTTTAAACTTCTCTGTGGCAACATCAATATTTACCAACTCTTTTTCAGAAAGCAAAATTATTGTTCTTTCGTTAAGTAAGGGAAGATGTATTTCTTGCAATGTGATATCAAACGCTATTGAATTTAAAGCAAGAATATAATCGCAATTCTCTAATAAAATATTTTGAAAGCGATTGGCTTTATTATCGCTTGTGAAGTTTACTACGCCGCTATGATTAATTAGTGCACCTTTGGGTTTACCTGTAGAGCCGGAAGTATAGATACAATAACACAAACTGTTGCTTGACATATCAATACTCGGATTTAAAGTATTATTATTGTCAAGTAACTCTTGAATATTATCTTCTGCAATAAACAACTTTGCTTTGCTATCTGCAAGCATATAATTAATTCTATCCTGCGGATAATCAGGATCAACAGGCAGATATGCCGCACCAGTTTTTAAGATACCGAACATTGCTGATATAAGATAACTTTTTCTCGGCAGTGCAAATGCAACAACATCTCCAACGCCAACACCTTTTTCTATAAGTGCGTGTGCGATTTTGTTTGCTTGTTCATTGAGTTCAGAATAGGTCATTGTTTTATCGCAAGCAATAACGGCAACCTTATCGGGTGTTTTTGCAACTTGTTCCTCAAACAACTGATGGACGCACTTATCCCTTGGATAATCGATGGCAGTGTTGTTAAACTCATAGAGCAGTTTCTGCCTTTCATCGGCAGAAAGGATCTTTAGTTCATAAATCTTCTTTGAATCGTCAGCGAGTGCATCAAAAAGCAAATTGCAAATATGCTGATGGATTTTTTCAATTTCGTGTTCAGTGAATTTATCGGTCAAATAGTCATAATGAATACGGAAGATGCCCTCATTATCACGGTCGTCGATATGTATCTGTAAACTCTCACTTTGTGAGCCGCTATGATACCAGGTTGTTTCAATATTCGCACCTGAAACGGTAGCGTTTTGATAACTGATCATCACATCATAGAACTTTTCAGTAAAATTAAACTCTTTGCGGATAGTAGAAAGCACATCACCGTAATTATATTTTTGATGACGGAATACCGAAAAGGCTGTATCTTCGATTGTAGAAAGGTTATCAGCAAAGGATTTGGCGTTATCAAGCTCCATCAACATAGGTGCGGTATTCACAAACATACCGACAGTGTTGTTTTCTTTCACACCGCTACGGTTAAGCACCGCTGTACCGATATAAAACTTCTCAGCGTTCATTTTAACACGATTTATATAGGTA
The DNA here is from genome assembly GCA_045656145.1 of Acutalibacteraceae bacterium. Taxonomy (GTDB): domain Bacteria; phylum Bacillota; class Clostridia; order Oscillospirales; family Acutalibacteraceae; genus SIG565. Next base: position 36,094 of record JAZOQP010000015.1, read on the forward strand.
GCAAGCGCCGCAGTAAACAGCATAAAGGAAGAGGTGCCCTTTTGCTGAGCATAGGTATTGATAACGCTTGTCTGCTCTTTACCAATAACAAAGGTTTTTCGACAAGCATTCAGCGAATCGCTCTGCTTTTCGCTGAGATAGGTTACTTCGTCACATTTCTTGAATTGCTCAACAAAGAACGCCTTATCCTTTTCATAGCGTTTGCTTTGGATATATGTGTTTTCGCTTTCAACATAGTCAGCGTAGGAATAAGCCTCGACTTCTTCGCCGTTCATCAGTTTATTAAACTGTGTGCCGAGAAGCGACAAAGTCCAAGCATCACCAACAATATGGTGCAGTTTAATCAGCAAACCATACTGGTCAGGCAAAGTAACGATATTGATTTCACAAAGATTACCGTTGAAATCAAGCGGTTTCTTTGCATAATCCTCGGCATAAGTATCCAGCTCTGCTTTATTATTAAAGCAAAGCACATTAAAATCTTGCTCGGCATAGTCGCTCACCGTTTGCGAAACCTCGCCACCAGCTTCGCAAATGCGGATACGCAAAGCAGCATTAAGCCGATAAAGTTCATTAACGGCTCGTTTAATTTCGGACAAGTCTTTTTTACCGTTAACAAGCATACTGCCGCAAATAACGGCAATAGCCCCACCGGCAAACTTCTCCATATCATATATTAACTTTTGTGGTTTAGTTAGATTCATATCGTAAACTCACTTTCAAAGCCCAAAACCAAGAGGGTACAATTTTCCTATTTTAATTATTTATTATATCATACTATGTAAAAATTTGCAATCAAAATGCGACATTTATTTCGATTATTGGCTGGACTTGTGGGAAGTATTGTGGTATGTATTTGTGTTGCAAAAAGGAGGTGCAACGCACATGACAACACTTGAAGATTTATACTACGGTAACATCAGTCCGCACGAAAGGTATATCAAGCGAGGAACGAGAGTGGACAAGCTCGTTAAGCTGATATGCAAGAACGAGGAAGAACTCAACGCAGGACTCACAGAAAAACAGAAAGAAACCTTTGAAAAGTTCAAGGACTGCACAAGCGAACTGTCCTGCATCACCGAGCGTGAAGCATTCAGTTCGGGATTTATCCTCGCAACGCGCATAATGGTAGAAGTAATGCAAGGATTGGAGGAGGTCGAAGATATATGAGAAAAACAATTATCCTTCTTCTCTGCTGTGGGGTACTCATAAGTATGGTGGGATGCGGCGGTAACACCGCACCTCTGCCTACAGAAAGTTCACCGACAACGGTATCCAAAACGACAATAACAGAACCCTCTGCCGAAACAATACCGCCTGTGGCGGCGGTAGAGCCGACAGAGAAAGAAAAAGAGTCTCCCCCGACCGTGAGCGAAGTTCAGGCAACTGAGCCGAATGTGACCGCCACAGAGCCGACAACAACGGAACAGCCAAAGGGAGAACCAAAGCCTACGGTAACAACAAAACCGACAGAGTCATCGGCAGCGGAAAACACCAATAAAAACGGATGCATCACCGGAGTGGAAACGGATGATCTACCGAAAGAGAAAATAATAATCCCGCCGAAGCCGAGTGCTGATATAGTTGCAAAGAAGGTTGCTGAATACATAAATCAGTTCCGCGCCGAGAAGGGCGATGTCACCGCAACGGTCATCCCCGGTCTGACAGAATACTGCAACTACCGATGCAGACAACTTAAAACAAATTTTGCTCACGATACCGCCGACCAAAGAGCAGCCGCCGAAGCCTTACAGTACGGCGAATATGTGGACTGGTCTCTATACGGTATCGAAGGCGAAGAAAATTATTATACTGTTAATGTGCGCGAAGCCATCGGTAAAGGCAACTGGGGTGGCACGGCTGATGAGATAGCCTACTCCATAGCCAACGGTTTCAGGAACAGCAAGGGACACTGGTCATATGTCGGCAGCTCCAAGTACACCTATATGGCAGTCGGTGTAATGTATGACGGATATTACTGGTATGTATGCGTATGCATGGACTCTGAAAATACAGACTTAAAATAAGCATAAAAACACCCACAGGATGCGGCGGTTCTTCACGAAACCTTGCCACAACATCCGGTGGGTAATTTTTATATTTGCCTTTGTAGCCGTTTGTTTTATCTGAAACGGCCTACGGGTCGATAAAACTATTTCTGTTCGATTGTACGGGGCTTAATCATTAACCGCAATAATTTGTAATGCTTCTTCCGCTGTTAATTCGCCTTTGAGGTATTTAGTTCGTGCTTCTGCAGCAAGGTCTCGCCACTCTAAATATTTATCAAAAGTTATACCTTTCGGGAGTTGGTCAAGCGAATAATATGCGCGCTCGTATCGCTTATACATTTTGTGCTTGGTGCGGTCGTACGCTTTCAAAACAGGATCTGCATCCACAGCATTTTTATGAATAATTGCGGGAGCTATTTCTTTGCAAGTTTTTCCGTCCTTCATAATTCTATCGCAATACAGTGTTGGTTTTCTTGTCTTTGGAATAAAGTACTGTCCGCAACAATGGCATCGGGCAACATTGGGCTTGGAGTTCAGATAGTTCATTAAAAGGAACTGGAAATAACTTTTGGTGGAACGAAAACGGTATTCCATCTCAAGAGCATTGGTAAAAGTATAGCTTTGTGCAAATGCGCCTTGGGCAAGATTGGCATATTTATCTTCAAAATCCAAAGGGATGCCAAGTGACAGATCTTCCAAAATCTCTCGCAGCTGAATATAAAAGTGTACCGGCTCGGCAATATGTTCGCAGATTGCCTTTTTTGTTATATAGACATACATCGGTGTCCCATCATCCTTTGTTGTATGATCCAAAAGGTCAAACCGTAATAATGAGCCAAGCACCGGAAAAGTAGCTTCAATATCATACACCAATTCGTTAGCCTCGGTCAAAAGAACATCAAAGATACCCAAATCCACTTCACCGTAATGGTCGGGATCATCAGATTCTGTTGCTTCTGCCAGTTCTTCAATTTTAATCAAAGAATCTACATAAGTGTTGTAGTCAAGTTCGGCAAACCATATCAGTTCTGCGCCGATGGTGGTTTCATCAAGCACAGTCTCGCCCTTGTTCGTAACAAGGGTTCTTTTTATTATACCGCCTTTTTGTAACGTTACATAAAGTCCCGGTGTTCTTTTCATCTGGCGATCCCTCCTTTGTCTTAAATTAAACTTTCGATTTTTTTGAAAGTTCACTCGTTCATTTAGAAATTGTGTTTTGCCATTTACAATTATATCACAGACAGGCGAAAAAGAAAAGACCGACCTGTTTGCAATATGAATACTGCCCCAACTTTTTCGGGAGCAGTAAAAATTAACTTATGAAAGGTGGGATGTATATGATTGTTCCAACTAAAACCCCAATGCAAAAATCTACAGAAAGGAAAGAAAAAATGACAACCGAAAAAACACTATCCCTTGTTCGAATGTCGGATGTGCAGCTTCAAGAAGTAAAATGGCTTTGGAAACCGTATATCCCATTCGGAAAACTGACCATTATCCAAGGTGACCCCGGCGAAGGTAAAACAACTTTTGCGCTAAGACTTACCGCCGCTTGTTCGTCAGGCGTGGCATTGCCCGGTATGGAAATCGCAGAACCCTTTAATGTGATTTATCAAACCGCAGAGGATGGACTCGGCGATACCATCAAGCCGAGGCTTATCGAAGCAGGTGCAGATGAAAGCAGGGTGCTTAATATCTGCGAAGATACTGATCCTCTTTCTCTATCGGATGAAAGAATAGAACAGGCGATCAGGCAGACAGATGCCAAGCTGATGATACTCGATCCGATTCAAGGTTATATCGGTGAGCGTATCGACATCAACCGCGCTAACGAAATTCGTGCGGTTCTCAAAAAAGTCGCCGCCGTTGCTGAGCGTACAGGATGCGCCATTATTATGGTCGGTCATCTTAATAAAGCGCAAGGTTCAAGCAGCGCCTATCGTGGACTTGGGTCGATAGACTTCCGAGCCGCCGCAAGAAGTGTTCTGCTGGTAGGTCGGCTCAGAAAAGAACCGAATGTCCGTGTGATTGTTCACGATAAATCTTCGCTGGCACCCGAAGGTAAATCCATCGCCTTCAACCTCGGTAATGAGGATGGCTTTTATTGGCTTGACGGTTACAGTGAAATATCCGCCGAAGAACTGCTCTGTGGTTTCTCTGCAGAAACCAAAACAGCGGTAGCGGAAGAATTAATCCGCAATATGTTGGCAGACGGCAAAGAAGTTACGGCAGAGGAAATATTCCGAACCGCTGCCAACAAAAACATTTCACAACGCACCGTTAATGAAGCCAAGAAAAACATTAACGGTATTAAGAGCCGAAAAGTCGGTAAAGGCTGGGCGTGGTCAATCCCCGAATAAAGATTGCAACATTGCAGAGTGTCCTATCTGCATTGTTAAAAGTAGATGGCAATGGGAGTCCTTTGCATTGTTGCATTCTTCTTTTTCTGCTGTATGGATTACAGCAGTAACTATCGGTAGGGCGTTTATTGCGAGTTTCGCCTTTGTGTTACGACCACCTTATTGGCGGCCGCACCAAAGGCGGTCGGGCTAAGCCCATACCCCTATAAAATTTTTTGAAAGGACGGTTACAATGATGACTAAAACCGAAATATTAAAGTTCAGGGTAACATCTGAAGAAAAAGATATCATCACCCACAAGGCACTATCCTCATACAGACTTGTCAGTCAGTATCTGCGTGACTGTGCCTTGGAAAAACAAATAACCATCATAAACGGTGCAGATAATGTTGCCGAGGAACTCAGGCGCATCGGTAATAATGTAAATCAAATCGCCCGTGCGGTTAACGCAGGTTTCGTTACCGAAGCAAATCTTACGGAAACAAGAGAGGAGTTGAGAGCGATATGGCAATCGTTAAATTTGTTACTTCGGACTGCCCGATGAATAATATCTTCCCTTATGTTATGCGGAAAGAGGCAACCGAACAAAGACTCATAAGCGGTATTGAATGTTCACCCGATACAGCATTGGAAGAATTCCGTTATGTAAAACAGAAATACGGTAAAGAGGACGGCAGAACCTATTATCATATTGTGCAGTCCTTCGCTCCCGATGATGACCTTACACCCGAAACCGCACACGAAATCGGGTTAAAGTTTGCGGAACACTTTCCCGGCTATCAGATCTTGGTGGCGACCCATTACAACACAGGTCACATTCACAATCACCTTATTATGAACTCGGTAAACTACCAAAACGGTAAAAAGTTTCACCAAACCCGTGATGAACTTTTGCAGGTGAAGGCTTACTCCAACAAGCTCTGTCAGGAGTATGGTCTGAGCATTATCGAAGAAAAGTGCAGCTACGGTAGATGGCCGGAATGGAAAATGCGGCTCCGCAGTTTTGCTCTATATGCAATAAGCAATTCCGATACAAAGGAAGAATTTATTGCGTGTATGCGCGAACACGGATACAACGTTAAGTGGGAAGATAAATACAAATATATTACCTTCACCACACCCGACAATCATGTGTGCCGTGATAAGAGTTTGTTCGATGAGCGTTTGCTCAAGGATAACCTCGAAGTTTATTTTGCACTTGGTGGTGCGAGCAGTGAACTTTATGATGACTATAACGATTATAAAACTCCTGCGCATACACCCGAAGCAAGTATGACAGTTACAACCGGACTCATAAGCTTACTCGGCGATCTACTTTCAATAGCACCGCCCGAGGACGACTATGAACCGCATCCGACAAAAGAACTAAACACCGCCGAGAAGCTTAGACTTGAAAAAATACTCGGCAAGAAAATTTCACCTATGGCCTACGCTTGCTATTCTACTCAGGAAGAGTATGAGCAAGGTATGTCGATGGTATGGTAATGTAAAGGAGGAATGACCCGACAACAGATGAAATAAAAGCCGTGTTGCCTTATGGCAGCAAACAGATGTAATATTCCAAAACACGAATTGGAAATTCTCGCACGGCACTTTTTTCCGCAAATTCAAGCCTTCTTTGAAAGCGAAGAAGGGCGAAAGGAATATGAGGAATGGAAGGCCGAACAAGCCGCGTTAAAGGCACAGACCGCCGATAAAACGGCTTAAAACGCGCACAAGGGCAGAGAGTGAAAACTCTCTACCCTTGTTTTTCATTCTAAAAATTTTCTTTTAAAGATCCCCCAACATATCAAGTATACAACAATCTCAGCAACAGCGGAAAACGCAGCACGAACAAAAAGTGAAGCAATATTAAGCAAAATTATATTTACTCTCAAATCAGGAATAAAATGTAATACTATACTTGTGCTATAATCACCAAAATTTATATTTAAAAATATAAAGTAAAAAATTGAAACGATGAAACAAAAACCGGTTAACACATCATCAACATCGCCCCGATAATATAAAGGAATGTATTTGTCCTTTAGATATTTAAACAATCCTATTCCAAAAAGAATAGATAATATCAAAGATGCTGAGGCAGGAAAAAGCAAAGTAATAATTTCTTCGAATAAAAAATCTTCCAAAAGATCACACATCCTATATTAGCATAAAAAATATCATATTAAGGCAGTATGTTAAACTACCGCCCTAATATGATAATAATTCATTAATGGTTAATTTTCAAGGTCATTCCATTCTTTGTAAACTTTTAATATAGCTTTATAAGGCGACGTGGTCGCATCGAATTTATCCTTATTATTGGCGTCCTCGACCAACTGTCGAATTTCAATATGGTAATTTTTTCTGAATCTTTCTTTATCGACTTTGTTATCAAGATATTTGGCGCACGCTTCTTCATATGCATTTAAATTTCTCTCATTAGCAGTGTTTAATGCTTGGGTTAACACACCTTTCATATCTTGATCATCATTTGAGCACTTTTCAGCAATAACTATAGTAATATCCATTACATCTTTTTTCGTCTGATTAAGTAACTGATGGATATTCAATTCAATTTGTCCTTGTGCAATTTTATGTGCACTATTAGCTCTAACTATAGATATAATGCTTATTAAAAGTCCTATTGATGAGAATACAACCGCAACTATTTCATAAGGAGACATTCTATTTACCTCCTAACATTTTGATAGCCTGATTAATGAGTTCCAAGTGCTCTTTGTTATCTTGAGCGTGAACTAAAATTGACTCATTTAGTAGTTCGTTCTGAAGGCCAGAGAGAATTTTTCTCTTATCTTCGTCAGTGATTGGTTTGTTGGTCTCGGTATATATTAATTTATTAATTTCTTGGATTATTTTTGCAGTTTCTGCTTTTTTGTTTAAAGAACCAAGTATTCTTTTTTGATATTCTTTTACTAATTCATTCAAAGTCATATTTAAACCTCCTAATTTTTCCCTTATTATACCATAGATTTAATTTAAAATCAATGTAAGATTAACGCTAACTTTGCACTTAAAAAATATTTTATATAAAAACAATAAATCCGAACACATCACCTATCACGGTAATGAAGTTCGGATTTATCGCATTTGGCAGGGGTAGAAGGACTCGAACCCTCAAGAACGGTTTTGGAGACCGGCATGTTACCATTACATCATACCCCTAAAAATATTAAGTTTTCTTTTTGCTAATAATGGTGGACCAGCAGTTTCGCAAAGAAACCAAAATATTTGCTAATACTGGTGGACCAGCAGGGACTCGAACCCCGGACCAACCGGTTATGAGCCGGTTGCTCTAACCAACTGAGCTACTGGTCCGTATCAGCACTAGAATATTATAACACAAAATTTCATATTGTCAATAACCGATTTTTACTTTTTTGAATTTTGGAGCAAAGTTATACTATCAGCAATTTTTGCAAATATTGGTGCCGCAACATCCTCCCCGCCCTTAGAATCTTCTATCAAAATCGATACGGCATATTTAGGATTTTCATAAGGGAAAAAGCCGCAAAACCAAGAGTTTTTAATTATACTTCCGTTTTTCTTCCATCCTGTTTCGGCGGTAGCGGTTTTCCCTGCCCCCGAAGTTAGTGTTGGTTTAGCGGATTTTCCTGTTCCATACTCAATAACCTTTTTTAAATCTTCCTTTAAAATATTTGCAGTTTCTTCACTCATTACTCTCACAGGCACCGCCTTTTCGCTTTTTTTCACAACGCCATTTTCAACAACACCCTCTATAACTGTTTGCTTATAATAAACTCCGCCGTTTGCCACAGCCTCATATAAAGAGAGAATTGCCACAGGGCTTAAAAGAAGTTTACCCTGACCAATGCTCAAATTAACAAGGCTTCTCACATTTCCATCTAATTCGCTCTTTTTAGGCAGACTTCCCGAAAGCATCATACCCTTTGCTATTTCATAATTAGTTCCAAATCTTAATGATGAAGCCATATTATATATGCTTCCCGCTCCAAGTTTTATCGCAATATTATAAAAAAACGAGTTGCAAGAGAATGCCAATGCATCCGTTCTATTCACTACGCCATGCCCCGAAAGATTATGGCAATGGAAAGAATGCCCTGAAATTTTATTTGTTCCTGTACAATTTATTATTTGATTTTTATATTTCCCGCTTTCTATTAAAGCCGCCGCAACGCTAGGTTTAAAAACCGAGCCAACATTATAAGCCGAAATACATTTATTAAGAAGCGGAGAATTATCGGCATTTAAAAAAGCCGCAACATTTGTTGCATCAAATTCGGGAACGCTAACCATTGCCCTTATTTTGCCTGTTCCAATCTCGGTTATTACCATAGCGCCGCTTGAAACATTACCCATTGAGGCTGCAGCCAAACGCTGAATATCAGAATCAATTGTAAGGCTAATGCCACTATTTATGACGCTTTCATCAAAATCTTCACTAATTTCCGCGCCACCTAAAATGTTGCCAAGCCCATCTTTAGCAATCAAAACGGTATGTTTTTTATTACTATATAAAATATCATCATACGCTTTTTGAATGCCCGCAACTCCCTTCGAATCAACATCCAAATAACCTATAAGTTGCGGACAAACAAGATCTTTAGAAGTGTTAATATAAACCTTTGTGCAAAAAACCCCAAAGGCATCAATAGGCTTCTCAACCGTTACACTAACAGGAGTTCCTTTTTTAAGTGAATTTAAAACATAGCTTTTAGTTTCCTCATCCTTAATGCTTGAAGCCGCCGTTACCGCAGTTTCGGTGGGGGTAAAAACCGCCACTATTTTAGTGTCATTATTAGTTATTGGTAACATATTTGTATCAAAAATAGTTCCTCTTAAATCAGATAAATTAAGTTTATAAGAATTCGATTTTGCCGCCGTTTCGCTATATCCTGAACCATTAATAAGGAAAATTCTTGTTATTCCTATAAAAAACAAAACTATAATAAAACAAAAACCAATTATTATTCTTTCTCCGCTTTTCTTAAACATAAAAACCACCCTTAATATTATTGACTTAAGGGTGGTTTATAAATCATATTAAATTGACTTTATTCTAAGTAATGAGCCTTTTTTTATTGGACGCTCAAATGGGATTTTAACCATCATCATTGGGCTTGGAGCCGACTCAATCGCCTCATTCTTTTCATTATAAAGTTCATTTGCCATAACGGCGAATGGCGCTGAGCCCGGTTCTAAGCAATCAAATTCCTGACCAATTAAAAATTTGTTTTTAAGGGTTGCAATAATTTTGCCATCCTCATATCCATCAACCACAGCAGCAACGCTATAATCTCGAATGTATCCTGCATCCTTATAGGTTTGGGAATTTTCGGATTTGCCGAAATAAAAACCTGTTGAATAGGTGCGATGGCTAATTTTATTTAATTCCTCAGTAACCCAAGCCGGTAAAACCCAATCGTCCCCTGCATTTTTAAGAGAGTCTACTGCGGCGCGATAAGCATTTGTTACAACCGCAACATAATAATGAGATTTTGCTCTGCCCTCAATTTTAATGCTATCTATGCCCGCTTCACACATCTGCCTTAAATGCTCCGCCATACATAAATCGTTTGCATTTAATATATAAGTGCCTTTATCGGTTTCGGTAATATCGAAATATTGACCGGGGCGCTTTTCCTCCATTAGAGAATAACTCCAGCGGCAAGGCTGAGCGCAATCTCCCCTGTTGGCATCACGGCCTGTCATATAACTTGAAAGAAGGCACCTTGCAGAAAACGAGACACACATTGCGCCATGAACAAAGGCTTCAATCTCTAAATCTTTAGGGGTTTTAGCCCTTATTTCCGCAATTTCCGAAAGCGATAATTCCCTTGCTAAAACAATTCTCTTAGCGCCCATATTATAAAGGGAATTTGCAGTTAGATAATTAACAATTCCCGATTGAACAGACGCATGAAGTTCGCAATTAGGAGCATATTTTTTAACAAGCTCCATTGTTCCTATATCAGCAGCAATTATGGCATCGGCGCCAATATCGTTAAGGTAAGTAAGAAACTCGGGAAGTCTTGGAATTTCATCATTATGCGGCAAAGTGTTACAGGTTACATGAACCTTTACACCTTTAGCATGAGCATACTCTATTCCCTCTTTTAATTCTTCTTTCGAAAAATTAGCCGCAGCGGTCCTCATTCCAAACTCTTCGCCCGCCAAATAAACAGCATCGGCTCCATAATCCACCGCTGCTTTTAGTCTTACCAAATCTCCTGCGGGGCAAAGAAGCTCAGGAAGTTTAAATTGATTAATCGAAGTATTCATAAATCCAATTTTTATCCTTTTTTAAACGGTTAATCGTAACATTTTGCTCAGCTAAGGTTTTATGGAAATAAAATTTACCTGTGCTATCGGTTACGAAATAATAATAAGGTGAGTTTTCCAGAGGATTAAGCACAGCATTAATAGCCGCAATACCGGGAGAACATAGTGGTCCCGGCGGCAAACCCTTAACATTATAGGTGTTATATCTTCCGTCATCCTTTTTAAAGGAATCACCATAATAACAGGTTGGAGAAGAGCCGAGTGTTGAAAACTCTGCTTTATTATTAAGGCGGTTATAAAATACTGCGGCTACTCCCGGCATATCGGTGGTGTTAAGCCCCGATTCCATCTGAACAATGGAGGCCAAGGTTAAAACCTCATTCATGGTCATACCCCTAGCCTGCGCCTTTTGGTACATCTCCTCGGTTATTCTCTTTTCACTTTCCTTAATCATCTTTTCAACAGCCAAAACCGCGCATTCCTTTGAATCATAGGAATAGAAATTATAGGTTTCGGGGAAAAGATAACCCTCAAGGCCATAATAAGTTTTGGTTGGATTAGCATTTGATAAAAGTTCGCCCTTATATTCAACCTTATCTAAGGCCGCCAGAAAATCACTTTTTTTGCAAACTCCTGCATTCTCAAGCAATGTTGCAATACCGGGAACAGTTACATCGTTGCCGTTTACATTCTTGGTATAGTCGTTAATACCTGTACCCTCAGGAATAACAACAGTTACTGTTTCAGCCTTTTGACCTTCGTTCATAAGCTTTGCGGCCAAATCATTATATCCTATTTCATTATTAAAGGAGTAAACACCATATGAATACTTTCCATCAAATCCCTTTAATTTTGAGAAAACTCTGAAGGCAAGTTCATTACCTATAGCGCCACTTTCTTTAAGGCGGGTTGCAATTTGCGAGGTTGACATTCCCTTTTCAATTTCAACAACGCACTTAACTCCGCGCCCCGGACCAATGCCCAAATATTCAGCAGTACCTATAATTATTACCGAAGAAACGAGCACTGCAGCTACAACTATTGACACTATCCATATAACAATTTTAAGCCATGAAGGCATCTTCGTTTTTTTAGCTCTACTCATGATTTCACCTTATATTGTATTGCATAACACCTTTTAAGCGCGTAGATTTTTCTTTCGAGCCTAAAAGATAATCAACTATCTCAAAACCAAACTCCGAAGCAACACCTGCGCCTGCGGCGGTAATAATATTTTCGCATTTAACCACATAAGCATCAGGCTCTATCTTAGCATCGGTAAGTTCATTTTCAAAACCCGGATAACACACCGCGCATTTATTAAATAATAGTCCTAAATTTCCAAGGATTATTGGAGCAGCGCAAATAGCGGCAATAAGTTTCTTTTGCTCATTAGCAAAAAGAATGGCCTTTTCTACGCGTTTATCGGATTTAAGATTTAATGTTCCGGGCATTCCACCGGGAAGAATAACTGCAGTAATATCATTGTAATCGATTTCATCGGCAGTAATATCAGCTATAACAGGAACCGAATGAGCGCCTGTTACTGTTTTACCTGTAACACCAACGGTTTTAACCTCTATTTCGGCTCTTCTTAAAATATCAAGTGGAGTTAAAGCCTCCATCTCCTCAAATCCATCGGCTAACATTAAATATACCATTAAAACAACTCCATTACCTTTTCTAAAATATCATTTGAAATATCCTCTATTGTTCTGGGCTCGCCTTTTTCAGCGCAATTTATTATCTGCCATTTTGAATAATTAGCTGTGAAAATAGCTGATTCACGGCAATGGTTAAGATATTCCAAATCCTTCTCGTGTATATCCTTTTTGCTTTCATCGCCCTCATATCTATTTCCCAAAAGTTTTTGGGAAACCTCAATCGGCATATCAAGGAAGATAACCATATCCGGCTTTGGAATTCCGATTTTGTTATACTCAAAATCATAAAGCCAGGATAAAAACTCCTCCCAACATGAGCTATTTAGTTTAGATGCTTGATGAATAGCATTAGAGGTTGTGTATCTCCCTGCAACAACGGTACCGCCTTTATTATAAAAATCTCCCCAATTCATTTTAAATGAGGCAAAGCGGTCAACCGCGTAAAAAGAAGATGCGGCAAAGGCATTTACATCCCCCGGTTTACTTCCGAATTTACCACCTAAGTACATTTTTATAAGGGCGCTTGAATCACTTTCATAATCAGGAAAAGATACACTCTTAACATCTATTCCCTTTTCGGCTAATTTTTTAGGCAACAATTCAAGCTGGGTTGATTTTCCGCAACCATCAAGTCCCTCAATAACTATAAGTTTACCCATATTATTAATCTCCGTTTTTAAGGTTTAAGTAATATTCGCGCATCTCTTTAATTTTTCCGCAGGTCATTTTACCTTCAGGGCAGGCACCTGCAACACAGGAGGGTCCTGCATTTTTAAAGATGTTGGGTGCTACTTCACTTACTAATTTAAGCATTTGATTTGCAACATCCTGAATTTCCCACTGAGCGCGGTTACAACAACGATGTCTAAAGAAATTGAGCAGACTTCTTGCATTCATTGTGAGCACCATTTTGGTTTCACAGGCATTCGGTAAAACAAAGCGAGCATCCTCAATTGCCTTTTTCTCTGCCATTCTCTCAGCGGTTTTTTCATCCTTACCGCCATTTAAAAAATCTTTTTTATGCTTTTCCTTTAAAATTGCAGTTAGTTCATCATAGCGGCGTTGGTCTTCCTCCATTGCCTCTTTGAAAAGTTCAAGTGCCTTTTCATTTGCAGCAATTTCGGGCGGTGTTACATATTCGAAATGGGCCTCGGCAACATAGCGCTGACTTTGAACCGAAAATGAAGCCATTCTATGCCTTGTAATCTGAGCAAGCAATGCTCTGGACACGCCTTCAATACCAAAGGTAAAGCTCGCATGTTCAATAGGACTTTCATGGCCGATTTCGGCAAGCATCTCAACGAATGAAGATACCTTTTCATCGGTAAGACCATCCTTAATATTTTCTATTGTTGCGGGGCTGTAGCAGAGCTTAGCAGCGCATGCCACGGTGCGCTCAGGGTCGCGTGTGTAGTTTAGTAAAGTAACCTTTGCCATAATAACACTCCTAGCAAATATAATATATCTATTGTATTATAACAAATATAATTGCGCTTGTAAATTAAAAAATTATTAAGAATCTTAAATTTTTTGTAAAAAAGTCTTTTTTTATGAAGAATTATGTGTTATTATATATATAACAATAAAATATTTTCAGGGAGTTGGATTTTTTATGTCATGTGTTGATTTCAAACATACCCCGTATGGCGACCTCGCCATCATCAGTATGCGCGGCTGTGAGGACATTTCTTCAAAGATGGATTATTATCTAAAGCAATGGAGAAATTCGAGTGATGAAGATTCATTCGTTATCCCAGCAAACTGCCCCCGTTTTGGTACAGGCGAAGCTAAAGGTGTTCTTAATCATACCGCTCGCGGTCTTGATGCTTACATTATTTGCGACTGCTTTAATCACGGCGTTACATACAAAATGTATGGCAAAACCGTACCTATGAGTCCGGATGACCATTATCAAGATTTAAAGCGCGTTATTGCAGCTTTCGGCGGTAAGGCTCGCAGAATCACAGTTATTATGCCTATGCTTTATGAAGGCAGACAGCATAGAAGAACCAAGAGAGAATCTATGGACTGCGCTATTGCTCTTCAGGAGCTTATTGCAATGGGCGTTAAAAACATTATTACCTTTGATGCTCATGACCCTCGTGTTCAAAACGCTATTCCGCTTGATGGATTTGATAATGTTCAGGCGGCTTACCAGATGATAAAATCTTTACTCCGTTCAGTTCCCGATATTAAACTTGACCGCGACCATACAATGATTGTATCCCCCGATGAAGGTGGTATGGGAAGATGTATTTATTATTCTTCCGTTTTAGGCCTAGACCTTGGTATGTTCTATAAGAGAAGAAATTATTCCATCGTTGTAAATGGTAAAAACCCCATTGAAGCACACGAATTCTTAGGCGCTGATGTTAAGGGCAAGGACCTCATCTTAGTTGATGATATGATCGCTTCCGGCGAATCAATGCTTGATATTGCTGAGAAATTAAAAGAACGCGGTGCAAACCGTATCTTCATCTTCTCAACATTTGGTCTATTCGTTGAGGGTTACGATAAGTTTGATGAATATTACAAGAATGGCTATATAGATAAGATTTTCACAACCAACCTTATCTATAACGAGCCCGAGCTTTTATCAAAGCCTTGGTATTGCAATGTTAATATGTCAAAATACATTGCTTTGCTTATCGACACATTAAACCTCGATAACTCAATCAGCAAGCTTTTAGACCCTGCTGACAGAATTAAAAAGGTTGTTGAAGAATACAACAAGAAATAATAACTAAACGGACTCTTATGAGTCCGTTTTTTATTGACAATAAACGCTTATAACTATATAATATTATTAAATAATGTTAAGGAAATGATAATATGATAAATCTTGCAATTAAAGCCCTAATTACATATGGTCTTCAAAAAGGTTTTTTTGAAAAAGCCGATGAAATCTATATAACAAATATGGTTCTTGGCGCTTTAAATCTCGATTCTTATGAAGAACCAAGCGAAGAAATCGAAGAGGTTGATTTGGAAGCAACCTTAAAGGCAATTTGTGATTATGCAGTAGAAAAGGAACTTATTGAAGATAGTATCGTTTATAGAGATTTATTCGATACTAAAATTATGGGATTGCTCCTCCCAAGACCCAGTGAAATTATAAAGAAATTTAATGAGGAATATGAAAAGAGCCCCGAAGCTGCCACCGATTATTATTATAATCTCAGTTGCAACAGTGATTACATTCGCCGCTATAGAATTAAAAAGGATGTTAAGTGGGTAACCAATACCGAATATGGCGACCTTGATATAACCATAAACCTTTCAAAGCCTGAAAAGGACCCCAAAGCTATTGCTGCAGCTAAAAATGCGCCGCAGTCTGGTTATCCGAAATGTTTGCTCTGCCGAGAAAACGAAGGTTATGCCGGCCGAGTTAACCATCCAGCCCGCCAAAACCATAGAATTATTCCGCTTAGAATTAATAATCAAAATTGGTGCTTGCAGTATTCCCCTTATGTTTATTATAATGAGCATTGCATTGTTTTTAATTCTGAGCATATCCCAATGCAAATTAACCGCGATACATTTAAGAAACTTCTTGATTTTGTTGCGCTGTTCCCCCATTATTTTGTTGGTTCTAATGCCGATTTACCCATAGTTGGCGGTTCAATTTTAAGCCATGACCATTTCCAAGGCGGTCATTATACATTTGCAATGGAAAAGGCACCTATTCTTGAAATTGTTGAATTTAAAGGCTTCGAGGATATTAAAGCCGGCATTGTGAAATGGCCTATGTCGGTTATTCGTTTAACCGCCGCTAACCCCGAGCGCCTTATAGAGCTTGCCGATAAAATCCTTGTTTCCTGGCGCGGATATACCGATGAAAATGCCTTTATCTTTGCTAACACAAATAATGAGCCACATAACACCATTACCCCCATCGCCCGCCGCAGAGGTAATGATTTCGAGCTTGATTTAGTGCTCAGAAATAATATCACAACTAAGGAGCATCCCTTAGGTGTTTACCATCCCCACGCCGAACTTCATCATATAAAGAAAGAAAATATAGGTCTTATTGAGGTTATGGGACTCGCTGTTCTCCCCGCCCGCTTAAAAGAGGAAATCTCCCTTTTGAATAAAGCAATTTTAAACAGCGATGATATTAAAAATGATGAAATCCTTTCAAAGCATGCAGACTGGGTAGAGCAGATTAAACTAAAATATGCCGATATTAATAAAGATAATATTGATAGCATTTTAAAGGATGAAATCGGCATTATTTTCGCCAAAGTTTTAGAGCATGCCGGTGTTTATAAATTAACCGATGAAGGCATTGCAAACTTCAAAAAATTCATTAATAGCGTGAATTTATAAAAACAATAAAAAAACACTTGATTTTTAGGTTACCAATATGTATAATGTATTGGTAACCTAAAATATGTTATTAAACTCGGAGATGTCGCGTAGCTGGTCGAGCGCGCACGATTGGAAATCGTGTAACTGTCAAAAGCAGTTCGAGGGTTCGAATCCCTCCATCTCCGCCAAATAAAAAGAGTTAAACCATCTTGGTTTGACTCTTTTTTATTTCCGTAAAAATTAGGAGGGATTCGAACCAGCCGTTAAAAACAACAGTCCGGTGGACTGTTGTTTAGGCGCGGCAACGAGCAAAGCGAGGCGATAGGCACGGTAGTGCCGAGACAAAATCCCTCCATCTCCGCCAATAAAAACGAGTCGAACCGCAAGGTTTCGGCTCTTTTTTATTTTAAAAAACTCAAGGGATGAGAACCCGTGGGGTTCGTCGACGCAAGCATAGTGGCGCGATAGCCAATATGCTTGCCAAAGTCTCGAGTATGGCTAATTTTTTCGGTAACATTCGCAATGTTCGAAAAAATGCCAACGCAGAGTATCCCTCCATCTCCGCCAAAAAACGACAAGGTTCGACAAGGCCTTGTCGTTTTTTACTTCTTACCTCTTACTTCTTCACTCTTCACTGAAAAACCTTGTCGTTTTTGAAGTAATAAGTAAGAAGTAATAGTGAAGAGGTTCGGTGTCGGCTATGCCGACAAATTATAAACAATATGTAGGAGTTCAAACACCAAAGCAAAAAATTTAATGGTTGCAACCGCACTACTAAACGGACAGCTTTATTTCTTGACTGGTATTTTTAAGTGATTTATAATAAAACTATTATTATGATACTTTAAGTGTGGATATGGTGTATGAAAGAAAATATTAAAAGAACTAAACTCAGCGAGGATGTTGCTAACCGTATGATAGAGCGCATTCGTTCGCAGGAATGGTTGCCTGGCGCAAAACTACCCTCAGAGCCGGATTTAGCGGAACACTTTGGAGTTAGCCGAGCAACCCTCCGGACAGCCATTAAAATGCTGAAGCTTTCAGGTGTTTTGCGTTCAAAAAACGGGTCCGGCACCTTTGTTCAACAAAATGCAACCAAAATTTTAGAAAATAAAGAGCTGGCTATCGTTATATCAAAACCCGAAAATATTTCAGAGCTTGTTCTATCAAGGTATACTTTAGAGCCTCAGCTTTGCGCTTTGGCTGCTGAAAATGCAACCGAAGAGGAAATTGAAAGGCTCTTTGAGCTGCTCGATATTATGGAAAACAACAAGGAGAAGCACGCCCTTATTTCTTATGGTAGCCTTTTTCACCAAACCATTGCCGAAATTTCTCATAATCGAATTTTATATGATTTTTGCATTTCAATTTCGAGTGAGCTAAGAGGACTAAGACTTCTTGAAGATTTAACCCTGGATAAATTCATTAAGGGACTTGAAGACCACAAAAACATTGCAAAGGCTATAAAAGAGCGCGATGGAGAAAAGGCTCGAAGCCTTATGATTTCGCATCTAAATAACAACTACGGAAAGTATCTTAAAAAATAATTAAATTTTTTACTCCCCTATTGACACGGGGAGTTTTTTATTGTATTATTGTATTAGTTAAGTAATACAGTTAAGGGTGGTGCGGTTTTGAATTTTCAATTTAATAACACCGAGCCTATCTATATTCAGATAGTTGAACAAATAAAATTAAATATTATTTCGGGAGATTTAAAGCCGCTTGAACGTTTGCCTTCCGTCAGGGAATTAGCGCTTTTAACTAAAGTTAACCCCAACACAATGCAAAAAGCCTTAACCGAGCTTGAAGAATGCGGTTTAATCTATACCGAGCGAACCTGTGGTAAATTTGTTACAGGAGATACCTCCCTTATTGAGAAATATAGAGAAGTATTTTGCGTAACCGCCGCAAAAACCTATTTAAAACAAATGAAAAAACTAGGTATTGACAGCAATTCTGCTATTGATTACCTAAATAACCTTAGAGGAGAATAGTTATGACACTTTTAGAATGCAAAAATCTTTCGAAAAGTTTTGGAAAAAAAGAAATATTGAAAAACATTAATTTGAAAATAGAAAGTGGGAAAATTATTGGTCTGCTTGGTAAAAACGGAACGGGTAAATCAACCTTAATTAAACTGATAAATGATTTATTAACTCCTACAAATGGCGAAATTTTAATAAACGGAGAAAAGCCAGGAGAGAGAACGAAGGAAATCGTTTCCTATCTTCCCGAGCGCACCTATCTTGATAAGAGTATGACGGTTGATAGCGTTATTAAATACTTTTCCGAATTCTACAAAAATTTCAACCCCGATAAAGCCTATAAGCTTTTAGCAGATTTAGGTCTTGATACTTCTCTAAAACTCTCTAAAATGAGTAAAGGTATGCAAGAAAAGGTGCAGTTGGTGCTTGTGATGAGCCGCGATGCAAAGCTTTATATACTCGATGAGCCCTTAGGCGGTGTTGACCCTGCAACCAGAGATTATATACTTGATACTATTCTAAATAATTTCGGAGAGGACTCAACAGTTATCATCTCCACCCACCTTATAAGCGATATTGAGCGCATTTTAGATGAAGTTATTTTCATTGACAAGGGTGAAATAATCTTAACTTCACCCACAGATGAGTTGCGAAACAAGGAAAACGCTTCAATAGATGAAATCTTCAGGAGGATGTTCAAATGCTAAAGAAAGTTTTAAAATATGATTTGAAAAACATTTTTAAATTTTTAATTATTTTTTATACACTTGCTCTCGTTTTCTCCCTTTTTTCAAGAGCTTTTTCTCTCATTGAAAACTCTCTTTTTGCCGAAATTATGTGCGAAATATTTAAAGGCGCCGCTATTTCGATGATATTTAGTATCCTCATAAACAACATTATGCGCTTTTGGGTGCGCTTTACCGGGAATTTCTATGGCGATGAATCATACCTTACCCACACCCTGCCTGTTAGTAAAAAAAGTTTATATCTCTCAAAATTCATTTCGGCTTTAATTTCATTGTTTGTAAGTTTTTTCTTTATTTTAATAAGCTTTCTTATAGTATTCTATTCAAAAGACCTTTTTGAAACAATAAAGAATATGATAGTTCCGATAGCCGAAAGTTTTGAAGTATCGGCAGGCGGTCTTCTTTTAACCTTCGCTTTAATATTATTCCTTGAGTTTTTCAACATTCTTCAATGTGGATTTACAGGCATTATATTAGGGCACAGAAGAAACTCCTCAAAAACAGGATTTTCGGTATTGTTTGGATTAATTTCCGGACTTTTAAGCCAATCGGTTGTTGTTATGTTCCTATTTTGCATAGCGTTATTTAACAGCGAATTTATGAATATGTTTATAACCAACTCTCCACCATCTTTTGCAACGCTTAAAACAGTTGCAATTCTTTCAATTTGCGCCTATTCCTTTATAGTTGCAGCAGGTTGTTTTATCAATATAAAACTTCTGAAGAGCGGCGTTAATGTAGATTAATTAAAAGTCCCGAATGTTTTCATTCGGGACTTTTCTATTGCGAAAAATGATATTTTTTGTTATAATTCAATAGTAAATATACATTAAATTTTAAACTTATTTTATAAGAAAGGTGGTAAATATGAAAAAGAAAATATTAATTCTCTCTCTTTCAATACTTTCAGTTTCAGTTGTTGCTTTAGCTATGATAATCGCAATTTTATCTAATCGCTTTCTAGCTAAAGAAACACCCGACGTTTACACCGAAGCCGAAACAAACTCGGATAAAAGCAGCGGAACTACAAATATCACAGTACAAAACAATAAAAAAGAGCAAAAAACTGACCCTTCCATCGAAATCACAAGCGTTTATGAATTCCACAATGAATTCAAGGCGAGTGAATATAAACAGGGCACTTATCGTGATACTAAAAGCAGAATCACGCTTCCCTACTGCATTATTGAGCCACAAAACTATTCGCCAAATAAAAAATACCCTGTGTTACTTTATCTGCATGGTGCGGGAGAAACGGGGACAGATAATGTTAGTCAAGTTCTTACTATGCAGGATGCATTTTTTGTTAACGGAGATTTGCTTTCCGAAGCAATAATTATTTGCCCACAAACCACTTCCTGGTGGAGCACTAATCTTGATTGCACCGGCCCTGTAGGTGCAGCCGTGCGACTGATAGAAGAATTAGGTAAAACTTATAATATGGATGAAAACCGCATTTATGTTATGGGTATTTCAATGGGCGGCTATGGCACCTGGGATGCGCTTTCCAACTTCCCGGATTTCTTTGCTGCGGGTATTCCTATTTGTGGCGGAGGCAACTCAGGCTACGCTAACACCTTAAAGGATATTCCAATTTGGATTTATCACGGAACTGCCGACAGCACCGTTCCGTTCTCAGCCTCGGAAAACATGTATGATGCTATAAAGGCTGAAGGTGGAAATAAAATTCATTTTACCCGTTTGCAAGGAGTCAATCACAATTGTTGGACTGCCGCACTTGCAGACCGCGAATTATTCAGTTGGCTATTTTGCCAAAACAAATCCACAAACAAAAGCGGATATCACAATTTCATTTCTAGTTTTAAAATTGTTGACCAAAATGGCAATACTATAATTGACAATGATCTTGCTAGCGAACCTTTTTTTCATTATTATAACGATTATGTTCTAGCACGTTTGCATCTTACCGATGATGGCTTAAGTGCCCTTAAATCCGCCTACCAAAACAAGACCGAATTAACATTATTTCACGGAACTCAAAAGTTAATATCTTTTAAAGGCACGGGCATAGAGCCTACTAATAAATTTGAAATTGACACAAAATATATAAAATAGAACTATTAAAATATGGGGACAATAAAAAATGATAAATTTTAAACCAATTTCATTAAACGACAAAGAATTATATGAAGAATATTTAAAAACGAGTGAGCCTCGCGGCTGCAACTTTTCCTTTGCAAATGTTTTCTTTTGGGGAGAACAGAAAATCGCCGAGGAGGATGGCTGCTTGCTAACCTTTTCTCGCTTTGGCGAATATTTGGTTTATCCGTATCCTTTGGGTAACGGAGATAAAAAAGCGGTTATAGAAAAGGTTATTAACGATGCTAATGAAAGAAACATTCCCTGCCGTTTTTCGGGTCTTCTAAATAGTGAATGTGAAGAATTATCAGCCCTTTTCCCTGAAAGATTTATTTTTAAACCAAGCAGAAATTCTGATGACTATGTTTACGATATTAACGATTTGGCCGATTTAAAGGGCAAAAAATATCACGGCAAACGAAATCACTTAAAGCGTTTTTTCGCCGAGCATAAAAACTATACCGCCGAGCCTTTAAATGAAAACAATATTGATAAGGTTAAAATGATGGCGGAAGAATGGTTCAAGCACCGAGAAGTGCCTGAGGGCGAAAACTTTGATATGGAAAGGCACGCTCTTAAAAAGGCATTTGAAAACCACAAGGAATTAGGACTTGAAACCTTAGTTCTTATGGAAAACGGAGAAGTTTTAGCTTTTACTATGGCAAGTAGAACCACCGAAGAAATCTTCGATGTTCATTTCGAAAAGGCTCAAATTGATTTAGAGGGTGGCTATACAGCCATTAACTATCTTTTTGCAAATTACATTCGCGATAAATATCCCGAAATTAAGTTTTTAAATCGCGAAGAGGATATGGGGCTTGAAGGTCTTCGCAAGGCAAAGCTAAGCTACCGCCCAAAATATATGCAAGAAAAAATTTCGGCGGTGTTAAAATGATGGAAATTAAAAAATGCACCGAAAAAGCACTTTTGAAAGCGCTTTGGAAAGAGGCGTTTTACGACACCGATGATTTTCTTGAAGATTTTTTTAATATTGCTTTTAATGAAAACCGATTTAATTCGGTATTTTTGGATAATCAACTTGCAGGCGCGCTTTATTGGTTTGATGCTAATATTGAGGGCAAGAAAACGGCATATATTTACGCCGTTGCAACAAAAAAAGCTTATAGGGGCAAAGGAGTGGCTTCCTTCCTTATAAAAGAAACCTTTTCGCTTCTTAAAACTAAAGGTTATGAATTTGCAATTCTTGTACCATCCAATAAAGAGTTATTCTCATTTTATGAAAAACTTGGATTTTATATTTGCGGACACACCGAAAGTTTTACTGTGAAAAGTTCTGAAAATCAAATTAAAATAGAAGAAATCGGTATTGAAGAATATATAAATCTTCGAAATCTTTATAATGCCGAAAATTCATTATTTATTGCAAATGAAAATATTGAGTTTTTGAAAAGCCAGCTGAAATTCTATAAAGGAAAAGATTTTGTTTGCGCGCTTACAAAACAAGAAAAAAACCTTTTTTGCAAAGAGATTTTAGGAAACATTAATGCTTCAAAAGAAATCGTTGCATCCCTTGGGGCAACCTTTGGGCATTTTAGAACTATTGGAAAATCTACCCCATTTATTATGGGATATTCCCTTGCAGAGAATTCGCGTTTATATGACGTTTATTTCCCCTTTGTGTTTGACTAAACAAAGCAACTATGATATAATTTTACCTATAAAATAAAGGAATGGTGAATATGAATAAAATATATCAAAAATGGAATGCAATTCCCCTAATTTTAAGAATTGCCGTAGCCCTTTTAATCGGCGCCACACTCGGCATATTTTTACCTAAACTTACTTTTATAAGTGTTTTCGGCTCGGTTTTTGTTGGCGCTCTTAAAGCAATTGCTCCGATACTGGTATTTGTATTAATTATTAGTTCCCTTGCAAACGCAAAGGCCAATGTTGGAAAACAATTCACAACCGTTATTGTTCTTTATATGCTAAGCACTCTGCTTGCTTCCTTCTTATCGGTTATTGCAAGTTTCATTTTCCCTGTTACATTAAAGCTTACCGAAGCTGCCGACAGCGTTGCTCCCTCAGGTATTGGAGAGGTGCTTAAATCTCTTCTTACCAATATGGTGCAAAACCCTGTTGCCGCTATTATCAATGCTAATTACATAGGTATTCTTACCTGGGCTGTAATCTTTGGTATTGTTTTAAAGGGTATTGCATCAAATTCTACAAAAGAACTCTTAGTTAATGTTTCAGATGCTGTATCAGCAGTTGTTAAATTCATTATTAGCCTAGCTCCCTTTGGCATTATGGGACTTGTTTTTGATTCGGTTGCTACAAATGGTCTTGCAATTTTCACAGATTACGGAAAACTTCTCCTTTTACTTGTTGGCTGTATGCTTGCAACCGCGCTTATCATTAATCCCTTGCTCATTTTCATCTGCCTAAGGCGCAACCCCTACCCTCTTGTTTTCAAATGCTTAAAGGAAAGCGGAGTTACAGCATTCTTTACCAGAAGTTCTGCCGCTAACATTCCCGTTAATATGCAGCTTTGCGAAAAACTGGGTCTTGATAAAAATGTTTATTCCATTTCAATCCCCCTAGGCGCCACAATTAATATGGACGGTGCCGCAATAACAATTGCTGTTATGACCCTTTCCGCAGCACACACGCTCGGTATTTCGGTTGATATTCCAACTGCACTGGTTTTATCGGTTCTCGCAACCCTCGCCGCTTGCGGAGCATCGGGTGTTGCAGGAGGATCCCTTCTCCTCATCCCAATGGCATGCTCGCTCTTCGGTATTGGAAACGATGTTGCAATGCAGGTTGTGGCCGTTGGCTTTATAATAGGAGTTATTCAAGACTCCCTTGAAACCGCCCTTAACTCTGCAGGAGATGTTGAGTTTGCCGCCACAGCCGAATTTATGGAGTGGAAAAAACAGGGCCGAGAAATTAAGTTTTAAAAAAATCTTCACATCGAAAGATGTGAAGATTTTTTTATTCATATAAATCACTAACTATGCTTTCAAAGAAGAATGTGTTTTCCCTTTTCTTTATTAAATTCTCCAACATATAGGCCTTGTTTTTCTCAATAACGCAAACAAGCATTTTCTTGTTTTCTCCCGAATAAGCGCCCTGCGCATCCATTATGGTTGCGGTGCGATGAAGCTCTTTAAAAATCTGATTGCAAAGTTCCTCTATATCATCGGTTATAATCTCAAATTTAATCATTTGGTGCTCATTCGCCCTTATATGATTACTTACCGAAGATAAAATAAAGGAATAAATTATGGCGCAAATAACCGGCTCATATTTAAAATCATAAACAAAATAGGAAGAGCAGGCTATTAGCATATTCAATATGAAAATCACGTTCATAAAATTAAGATGCGGCTTTCGGCTTTTAACCAATGCCGCTATAATATCAATTCCGCCACTCGTTGAGCCTGTTTTAAGGGTTCCAACATAGATTACACCTTTAATAGCACCCGCAGCTATTGGAGCTAAAACAATGCTTGTGCTGGTATCGGTATGATATGTAAAAGCCGAAATATCGATATTGCTGAGTATTATATTAACAATGCAAAACGCCGCCACATAAACGGTGGATTTAATTGCAACCTCTTTTTTCAAAAAGATAAATGCGGCAATTAAAAGCGGTAAATTTCCAAGAAGAGAAATATAACCTAGTGTAATCCCCGTTATATCCTGAAGCATTGTGAAAACTCCGTCAACTCCCGTTGGAGCAAAAGAGTTTGGAAAAATAAAAACCGAAAAATTTACAGCCGTTGCAGCCGCAAAAAAGATGATGCAAACATATTGCCAAATTACCTTTACCGCTTTCATAAATAACCACTTACCCTATTTTGTATTTGTTGTTTTTTATTTATTGTTTTTTATTTACTATTGACATATTTTATACCGATGTTATAATATAGTCAAATACTTTTAAAATATAATCTCTATAGTTTTTATCTATAGCGCTCTTTTCAGGTTTTTTTCTTTTTTCTTTTGGGTTTTGATTTTTTTTGGGGGGGGAAGATATGTTTAGCAAATACAAATATGTTTATATGCTTTATAAAGAGAGAAGTTTCAGCAAGGCGGCGCAAAAGCTTTTTATTTCTCAGCCATCTTTAAGTGTTGCCATTAAAAATATCGAAGAAAAGGTTGGCGCTCCCCTATTTGAGCGAAGACTCGGCGATATTATTCCCACCGAAATTGGAGAAAAATATATTGAAGCAACGGAAAAAATCATAAGCGCCGAAAACAATTTCAATAATCAAACAAATGATATTTTATCACTTAAAACAGGCACTTTATCGGTAGGCGGCACTAATTATTTTTGCTCCTATGTTCTTCCAAAAATAATTAACCGCTTCACAGCCCTTTACCCGAGCATCAATGTAACCCTTACAGAAGCTAAATCAACCGAGTTAAACTCTATTTCCCTTGAAGAAGAATTAGATTTGGTTATTGACAGCTTTGATAAAATCCCCGATGAATTCGAGGGCGAAGAACTTGATAATGAAAAAATTCTTCTTTGTGTTCCTAAAAACAGTAATACTAATAAGGGTCTCGAAAAATATAGCATTAAGCCTTCCGATATCTTAAACGGGAAAATTGATTTAAAAACCGTGCCTACCATTTCTATAAGCACATTTAAAAATGAAAATTTTGTTCTTTTAAAACCGGGCAATGATATGTATTACAAGGCTCACGAAATATTTGAAAAGCATAATTTCACTCCTAAAATTTCCTTCTCTGTAGACCAGTTAAGTAGTTCTTATGCTCTTACCCAAACAGGTATGGGGGTTTGTTTTATTACTGATACTCAGTTTAAGCACAATGGTCTATTAGGCGATGTTTTGCTTTATGATGTAGACAAAGAAAGCCACCGAAAGTTATTTCTAGTGCATAGAAAAAACAAATATCGAACAAAAGCCATGGCAGAATTTATTCGAATAGCCAAGGAAGAATTTAAGCATTAAAAAAAGATGTGTGAACTCAATTTTTCGAGTTCACACATCTTTTAATTTTATTCAACTATTTCGTATTCAAGCATACCCATACTGTTATAAGGAATTCTAGCCTTATAATCAAATTCTGTTAAATCGAAATCGCCTTCAAGCATATATGACTTTTTAAACTTCCAATTAGAAGGTACATCAATAACCATTTCACAATCATCAATATTAATGTTTGAAACCATAATCAAGCCTTTTTTGCCATCGGTTGCAGCAACGGCGGGGATATCTGCCTCAATTTTTACTGCTGTGCCGAGCTTATATAACTCATTAAAGGTTTTAAGAACATAGAATGTTGGGAATGGCTTATATGTCATAGGATTAAAAAGACCTGAATGTCCGCCATGGATAGTTGCCTGATAATAAACCATCATA
This sequence comes from Acutalibacteraceae bacterium, assembly GCA_045656145.1. Lineage (GTDB taxonomy): Bacteria > Bacillota > Clostridia > Oscillospirales > Acutalibacteraceae > SIG565. The sequence continues at coordinate 62,899 of JAZOQP010000015.1, forward strand.
TCCAAAGGAGCATTATGGCAATCAGCAATCATTTTAGCACAACATGCGGCATCGGCAAGGGTACCGCGGCGCATAATACCGGGGTTCCATTCGCCAAGAATGTTCTCACAGTCATGAAAGCCATATTCATCGAGCGCCTCACGCGCAAAATAAGCGCTTCTTGCGGTGTTATCCATAGTGTCATAACTATGCCAGGTAAAGAAATCGAGAGGACAAGAATTATCTCTTGCATATTTTAAGAAATCATAGATATACTGAAGCTGATATTCAGCTCTCATTGGAGCTGCTGAATGAGCGGGAGCCACAGAATCACACTTTGCATAGAAACCAATTGCACCGAAGCCGCCAATCTTAAGATCAGGGAAGCACTTCTTTAAATGCTTGGAAGCGGTTTCATAAAACTCGAAGAATTGCTCTTTAGTTCCTCTCCAGAACTGGCTCTCGTTAGGATTATCTCGAATATCGGGTTCACACCAAATCTCCCAATATTTAATATCATAATGGAAGCCGTTTGCCCAGCCCTCGTTATAGTGGCGGATAATACCCTCGCAAATTCTTGCCCACTTATCGAAATCTTCGGGTGGGTCTATATGCATAGGTTTAATTTTGCGACCGTGCTCAATTGAAACACCGAGTCTGTAAAAAGGTTTAACATCATTTTCGGTGAAGCGTGCAAGCAACCAATCGGTAAATGCGAAATCATAGTTTGCAGGATCACTTGGGTCCTTAGAAAAATCGCGGAATATGCGAGGAATATCAACGAACAATTCGCTATATGTACCACCGGTATCATGAAGGCGGGTGTAAGGAATTCCTGCCTCTTTCATATAGCGGAACATAGCTGTGCTTTCAAAACCCGTAAACGGACCATTAGACACGGCGTGCATCGGCTTCATTTTGCCGATAGGCTTGTTGAAATCTACATTGATTGATGAATAAATCATTATTTTTCTTTCCTCTCAATAGAAAATTTTATAAAAACGATAATTGCTAACGCTATAATTACCGTAAATATACATGTTACCTGCTGAGCATAAATCGGAATGCCGAAAAGCCTATTCCCATTTTTTTGAACATAATCAACAAACGGGCTGATTGCTAAGGTTGTTATAAAACCAACCGTTCCCGATATTGCCTGACAAACCGCCAGAGAATCGGATGCAGTTTCATCATCGGCATAAACAAAAACCATATTTGTTATTGCATTATTTATGCCACCCATTGCAATTCCCAAGAGTATATAATAAATAACAACTGTTACATAAGCAGTTTTAGGGGTTGCAAATGCAAGGGCTAAGAAGGCGGCACTCTTTACCGCTAAAGTCCATTTAAACATTGTTATAAATGAGTGTTTATCGGCAAACTTACCCCAAAAGCGTGAGAAAAGTATTCGAGAAAAATTACTAATTATTGCAAAAAGTGAAATAAGGGTTAGGCTAAAGCCTAACTGATTTATTTGATACACCGCAATAAACGGTGTTGTTATGTAATTTGCAACATAGTAACCTATGAAAACTAAAAATATTTTTAAAAGCGTTTTATTAGAGAATATGTTTTTAAGGGTTTCAAAAAAACTAATTTTTTCTTTAATGGGAAGCTCTTGATCGGGCGCTAAGATGATGGATAACGTGTGAATAATCGTTAAAACAGCGATAATAGCAAAGATTATTATAAAAGCAATATTAACTTTCCCCTCAGCCTTATAATAATCAAGAATAGATGAAGCACCGAATTGGAAAAGGATTCCAACAACGAGTGATATCATTTCTTTATTGGCTGTGAAGCTGCCACGCTTTTTTATATCTATAAAGGAAGTGTACCAAGTGATTTTCTTGGGATGAGCGAAATAATAAATCACATAGGCAGAAAGGATAATTATAGCGAATGCAATATTTTTAACCCCACTCGGAATATTTATGCCAGGGATTACATAAAGCAACATAAAAAGAATTTGGTTTAAAAGGCTGAATAAAAGCAAAAACTTTTTAGGATTTTTCTTATGATAAAAAAGTGATAAAAGTTGAAAAAGGCAGCCAAGAGATACAAACGCCGAAATAATTCCCGTTAAAGCATCACTCATACCAAGCGTTGTGGTAATGGTTGCCAAATAAGAACCCCCTACAAGAATGGAAATTAAATATTCCGCCGTTGCTTCAACTACAAACAACAAGCCGCCTCTATTCCCCCAAAAATGTTCTTTTTTCATTTCTTTATCATCTCCGCTAATATTCTAATAAAACGGAATGATTTTTTCAATAGATAAAATAACGAAACTTTTTCGAAATGCTTGACTTCCTTTAATTTACATATATAATAAAGTGAAAAGGGAGAGTGGAATTAAAATGACTATGAAGGAATTGGCAAAGAAAGCAAATGTTTCAATATCCGCCATAAGCAAAGCCTTTAATGATGCTCCTGATATTAGCGAAGAAACCAAAAAGCATATTTTTGAGGTTGCAAAGGAATATGGCTGCTATAACAAATTCTATAAAGGTAAATATCCAAAGCCCATCATTGCTCTTATTTGCCCCGAAATTAACAGCCCTCATTATTCCCTTTATATTCAACTTTTTCAAGAAATCATCGAAGCCAGCGGCGCTATAATGCTTGTTTCCTCTTATGATTTTGATGCGGATAAACAATTAGAACTTGTTGACTATTATTCTTCTTATTTGCAGGTGGATGGTATTATAGTATTTAATTTAAAAGAGGTTCCAAAAAGTCTATCTGATACACCGATAATATCTTTGGGGGTTTCTAAAACCGACAATGTTGATAGTGTTTCATTCGACCCACTCCCCGCCACTTTAAAAGCAATCAAGCTTTTAAAGGATTTGGGGCACACGCATTTTGCCTATGCCGGCGAAACACTTACCCACGCTGCAGCCGAAAGTTTTAAAATGATACTACCACCCATTAAAAATGCAAATTGCATTTTTGAATCAAGTAAGCGTTTCGAAGAAGCGGGTATTGACTGTGCAGAGCAAATTTTAGCATCGGGCGTTCCTTTTACTGCAATCTTTTGTGCTTACGATGAAATAGCTATGGGCGTTATGAAGCATCTTACCGAAAGAGGCTATAAAATCCCCGAAGATTTCTCGGTTATAGGAAAAAACAATATTGAGATTTCGAGCTACCTTGAAACCGCCCTTACAACGATTGACTCACACTATAAAAAGGTGTGCAGCTCCGCCTGGAAGCTCCTTCAAAAAAAGATGAAGAATAAATATTATAAAAATGCCGAACCTACTATTTTCACTTCCGAGTTAATCGTTCGCGATTCAATAGGCAAGGCAAAAAAATAATTTATATTCCCCTTTCGTTTGGTTAAACTAAAAACGAAAGGGGTTATTTTTATGATAGAACAAGATACAATTAAGCTTTTGCGAGAATGCGATGCGGGTGTTAAAATGGGAATTGCTTCGATTGATGATGTGATTGACCGCGTGAAAAATGAAAAATTTATCGAATATTTAAATTTTTGCAAGGATGAGCACGATAAACTTGATAGTGAAATTCAAAAGGCACTTGAGCGTTTCCATGATGATGGTAAAGAGCCAAATCCAATGGCAAAGGGTATGTCGCACATAAAAACATCTCTCAAATTAGCGGTTGAGGAGAGCGACTCCATGATAGCCGATCTTATGACCGACGGCTGCAATATGGGAGTAAAATCACTTAGCCGTTATCTTAACGAATACAAGGCGGCAGACGAAGTTTCCAAAGATATTACCAAGCGCCTCATTAAATTAGAGGAAGAATTGGCAAAGGAAATTAGAAAATATTTATAAAAGTCCTTCGGGACTTTTATTTTTTTGTTGTTTTATCTAAAACTTCGTGTTATTATATTGAATGAGGTGTTTTTATGCTTTATTTATACATATTATTATCACTAATCGGCGCTTTGATAGCCATTCCCCTTTTGATTTGTTTATCGGCTGTTATTCAAATTCTTTTGGTTAATGTTAATAAACCGCCAAAGGATACTAAATTTTTTCGCACTAATATAAAAATCGTTTTAAAGATTTTGGTGCCTTTATTAAAGGTGAAAATTCATGCAACAGGTCTTGAAAAGGTGCCGCGTGATAGCAGGTTTTTACTTGTCAGCAACCACCTTTTTGATCTAGACCCCGCAATATTTATGTATTGCTTGCCCGATTCTGAGCTTGCCTTCGTTGGTAAAAAAGAAATATATAAGGATATGAAGTTTATTTCAAAGGCTATGCATAAGCTTCACGGCTTGCCGATTGACAGAGAAAATAACCGCAGCGCAATTTTAACAATTGGTAAAGCGGCAGAAAACATTAAAAACGATACCGTTTCAATGGCAATTTTCCCTGAAGGCTATTGCAGCTTAACAGGCGAACTTCTCCCATTTAGAAATGGCGCTTTTAAGATAGCAAAAAAAGCCAAATGCCCAATAGTTGTTGGCACTATTAAAAACACAAAGGCCATCGGCAAAAATTATCTTAGAAGAAAAACCGATGTATATCTTGATATATTAGATGTTGTTTCGGCAGATGAAGTTAATGAACTTTCAACCGCCGAGCTAGGAGATAAAATACACAAACTTATGAGCGATAATTTAAACTAATTAAAAAACTGAGATACTTTCGTATCTCAGTTTTTTAGTTTGCTATAGTATGATGATTTTCGGGTGTGGAATCGGTTATTGGGGCAAAAGAAAAACCATTTTCATTTGCATAATCAATGATAGATTGAAGCGCATCTGCGGTGGTCATCTTGGTTGAATAATCATGCATTAACACTGTGTTTGCCCTATTTTTCTTGAGGTTTTGCTTGGTATTCCTTATTATGTAATTTCGGCTCATTTTTCCATCAGCATCGCCCGAATCAACATTCCAATCGAAATATCTCCAACCCTGCTCGGTTAAAATTTTTGCAGATTTTGTTACAACACCTTTAGAATATTTCATACTAACTCTATTAGAGCTGCCACCCGGGAAACGCATAATTGTTGCGGTATAGCCTGTATCTTTATAAAGTTTATCCCTTAAAGAATTGATATTATTAACACAAGCGTTAGCGCTTTTATAAATTTTGGCATAATCATGAGAAGCGCCGTGAATTCCAATTGTGTGCCCCTCATTTATGGCTCTTTTAATAATGGGCAATTTATCCTCTTTGTAACCATTTATAAAGAAGGTTGCCTTAATATTGTTTTTCTTTAAAATATTTAATATTCTTGGTGTTACATTATCGCTTGGCCCATCATCAAAGGTTAAATATATAACCGATTTTCCTGATTTATCGGGAACATATACCTGAACATTTACAGTAAGTGATTTTTTATTACCCGCTTCATCCGAAACGCTGTATTTAAGGGTATATATCCCTGTTTTTGAGGTATCTACTTCATCGCCCTTCATTTCTATTTTTTCGGTTATATTGCCGTCTAAATCATCATGCGCGGTAACCTTGGGCATAGTGAATTTGGTGCCCTTTGCAACCTTGATACTAGTGCCCTTATCACTCTTTAGGGTGGGTTTTACAGTATCCTTAATGATAATATCACGATAAACCTCTGCCTTATTTCCCGATGAATCGGTTACCGAATAGATAACCCTATAGTTCTCGCCATCGGATTTTACCATTTCAACCTCTACCTTAGACTTAATATCTCCATCATAATTATCCTTCGCGGTAAAGCCGGGGTCTTCAAAAAGTTCAAGCGATGAAGCCTTTACCTTTTCGTTGCCCTTTAATTTTATCTCAGGTTTTTCATTATCAACAACGGTTATTTTTCGGCCGCCATAATAATACTGTCCTTTAAAATCAAAATCATACTCAATATTATATGTGCCTAAAACCTTTGTATCAACATTCCCCTTAACATTAATTTTATCGCTTACATCCTTTTCTCTATATGTAGCAACAGCACCGGGGTCCTCAAATTCCGAAAAAACGGGAATTACCATTTCGCTGCTGCCGAGAACATAAAACACAGGCTTTTCCAAAAGGGAGGAAACAAGAAATCCCGAAGCACAAACCAGGGATAAAATAAGACAGCCGAAAACAGTTATCATTTTGTTTATTTTTTTGAATTTTAAAAGCAAAAACAGCGTAATAACCGTTAGCACAAAAAACACGGCTATTCCTATTTGCAACATAACAGATACCGACATATTCTATCCCCCTTTTTAGATGATTTCGCCTACAACATAATCTTCTTTTGTGTCTATTATACGGATTTTCTTAATTTCTCCGCAATTAACGCTTTCTCCCGAAACAAAGGCGGTAATATAATTTTCTGTAAAGCCCTTAAGTCTACCATTTTCATACTCCTCAAATAAAACCATTGCGGTTTTACCTATTTGGGAATTTAAAAACTCTTGCTCTGACCTTCGCGTTAACTCTATCATTTTGCGGCTACGCTCTGCCTTCACGGCATTAGAAAGATGCCCGCCTAATTTTTCGGCCGCAGTGCCCTTTCTTTTAGAATAGGCAAAAATATGAGATTTTGCAAAGCCTACTTTTTTTGCAAAGAGAATGCTCTCGTTAAATTCTTCCTCAGTTTCTCCCGCGAAGCCAACCATAATATCGGTTGTTATTGCAGGATTATAAAATATGTTTCTGATTCTTTCTACCAAATCATAATAAAACGCCGAATCATAATGGCGATTCATTCTTTTTAAGGTTTTATCCGAGCCGGACTGAAGCGATAAATGAAACTGCGGGCAAAACTTATCTATTTCTTTTAAACTATAAAGGAGTTCATTTGTCATTAAATCGGGCTCTAGAGAGCCTAATCTTACCCTCTTTATGCCTGAAACCTCTGCAACAGTTTTTACAGCAACAGCAAGATTAGAGCCTGTGTCTTTACCAAACGAGGATAAATTAATTCCAACAAGAACTATCTCCTTATAACCCTTTTTGGCTAAAGCCTCTGCCTCATTTTTTATATCCTCAATGCTTCTTGAACGCACAAAACCTCTGGCATACGGGATAATGCAATAGGTGCAATAGCGGTCGCACCCATCCTCTATCTTCATAAACGCCCTTGTGTGCTCCGAAAAATCGGTTATATTAAGGGGAGAATATCTTTCCCCTTTTTCATGCTTTTCAATAGAAACTAAGCGCTCATTTTTATCCAAATACTCATTTATAAGAGACGGAATAACTTTATACTCACGGTTACCCATAATAATATCGGCTTCGGGTAAATCTTTTTCGGTTGAGGGTATAGCCGAGGTCATACAACCCGAAAGAATAATGATGGCATCTTCATATTTCGCGCGGTATTTTCTAACCGCATTTCTAACCTTTCTATCGCTCTCAGCCGTTACAGAACAAGAATTAATTATTACAATATCGGGAGTGTCCGCAGCACCTACCTGACCATAACCGTTCTCCATTAAGAGTTCTGCTATAGCCTGACTTTCATACTGATTAACCTTGCAACCGAATGTAACAATTTTAAACTTCATATTTCATCTCCAATAATATTATAAGATAATATATATATTATTTCAATGGGTTTCATAAAAAAATTAAATTCCATCTTTCGATGGAATTTAATCTATTTGTTTATATACTTTCCAAAAAGTTTTTCGGCAGTGCCGCGAAGAATTTTATATTTAACCTCATCAGGTATAACCGCATACTCAATTCTACCTCTAAAAGCACCCGCATGATTTGTATCGGTACCGAACATAATGTGGTCAGGGATATAGGCTGCCGCGCCTTCAATTCTCATATTGTCAAGGCTTGAGCCGCCCGAAGTATCGGTATAAATATTTTTATGCTTACAGCAACTGATATGAGATGTACACATATGAGCAGTTATGAAGTTAAGCTCGGGATATTTATCGGCAAAGGTAACTATCGGTCTATCCGATACGGGATGGAGTAATATATTAGTTTCATATTCGGCTGCAAACTTAAAGATTTTATCGCCGTAATCATTAATTTCATATCTATGATACCCCGGGATTACCTTAAGGCCTACACCCTTGCCGCTTTCCATTATATCTCTAGCCTGCTTAAAGGAATATTCTTCTCTTGGGTCAACAACTGCCCACTGGAAGAGCTTATCCTTTTCCTTTACCAACTCAAAAAGGAATTCATTACCATCTATCACAGCCTCTTCCTTTAAGACTGCCGCAAAGGATGAAGTAAAGGTATACTCAATGTTGGCTTCTTTAGCAAGAATATCAAGATAATCCTGAGAAGCATCGTACACCCTGGTTTTATTAACAAAAATTTTGCCCGCATCATCGCCAAAAGTATTGCGAATATAATTTAAATTACCTGTTGTGTAAATACTGCTATCGCATGGGTGCCCAAAGTTTAAATGGCAATGCATATCAATAGCGGGAATAGCCTTAATTTTCTTAATATCGCAAGTGAATTCTGACATAAAACTTCCCCCCTATTTAAGTTTTTCGCCAAAAATGCGAAGCGCGTTGTTTCTTAGAATATCCTCTTTTGCCTCTTCGGGAATAAGAGCATATTCAATTCTGCCCCTTTGAGCGCCGTTAGCATAACCATCGGTGCCGAACATAATGCGGTCGGCTCCAATTTGAGAATAGGCATACTCTATAAGCTTGTTTGACATACTGGATGAACTCGATGTATCGGTCCAGATATTTCGGTGCTTAGAAGCCTTAATTGCCTCAATTTGCCCATGCTCACTTAAATGCGCCTGAATAAACTGAAGCTCGGGATATTTATCAGCCCAATGGTTAATATGGGTTGCAAAACCCTGCGGATGAATTTGAATAACGGTTTTAAACTCTGCCGCAAAATCGAAAATCTTCTTGGCATAATCTTCAAGATTATAGTTGTTAAAAGGAGGATGAAGCTTTATTCCTACGCACTTTTTGCTTTCAAGCATTCTTCTTGCCTGCTTGAAGGTTTCCTCAACCCTAGGCTCAATAACCACAAACTGATAAAGGAAATCTTTTTCCATAACCAGATTTGCCAAATGCTCATTGCTTTCTATAATTGCTTCATCGCGGTTATCTCCAATAACTGCTATATAGGGAGATACAAAAACCTTATCAATATTCGCCATATCGGCCATTGTTTTTATAGAATCAACATCCTGCTTCGAAGAGCCTTCAGGTGGGTCAAGCGGATGACCATATGTATAATGGCGGTGCACATCAATTGCTTTAATATCAGATATCATAGAATAACCTCCTTTGTAAATTTATATTAGCATAATACCCCGCTAATTTCAATAGTTTAAGCCACTTTTTTACAAAAAACCCCCCTTAAACAAGGGGGATTAAAAATTTTATAAAACTTTTGAAAGGAAATCGCGAAGGCGCTCTGATTTTGGGTTTCCAAAGAATTCTTCGGGGGTGCCCTCTTCGAGAATTACACCCTCATCAATGAAGATAACGCGGTCGGCAACCTCGCGGGCAAAGCCCATTTCGTGGGTTACAACAACCATGGTCATTCCGTCTTTCGCAAGGCCCTTCATAACCTCAAGAACCTCGCCTACCATTTCGGGATCAAGCGCACTTGTTGGCTCATCGAAAAGCATAACATCGGGATTCATTGCAAGGGCGCGCACAATTGCTACACGCTGTTTCTGGCCACCCGATAACTGAGAGGGATAAGAATCAGCCTTTTCTTCAAGATTTACCTGCTTTAAAAGGTCTATAGCCTTTTCCTCGGCTTCGGTTTTTGAATAACCGAGCAAAGTCATTGGAGCTTTGGTCATATTCTTAAGAATTGTCATATGCGGGAAAAGGTTAAACTGCTGGAACACCATTCCCATTTTTTGACGATGCTGATTAATATTAGACTTTTTAGAGGTTATATCCTGCCCGTTAAAATATATGTTACCACCGGTTGGCTCTTCCAAACGATTTAGGCAACGCAAAAATGTTGATTTACCTGAACCCGAAGCTCCGATAACAACCACTACTTCGCCCTTTTTAATCTCTATATCAATGCCCTTTAGAACTTCTACCTTACCAAAGGATTTTTTAAGTCCATCAACCTTAATTAAAACCGAATCATTAGTGATCACTCTTACGCAACCTCCTCTCTAATAATCCTACAAGCCAGGTAAACAGCATAACAATAACCAAATAAATTATGGCTACTGCAAGAAGCGGCATAAATGCCGAGAAGGTACGTCCTCTTATTAGGTCTCCCGCTTTTGTGAGGTCGGCAATACCAACATAACCTGCAACCGAAGTTTCTTTAAGTAACACAATAAATTCATTACAAAGAGTTGGTAACACCATTTTAAACATCTGCGGAATTACTATAAAGAGCATTGTTTGAATATAATTAAATCCAAGGCTTCTTCCCGCTTCAAACTGACCATTATCAACCGACATTATTCCTCCACGGAAAATTTCGGCCACATAAGCACCCGAATTTATACCGAAAGCGATAATAGCTATAAGGGTTGAATTTCGAGAACTTGCAAAAATTATGAAATACATTATAAGAAGTTGAACTACAACAGGAGTTCCGCGAATAACGGTTAAATAAATATTGGCAACCGCATTTAATAACTTCATTATAATGTAACCTAATCCGCCGCTGCGCTTCATAGATTCAATATTTTTATCATGAGTTGTTCTGATAATAGCGATTATAACACCAATTGCTATACCTAAAAGCACCGAGAAAAATGTAATTATAAGGGTCATTTTAAGACCATCAAGCAACCATTCCCATTTATCACCGGTTATAAAATTCAATTTAAAATCATCACAAAATTTTTGTACCCAAGCAGGTGCTGAGGCATAAAAATTTGCAAACCATTCTGCCATTATAAATGCTCCTTTGTTTCTTCTAAAAACAGTTAGAAAGGGCGGTTGGAAACCGCCCTTTCGGATGATTAATTATAAATTATTTTTACTCAGCAGGGATGTATTTAGCAACGATTTTAGCAATCTCGCCATTATCTGTGAGTTTCTTGAGAGCAGCATTAACCTGCTCTAAAAGTTCTGTATCTTCCTTATTGATTGCGATTGCATAATCCTCATCTGCATAAGAACCATCAAGAATCTTGAGGCCTTCATTAGCATTTACGAAAGATTTAGCAGGCTCGTTATCAATAATAACAGCGGTAACCTTGCCGGCTTTAAGAGCTTCAACTGCATCTGCACCGGTCTTATAACGCTCTACATTTTCTTCGCCGAAGCCCCATTTTGCAGGAACATCAGAAGAATAGATATCACCGGTTGTATCCTGCTGAACGCCAATCTTAATGCCTTCTTTTACGCCTGCGGGATTTTCATCAGCATCAAAGCCAGTATAGAAATCTTCGAAAGAAGCATATTCGCTATCAGCCTTAACGATAACCGACTGAATGCCCTTAGCATAAGAATCAGAGAAGTTTACGCTCTCTTTTCTTTCTTCGGTAACAGTAAGACCTGCCATACCGATATCATACTTACCTGTTTGAACGCCTGCGATAATTGCACCGAACTCAATATCAACAATTTCGAGTTCACGGCCTAATTCTTTTGCAATAAGGTCTGCAATTTCAACGTCGATTCCTGCGAATTCGCCACCATCATTTTTAAATTCATAGGGTGGGAATGCAGCATTTGTTGCCATAACAAGTTTATCTGTTTCCTTGGGTGCGCCGCAACCTGCGAAAGCGGCAACAATCATTAATAATGCGAGTGCTAAAGCTATAATTTTTTTCATTTTTTCTTCCTCCTGAAAAAATTTGTTAAACTTACTATAGCACACTTCTAATAAAAATGCAAGTGTTTTGCATAAAAATTTTAAAAAAATATTTTTTATGTATATTTTATGTAATATTATGCAAAAATTATGCATAATATTCAGTTTTTTTAAATTTTGACAAATATATATATTTATGTTAAAATAATATGAAATAAATTCCGAGGTGTTTTGCGTGCTTAAACTTAAACAAAAATTCAATCTAAAGACCCTATATGTTACTTTAAGTGTGGCGGTTATCTTCCTCACTTTCTTGGCATGCAAATTCTTAGATAATAATTTTAAGCCGATTAACACTACCGAGGCCTCTAAAATTAATGCGGAAAATAAATCAATAGTTTCATTAGAAAGCGAGCCCGAGGTAGCCGCGGCAACTACACTTTTTGATAATAACAATAATGCGCAAGTGTTACTGCTTGCATCTTCTGGCAAAAAGAATATCCCTCTTACCTTTCTAACTGCTACCAAAAGCAAAACCGTAACCACAAGCAGCGCCTACACCATTGAAGGCAACTGCGACCCGAAAGAAAAATTATATTTAAACGGAAAATCTGTTAAACTTGATAAAAAAGGGAATTTTTCTCTTAAGGTTAAATTGAAGGTCGGAGATAATAAACTCACTTTTAAATATAAAGGTAAAAACACTGTTAAGACAATTACGTATAAATATATTGTTATAAAATCGGTTTCGCCCACAAGCAATAAAACATATCCGGGAAACACAAAGCTTGTTGTGAAGGTTGTGGCGCGAAAAGGAAGCAAGGTTACGGCTAAGCTTAACGGAACAACCATAACCTGCAAGCAACAAACTTCCGACGACTCATTTGTTACTTTTAAGGGCACCTTTACCCTACCTAAAAGCGCAAAAACAAATAAAAATTTAGGCAGCGTTACCTTTACTGCCACCCATAATGGCGTTAAGGAAACTAAAAAATCAGGCACTGTAACGGTTAAAAAGCAGGTTGTTGTTAAAAAATCAGACCCATCGGTTACCCCAAAAGGCGGTAATTATATAAATGTGGGTTCAGGTCTTATTGCAACGGTTGTTGCAGACTATGCCGAAACCTTCAATGGCAAAACAACCGATGATTATTCACATCCTGCCAATGCCTATCTGCCTAAAGGAACACAGGATTATTGTTCGCAAACATTGGTAAAGAACAGCGGTAACTCCTATTATAAATTAAGAAGTGGACAACGAATATACTCTATTTCTAATCCAGGAAAGTATTATGAAAAAACCGTTGCAACAACATCTGTAGGAGAACTTCCCGATCATAACGAATTAAAGGTTAAAACCTTTAAAACCGATAAAAAATACACTACCCTTACCTTAAGCACTCTTTGGAAAGCGCCCTTTGAATTTGAATATTCAAAACAGTCCTACCGCAAAACAAAAACGGGTTATACAATAGATAAAACCACATTTACCTACATTGATATAACCTTTAGCTATGCAACAAAATTCAGTAACACCGGAACCATTAAAGTTCCTAAAAACCATCCGCTTTTTAAAAAGGCGGAAATCATTAAAAATAAAAGTGATTACACTTTAAGGCTCTATTTAAAAAAGACCGGCGCATTTTATGGCTGGGATGCTTATTATGATACAAACGGTAACCTTGTATTCCGTTTTTTAAACCCTGCTAAAATGCAAAACAAAAATTCATTAAAGGGTATTACTGTTTATATAGATGTGGGACATGGCGGAATAGACCCCGGAGCTTTAGCTAAATACTCTCCCAAACTTAATGAAGATTCTTGCAATTTAAAGCTAAGCCTTGCTCTTAAAAAGGAACTTCAAAAATTGGGCGCTACCGTTATATCAAATCGCGCAAGCAACTCTAAAGGCTACACTCCGCAAGAAAGAATGCAAAATTTAAGAAATTCTAAAGCCAACTACTGTATTGCAATTCATCACGATGCCAATAATAAATCAAGTTATAATGGATTTATGACGGCTTATTTCACGCCATTCTCAAAAAGCGCCGCTAATTATATTTACAGCGAAACTAAAAAAACAGGTCTTTATAAAAAATATTGGGATGTGGAAGCGCATTACTATTATGTTTCCCGCGTTACCTCCTGCCCCTCTGTGCTTACCGAGAATGGATTTATAACAAATAAATCCGATTATAAAAATATGACAACCCAAAAATCTATTGATAAAAAAGCAAAGGCTTTAGCAAACGGAGTGCTAAAATATTTCCGTTCTATTCAATAATAATGAAAGGAGAAATTCGGTGGAAAACACTAAAACAATAACAACAAATAAAAAAGCTTTTCATGATTATTTCATTGAAGAAAGTATTGAAGCCGGTATTTCTCTATCGGGCACCGAAATCAAATCGATAAGGCGCGGCGGCGTTAATTTAAAAGACGCCTGGTGCAGTGTTGATGACGGCGAAATGATTATAAAGCAAATGCATATTTCCCCTTATGAGCAGGGCAATATATTTAATAAACCGCCAATGCGAAACAGAAAACTCTTGCTTCATAAAAAGGAAATTATGCGCCTTTTAGGTCTTACCCAGCAGCAAGGTCTTACCCTTATTCCCCTATCTCTTTATTTTAAGGGCTCACTTGTAAAGGTGCAGTTAGGCGTATGTAAAGGTAAAAAACTTTATGATAAACGCGCTGAGGCGGCTAAAAAGGCCGCAAACCGCGATATTGAGCGAGCAATTAAAGAAAGGAATCAATAATATTTAATTACCTCTTACTTCTTACCTCTTACCTAAAATCACGGGGGCGTAAAGGTTTCGACGGGGGTTTTGAACTATGGCAAGCGAGCAGAGGTGCGGTACCTCTATAAAAATCGCAATTTTTAAAATTAACTGACAACAATAAAGTTGCACTTGCTGCCTAATTAGGCGGCCGTCCAACCAAGAAGCCCCGCGGTCTTGGAAGGGCGTCGATTAGCGGGTAAAGTGAATGCGCCCACGCCTTTAAGCGCATCACTCACTAAAGGCTACTCATCTGACAGGTTTGTTATTTAACCTGACTTATGGGGAATTTCAATAAATAACTGCGCTCGGAGAAAACTATAGGAATAGACTTTCGGACAGGGGTTCGACTCCCCTCGCCTCCACCAAACGAGTATTGGATGAACACCTACTTCTTTAGCGGCGGATTCGCCGTAAGGTGTAAGCTCTAATACAAACAGAAACCCGCTATCTTAGATTAAGTTCTAAGGTAGCGGGTTTTGTCATATACAACGTGATTATGTTGCAATGGAATAAAATAGAAAAATTTCTAGATTTCACTTACGATGCTAATTTAAGCTTGCTCAAAAAATTGTGTAAAGATGTCGGTATACTTATATATCCACTGAGTTTTACGATTAAATCTTTGTTTCCAACGGTTAATGATAATTTACTTGCCTTCTTCGAAGTCAATATTTCTTTTGATTTCTCGACAGTATAGTTAATTATAGAGGAAAAGAAACTGGATAAATATTTCCCACGAACGAAATGAATCGGTTGATATCCGTTTTGAAGAAGATTCTTATAATAACTCAAATCAATAGACGGATCATATGTACCTTTACTTCTCTCACACACAAATTTTATAACATCATTATCTTCTTTAAAAGTTGGGTGCAAAGTTAGGTTGTTATCCTCAAATTGAAATATATTACCGAAATTTACATTTGCATAATTAGCGTCAATGCCGTTAAGTTTCCAATACAAAATTAATGCCATAATTGGGGTTGCAATATCAAAAAATTGTTTTTCTGATTTATTGTAGAATGATAATAGTTCTGTTTCATCTGCATCATCTATATCGTTTAATTGCGCAAGATATTTTAGAACTCGAATGTAAGTGGTTGGGGTACATACATCATTTTCTATTGCGTAGTTATCTGTAACATAGATATTATCGTCTGACGGTGTTTCTTCTTTCGTGTAGTCTGACAAATCTCTGTCAATAATAAACAAAACTCTAGATTTAGAAAAAGTGCTCCAATCCAATTTTTTATATACATCTACAACCTTTTTTCTATTGCCTGCAGGAATAACTTGTATTCTGGAATCTTTTTGTTTATAGTCCTCGGCTTTCATACCATAAAATGTAATATCGTCTTTACCTTCAACAATTATAAAAATGGTTTTTTCGGTAGTCGATTTAGAGTATTTTTGTTTTATCTTAAGAACAGCTTCGTTTACCGATTCGCGTTCAGCAATTAGACTTTCCTTTGTGATCATAACAAATTATCCCTTTACAAGAAACTCATTAATACCGTGTACTACAGACTCTAAATTGTTATCAAATACAAAGGGAGAATGCGTAGTAGCTAATAATCCACAAAACTTTGGACTAGAAGCAATATCAGGTAAGAGTGTTTTTTGCCAATCGACCGACAACGATAATTCCGGTTCATCAATAAAGACAAATGCAGAATCATTTTCATCCAAATACAAGTGTCCAAATAACGAAACTATTTGTTTTTCGCCAGAAGACAAATCTTGAAATTTTATCTTTTCTAATTTTTCATCATTGGAAAAATCATTTCTAACAATATTAAACACTTCACAAGTGTATTTTTCACTATCATAAATAACTTTATTATTTACTAAATAGTTATTCACTTTTTCAACAAAATCACGTATGTTTTTTTCCGACTTTTTTATTTCGTTATTAAATTCCCATAACTGAGTAAAATAGTGACATATAATTTTTACTTGACCAGTATAAGAACGCTGATTGGTATTGCGAAAATCATTTATTATATTTAGCAATTCTTCCTTTTTCGAGTCAGATAGAATAGAAGAATCAATTCTTGACAATACTTCTTGAATTTCCGAATCTTCTAAATCTCGTATCTTCTGATATCCAGACGAATGATCATATGTTTTAGAAACGATTTCCCCTAAATATCCTAAAGTTAGCTTGCTTTGTCTTTCTTGCGAAAAGGAGCGTAATCTTTCACTCTCTTTATTTACAAGTTGCTGTACATCATCCATTCCAAATTCGACAAGTTCAATTACCTTACTAGTTTTGATTGGCTTTTTCCTTTTTTCCAATGTTTCTAAATCCACATCAGGGAAAATATTTTGAAGTTGTTCTTCGATTCTTCGATAAGTCGGCAAATAAAGAATCTGAGAATCAAAATGCTGATTGATGGTTTGATTTAAATCAAACAAAGCATTTACTTCCGGACTGTCCAAAATTTCAGCAATGTATTCATACGGCATTCCGTGCATACTTCTGAAGCGTATTTCATTAGAAGTTTCCTTTGTATTTTTTAGTTCCAAGATAGAGGAAATAATGTTTGTTACTAAGCTTTTTCTAGGATAACGTCGATCAAAATAATAAGCTATTCTTTCTGCATTTTGCATACTATAAATCGCATTGATGACTTTAGAATCAACCTCTATTGTGGCGTCTTGAAAACATATAACAATTTTATCAAAGGGATATGTGCGCAACAAGTCCCAGTTACAAGATAAAACTGCATAAATAATACGTGAAATAGTTGTTTTTCCCGAACCATTTTCTCCTACTAAAATAAGATTGTTGTCGTCAAATTCAATAGAATAGTCTCTTGCAGAATACAACCCAAAAATGTCAATTTTCTTTATAGTTGAAGCCATATCTTCCTCCAAAAGTAATAATTGCTTAACAAATTATATATTATTATAACATATATGGGCTGATTTATCAAGTAATGACAAATTGATTAATCTTTTATAGTTTTTCAACAGTATATATTCATACATTCGACTATCAAAGCTTCTTTAAGTACAATTATTGTAGAAACTTAAAGGAGGCTATTTTATGGGGAAATTCATTGAAGAATTCTATTACGGAAATCTTGATCCACAGGCACGGAGCGCCAAAGAAAATAAGACCGTGCAGAAGCAGATGGAAGTGCTAATGTTGAACGAGGATTTCTTGACTGAGGCCCTTTCTGGTGAAAGCAAAAAGAAATTCTTGGATTTTTGCAACGCTTGGAGCGTGGTGAACGGCGAATCAAACCTTGATAGTTTTATTATGGGATTCCGCCTTGGTGCCAATTTCACATACGACGCTTTTGTGAATGATGAGGCTCCGTTTAAGGATTTACTAAAGGAGTAAGAGATATGAAAGAAAAGAAATATTACATTGCACTTGATGACTTCGAACGTCGGGTGGTTGTGAGCTGTATGAATGAGAGGCGTAATACTCTTATTGCAAATGGAAAGCATACCGATGCTTTGGACGAAGTTTTATTAAAGGTTATTCACTCAAAACAAAAGAAGTTTAAAGTTGTATATAAGGAGGATTAATTATGAAACAGTTAGTAAAATTTATTACGGACGAAAGAACGGGGCTAAAATACGAGTTATGCGGCGATTATTATATCATCGCCGGTGAGGATGAACCCGAACGTGAGCCAATTGGTGTATGGGGCCAACGACATTTGAGGTATATTCAAAAACATAACAAAGCATTTCACAATCAAATGCTAAGCGAAAACAAACTTTACGATTATCTCTTGCAGTTGAATCAGGATGCGGAAGAAATGTTCAATCGTTTGGTTGAACAAATGGCAGAGCGTGAGGGCGTGACAGAAAGGCTCAAAGCGGATGATCAAATGAAGTGGGTTGGACGAATGAATAATATCAAATACCGAGCAACGGAAATTATAAATAGCGAGTTGATTTACGCATAAAGTTTAACGGGGCAAGGAGATTTTTCTCCTTGCCCCGTTGCTGTGTTATTTTGTTTTTACATACTTGTAAGCTGACCAACCTGAATAATACTTGGTTTTGCCAACAGTTTTATAGGTTCTGACTCTTACGTAATATGTCTTTTTAGCACTCAAGCTCTTTAATGTGTATTTCGTAGTTTTGTAACTCGAAATAGTCTTCGTTGTTGCTTTGCTGAATGTTTTAGAGGTTGAGTACTGAATTTGGTATCCGGTAACTTGTGTGGATTTCTTGGTAATTGCTACCGTGATACTCTTCTTACCGGCGGTGAGCTTCGATACCGTCGTTTTCGGTGGGTTGATCTTAAATGTTAGAGTCTTAGTGCCGGTGTAGTTTCCTTTACCTTTAATAGTCACCTTGTAAGTGCCTACATTCTTTCGACCGGACGCGTATGTCACAGTATAGGAAGATGTAGTCAACTTAGTACCACTACTGTTTTTAACAGTTACGGTAGGCTTCTTCACCTTACCGTCATAGGTGTACGATGTGGCAGACAACTTGTAAGAACTAATCTTCGCGGGATTGATCTTAAAGGTTAAGGTCTTGGTACCACTGTATTTACCAATCATTTTCACGGTAACTTTGTATGTGCCCGCATTCTTTCGGCCGTTCGCGTAAGTAACCGTATAATCGGTATTTTTCTTTAAGGTCTTGCCCGCTGAATCCTTGACAGTAACTGTCGGGGTTTTTACTTTGCCGTTGTAGGTATAAGCCGTTGTCGACAGCTTGAAGGTCTTAGCATACTTGATAGCAGTATTGCTTGCAACCTTTCCGCACACGGCACACTTCTTCACAATGCTACCGTTCTTTGAAAGCGTTGCTTTCGTTGTGGTAGTCTTGTAAGCGTGTGTAATTGTCCTGGTCGCCTTGCACACATTACAAGAGGTATCGCAAGCGTTGCTGTAGGTATGCTTTATGCTACGCTTTGTGTTACAGTAGTTACAGGTAGTATCACAATTATTAGAATACTTGTGCGCACCAACCGTGCGGGTTTTACCGCATACGTTGCACGACTTATCACAGTTGTTGCTATACGTATGGGTCGTAAGCTTTGCAATTGTCTCGGTCTTTGTACCTTTACATACGGAACAAGTATAGGTTTTCACACCTGTTGCCTTGCAAGTTGCCGCCTTGGTTATCTTTCCGGAATCATACTTGTGGGCAACCTTTTCGATCGTATCGGTCTTGATAGTTGCTTTACACAACGTACACTTATAAGTCTTTGTTCCGGTGGCAGTACAGGTAGCCTTCTTAGTAACCGTACCACTATCAGACTTGTGAGAAAGCTTGCTGCCACTGGTAAAGGTTGTTGTTCCCTTTGCTCCACATTTACAAGACTTGTAATATACTGCGGCAGAGGAACAAGTCGCGGCAGATTTAAGATACTTAGATGCTACAACTTGTTTGTTGTAAGTGTGATCGAGTTGAGGAATGGTGATATCGGTTATAACATTTCCATCAACATCAAACAACAAATTACAGTGTGAGCAGGTTTTGTGAGCAATGTGACCGTCCTTGGTACAGGTTGCTGCCTCATAAGGAACATCGGTAAAGCTATGCGGGTTGACTGCCGCCTTCTTCATACCAATGTTAACATCGGTTTGTGGGGGTGGTACAGGCAACCAATCGCTCCAGGTGGTTTCATAACCATCCTTTTCGTATTTAACACGCCACCATCCTTCAGGAACGTCCCAAGCATATTTACCTTGAGCATCAGTATAAAGCGGATTAACCTGATCCCATTCAGCTGCATTCCAAATAGTACCATACTCATCGTTGCTCGGCTTAGTATCAAAGAAGGTATCGGTTCCATCAGGCTCAATCCAATACGCAGTTGTTTTAACACCGCTCAAACGCTCGTCGGTTTCGGAATCGTATACATAACCACTGGGGTCAATTGCCCAACGGAAATTAAACTGCATACCATTAGTTTCCGATGCGTTCAAGAATCCAAACTGTCCGAGAACACTGTCAACATAATTCGAGTTTTTCATAGAAAGCAACGGCAGAATCATGTTTGCAGGGAACGGAATTGCCACACCGGCAACGCTCAAAACAATTTGAAGTGCCATCGCTGCCACAACGCCATTGTTCGACTTGCCTGCATACTCGATTTTTTTCAACGCCTCTGCTTTTTCGGCATCAGACATATTCGAGGACAAAATAGCTTGCTTAGATTCGCTAAGAGATATTCGGTTGTTGTCCCACGTCACCATGGTATCCATATATCCCAAAGCATCTACAAAAGAGAAATAATTTCCAACCGCCATATCAAGGTCGATATATCCGCCCTCGATACAGAAATCTGTTATTTTATCCTTTGCAAAATCGACAATCGCACCACTTATCTTGCCGTCAACATCTTCTGCGACCTTAAGATACAATTGGGTTCCAAAATCATCTTCTAACGGCTCGTATCCATAAGCACCTGCGTTATCAGGATCGAGATAGGACGGAACAATATCGGTGAAAATATTAAAATTAAGATGTGTGTTTACATCCACCATTTTAATTACACCGCTTATCTTGTTGTCGTCGCTTTCCAAATCTTCAATGCAATCTTCAAGTTTGCCTGCAAGAGCAGCTCGAATAGGATCACTCGCACCATTAACATACTTATCCGAAGTATAATCAATGTTGCCTGTTAAGAAGTTAATCGGATCGCGAATCGGTGAATATTCAACCGTAATAGTGCCGGGAACATAACTTGTGTTAGAGGGATCAAACAAGCCTTTTGCTACATACGACTTAGTACTTTCGTTCCAAGTAGCCTCGATACGTTTTGTAACATTACTTCTTGTGCTGCACACATAAACTGTGTCAATTTGTTCGGGATTCGAGAATTTCACATTGAAATTGAAATCTTCACCCGGAACAAAAGTAACAGTAGGTTTAATAGTGCCTTGATTTGTCATATCGTAGCTGTTTCCGTTATAACTCATCGTGAAGTTTTGAACGGTAGGAGCACTTACACAGTACTTAACGTTAGTAGAAGAAGTTACAGTCTCGCCATCAGCAGTCGATTTTGCCATAATTGTGTATGTGGCGTAATTCTTGGGCTCACTGATAGTGACGTTAGTGGCATAACTGCCGGATTTGTTAGTGTGAACAGTGGTAGCTAACGCGCCATCAACATAAATGGATACGTCAGCATCGGCAGGGCCCACACCATTAACAGCAACCGTTTCGTTATTAACTTCGGAATCTGCTTGCACTGTTAAAAGCGGAATATCCTCATTTAAAGTGCCGATGATTTCCTCTTTCCACTGTCCATTCTGTTTATAATCGATAACCGCATATGTTGTAACTTTACTGTCTTTGGTAGGATTCAAGCAGAACGATACTTGGCCCGAAGTTTTGCTTACATCAATGGTCAAAACATTGTCTTCGAACTCATAACCGGTCAGTCTCACGCCATCTAACATCAACGTCTTTTCCATCAAAGCCAGATCTGAGGGAACACGAATGGTCAAAGACATATTACTAATGTTGCTTGCTACAGCATCTTTGAATTTGTAGGCAAGATTCATTGTGATATGACCATTTGCCAATGCACCCACAGTGTTAGCGACATAATAGGTGCCACTACGATCGAGTGATAGATCCTCGGAATCCTTGAATGGGTTACTGATAAATTCCATAGGAATACCGTCATCCATAAGACGAATTGCTGTGTAAGAGTTTTCGGGGCAAAATACAGTTAATACAGGGCAATTGTCAAACGCATAGTAACCAATACTTGTTACATTTTCAGACAAGGTAATTTCGCGCAACTTTGAACAACCATAAAATGCCTCTCTACCAATAGTTGTCAAAGAGTTAAGCGCTGAATCTATGTATCGGAGATTGGTACATCCATAGAACGCATCTTGACCTATTGCGGTAACGGTGTTAGGAATAGAAACGGTCTTGATTTTCGAGTAGGAGAACGCATTATCCGGTATTTTTGTTACTCCATCAGGAATTACCATGTTTTTAAGTTTTGTACATCCATCGA
>JAZOQP010000016.1:0-59218 GCA_045656145.1 Acutalibacteraceae bacterium
GGTACTGACCTTGAAGGTATTAAAGAGGTTCTCGAGGGTACAACCGCTATCGCAATTTCTAAAGAAGACCATGTTGCTGCAGCAAGAATTCTTAATAAGTTCGCTGAAGCTCATGATAACTTCAAAATCAAGGCTGGTTACCTAGATGGTAAGCAAATCGACCTTGACACTATCAAATCGCTTGCAAAACTTCCCTCAAGAGAAGTTCTTCTTGCAACAGTTGTTGGTGCTTTCCAGGCACCTATCGCAGCATTTGCACGTGCTGTACAGGCTATCGTTGATAAAAACGGCGAAGCCGCAGAATAATTAAACTAAAAAACATTTATATTAATTGGAGGAAAATAAAATGGCATCTGAAAAAATTACAGCTATGATTGAAGAGTTAAAAACTCTTACCGTTCTTGAGCTTTCTGAGCTCGTTAAAGCAGTAGAAGAGGAATTCGGCGTATCTGCAGCAGCTGCAGTAGCAGTAGCAGCTCCCGCAGCAGGCGGTGCAGCAGCAGCTGAAGAGAAGAGCGAGTTCGATGTAGTTCTTGCTAACGCTGGCGCAGAAAAGATTAAGGTTATTAAGGCAGTTCGCGAAATCACAGGTCTTGGCCTTGCTGAAGCAAAGGCTCTTGTTGATGGTGCTCCTAAGACTCTTAAGGAAGCTGTAGCTAAGGAAGAAGCTGAAGCTATGAAGGCTAAGCTTGCTGAAGTTGGCGCAACTGTTGAACTTAAGTAATTTAAGCTTAATTGAACTTGAAAAAGGAAGGCTTTTGCCTTCCTTTTTTTTATTGCAATTATTATTGACTTATGCATTCTTTAAATGCTATAATGGGTTAAAATGATAAGGAGGAATTTATATGAAAAAAATTGTAGCTTTATTACTTATATTTTCAATGCTTTTCACTCTTTCGGCATGTGGCGAAAGGCCTGCAGATAATGGGGAAAATTCAACTGGAGAATTAGTGCAAAACGAGGAGCCTAATATCGAAACCCAAAAACCGAATGAAGAAAGCGAAACTCCTTCGAATCCTTCCGGAAACGATTCGGTTGACCAACCAAATAATCAGCAGGATAATGCTTCTTCAGAGCAACCATCTGATGAGCAGCCTACAACTTCGGAGCCAAACACTCCTAATACAAATTCTAGCCAAACCGAGCCATCGGCGCCTGGTGTAGATCAGCCATCAGAGCCTGAGAAACCAACTATTGATTTAACGGGTGTTGGAAGTGTTGTTTGTTTTGGAGATAGTATAACCGAGGGTATGCAGGTGGCCTCAACCCAAAATTATCCAAGCTTTTTGCAGCGAAATTTGGGAGAACAAATAACTGTTTTCAATGGTGGTGTTAGTGGAGAAACAAGCGCTACAATTATGTCCAGAGCAAACGCTGTTGATTTCACTCTTGCTAATGCTATAACCTTCGAAAAAGGCCAAAAAGAAATAGAACTTAATGCAAAATTGTTCGTGACCGCATCAGGAGAAGAAATTTATTATCGTTATGGAAAACTTGGCAACGGCTTGCCTGCTACTAAAATAAAAATTGATGGAAAAGCTTATACACTTAGCGTTAAGCATGGCAATGTTGAGGATGAACACAAATATTGTATTGCGCGAACCGACTCATCTAAGGCAGTAACCCTTAAAAAAGGCGTTAAGATTGAGTTTGACTATAGCGAGTATTTTGAAAAACGCTATTGCACCATAGTTCTTATGGGTGCCAATGATGATGATTTAACGGTGGAGCAGTTAATTGCGAGATATAAAGAAATTGCAAAAACTAGCAAATATTTTATTGCGATTATTCCGCATTATGGAACCGATTATGCAGCCGAATTCGAAAAAGCATTCCCGAATGCAACTGTAAATTTAAGGGAGTACTGCAAAGAACAGGTTTGGCAGGATTATGATTTCACAAAAACAAAAAAGGATGACTATTTTATAAGCACGGGCAATATCGCTGCGCAGTTTGTTTTGAACGAAAAGAAGGGCGACTGCCACTTGAGTGAAAAGGGTTATAGAGTGCTTGCTGATTTAATCTATAAAAAAGGTGTAGAAATGGGCATCTGGAACTAGGTGATATAATGGAAAAGGGTGTAGTAATTTGCTATGGAGACAGCATAACCGAAGGAATGGCTATGCGTTATGAGGAGAATTATCCAAGTCTGCTCAGAAACCATCTTGAAGGGCAATTTGTGCTTTTCAATGCGGGTGTAAGCGGGGAAACTAGCAACAGCATAATGTCTAGGGCAAATGCCATAGATTTTACCCTTACAAATGATATAACCTTTAAAAAGGGCGAAAGCGAAGTTGTTTTAAACCGCAAACTTTTTTCTACCATGTCTGGCGGAGAAATTTGTTATCGTTATGGAGTTTTTGGCAAGGATTTGCCCATTAAAAACTTGATTATAGATGGCGCTCCTTTTAAAATGAGGTTTGTTTCAGGCGCCGATGAAGATTCTCATAAATATATCATTACAAGAAGTGAAACCGATACTGAACTAACCCTTAAAAAAGGTGTGAAAATTCAGTATGATTATAGTGAATTTTATGAGGAAATTTATTGCACCATAGTTCTTATGGGGGCTAATGACGGAAGCATCGGCACAACCGATGATGAATTAATTGAACGCTATAAGAAAATTTTCGAAAAGGGCGAAAATTATATTGCGATTATTCCGCATTATGGAACCGATTTAACCGAAAAATTTGAAAGTGCATTTGAGGAGAAAACGGTAAATCTTCGTGAATATTGCAAAGAAGAGGTTTGGGAAGAATACTCTCTTGTTAAAGAAAAAATAGATGAGGAATATATAAATGATGGTGTTTTATCGCCTAAGTTTTCGTATAATGGAAATAAGGGAGACTGCCATTTGAGCAAACTCGGCTATAAAATCTTAGCTGATTTAGTTTATAAAAAGGGTAAAGAATTAAATTATTGGAAATAGAAAAAGCACGGAAAATTCCGTGCTTTTTTTAATCAAATAAATCCTTTATTTTTTGAGCGAAAGAACGGCTCTTTTTATAGTTTTCATCCTCCGATAATTTATCGAATTCCTTTAAAGCCTCTTTTTGCTTTTTGGAAAGGTTTTTGGGGACTTCAACCGTTATCTTAACGTATTCATCGCCGCGCCCTGAATAATTAAGGCGCTGAATTCCCTTGCCACGCAGACGGAATTCTTCACCGGGCTGAGTTCCTTCGTGGATAGTGAATTTAACCTTGCCATCAATTGTTGGAACAACAATTTCGGCACCTAGAGCCGCCTCGGCAAAGGTAATTGGAACTTCGCAATAAACATCAAAGCCATCACGCTCGAAAATTGGGTGCGGGCGAACTGTAACATTAATTCTAAGGTCCCCGCTGGGTCCTCCGTTGGTTCCCGCATCACCGCCACCGCGAACACTTATAATCTGGCCATCATCGATGCCTGCAGGTATCTCCACTCCCTTTTCAACCGTGCGCCTAATTCTTCCTTTACCTGCACAGGTTTTGCAGGGGTTATCTATGATTTTACCCGAACCGCGACATTGCTCACAAGGCGATTGGTTTTGAATTGTTCCAAAGGGGGTGCGCTGCATTCTTGTTACATAGCCGGTGCCATGACAATGCGGGCAGGTTTTAGGAGAAGTGCCTTTTTCGGCTCCTGTACCACCGCAATCATCACAGTTTTCAATTCTTGTAACCTTAACGGTTTTGGTGCAACCCTTTGCGGCCTCCTCAAAGGAAATAATAACATTGGCTGCTGTATCGGCGCCGCGCCTTGGCGCATTTGGGTTTCTGCGGCTCCCACCACCGAATCCACCACCAAACATGGAGCCTAAAATATCTCCAAGGTCGCCAAAATCTCCGAAACCTCCAAAGCCCCCGCCAAATGGGTTTCCACCTCCTGCGCCGAAGTTTGGGTCAACTCCCGCGTGGCCGAATTGGTCATAGCGGGCGCGCTTTTCCTTATCGGATAAAACCTCATAGGCCTCGTTTACTTCTTTAAAGCTTTTTTCGGCTGCGGCATCTCCGGGATTTAAATCCGGATGATATTTTTTAGCGGCTTTTCTATATGCTTTTTTAAGTTCATCATCGCTGACCGATTTATCAACGCCCAGCACTTCATAATAATCTCTTTTATCTGCCACAATAACTCTCCTGTATGTATGGGGTTAGTGTTTGCCTCCCGAAGTTCGGGAGGCATTAATTTAATTATTTGTTTGTATCATCAACATCGGTAAAGTCGGCATCATAAACATTGTCGGCATTACCTGCGGCATTATCAGCGCCTGCTGCCTGCTGAGCTTCAGCGGCTGCCTTATAGATTTTTTCGGAAACAGCATAGATTTCTTTTTGTAAAGCTTCCTGTTTTGCTTTAATATCGTCTGTGTTATCGCCCTTTAAAGCTTCCTTTAAGGCTTCCTTAGCGGCCTCGATTTTGCTCTTTTCCTCTTCGCTAACCTTATCACCGAAATCAGTAAGGGTTTTTTCGGTTTGGTAAATCATTTGGTCGGCACCATTGCGAACATCGATATCTTCGCGGCGTTTTTTATCCTCTGCAGCATACTGCTCGGCTTCCTTAACAGCCTTATCAATATCATCCTTAGACATATTGGTGCTTGCAGTAATGGTGATATCATTTTCTTTGCCTGTGCCTAAATCCTTAGCAGATACATGAACGATACCGTTAGCATCGATATCAAATGTTACTTCAATTTGCGGGATTCCGCGTGGAGCGGGAGCAATGCCATCAAGATGGAACACGCCGAGTGTTTTATTATCCTTAGCGAATTCACGTTCGCCCTGAAGAACATGAACTTCAACCGAGGTCTGATTATCAGCAGCGGTTGAGAAAATCTGGCTCTTTTTAGCGGGAATGGTGGTGTTGCGCTCGATTACCTTTGTTGAAACGCCACCCATGGTTTCAATACCGAGAGAAAGGGGAGTAACGTCTAAGAGCAATAAGCCCTTAACGTCGCCACCTAAAACACCGCCCTGGAGAGCAGCACCGATAGCTACACACTCATCGGGGTTGATGCCCTTAAAGGGTTCTGCGCCCATAAAGTTTTTAACCGCTTCTTGAACAGCGGGGATTCTTGAAGAACCGCCAACCATAAGAACCTTGTTGATTTCATTTTTATTAAGACCTGAATCGGATAAAGCCTGACGAACGGGAACCATTGTAGCCTCAACTAAATCTGCGGTAAGTTCGTTAAACTTAGCGCGTGTAAGAGTTGTTTCGAAGTGCTTAGGACCATTTGCATCGGCTGTGATGAAGGGGAGATTAATATCTGCCTGAGTCATACCCGATAAATCAATTTTAGCCTTTTCTGCAGCTTCCTTAACGCGCTGCATAGCCATCTTATCGCCCGATAAATCAATGCCACTTTCAGCCTTAAAGCCTGCTACGATATAATCCATAACGCGCTTGTCAAAGTCGTCGCCACCAAGACGGTTGTTACCTGCAGTTGCAAGAACTTCCTGAACGCCATCGCCCATTTCGATGATAGAAACGTCGAATGTACCGCCGCCTAGGTCATAAACCATAACCTTTTGGTCGTTATCCTTATCAATACCATAGGCTAAAGCTGCAGCTGTGGGCTCATTGATAATTCTCTTAACTTCAAGGCCTGCAATTTTACCTGCATCCTTGGTTGCCTGACGCTGAGCATCGGTAAAGTATGCAGGAACTGTGATAACAGCCTCGGTAACGGCTGAGCCTAAGTAGGCCTCTGCATCGGCCTTTAATTTCTGAAGAATAATTGCAGAAATTTCCTGAGGTGTGTAGTTCTTTTCGTCAATTTTAACTGTATAGTTAGAACCCATTTCACGCTTAATTGAGCTAATGGTTCTATCGGGGTTGGTAATAGCCTGGCGCTTAGCAACCTGGCCTACCATTCTTTCTCCTGTTTTAGAGAATGCAACAACGCTTGGGGTGGTTCTGCCGCCCTCTGCATTAGCGATAACAACTGCTTCGCCGCCTTCCATAACGGCTACGCAAGAGTTAGTTGTACCTAAGTCGATACCAATAATTTTTCCCATAGTAAAAATCTCCTTTTATAATATGTTTTTTATTTTTATATTAGTTTGCAACCTTAACCATCGCGGCTCTTATGGTGGTGTCTCCCACCTTGTAGCCCTGTTGAAGAACCTCGGCAATTTCATTTTCTCCGAAATTTTCATCCTCTATATGCATTACTGCTTCATGAAAATTTGGGTCGAATTTATCGCCCGGCTTTGCTAGGGGTAAAAGACCAAGATTACCTGACAAAGAAGAGAACTGTTTTATTATTAACTCAATTCCCTTAATGTAATCTGCGCTGTCCTTTTCGGCGAGCATGGCGCGGTCAATGTTATCAATAATGGGTAAAAGAATTTTAAGAATAGATGCCTTTGAATATTCGGCAGTAGAAATTTTTTCTCTCTCGGTGCGCTTCTTGAAATTATCAAATTCAGCGGCGGTTCTGAGCAGTAAATCGTGTTCTGCCTCTAACTTTTGCTTTAAAGACTCTATTTCATCATCTTTTTTATTTTTCTTAGGTTTCTTTGCCTTTTCTTCGGTGTCTTCCACCGTTACTTTTTCCTTTTCTTCCACTATGCTTCCTCCATATCATTTAATGTGTTACTGAGTAAATCGTTTATTTTTTCTGCCGCATATTCAATGCTTGGGAGCAGTTTTTCATAAGATAATCTTGTGGGTCCGATAAGACCTAGGCAACCAATATCTTTTCCGCCAACCGAGTAGCGAGCAAGAATGATACAGGATGGCTTTAATGCCGAATATTGCGTATCACTTCCGAAAACAATGCTAACGGCTTTATCGCTTTTATTAATAAGGGATAAAAGCGTATCCTCGCTGCTTAAAAGGGTGCTTATTTTATCGGCATCGCTCTGATTTAGTCCCATTGTAAAGAAATTTGAGGTTCCCTTAATGCTGAAGCTTGAGTTTTTTATATCCTGAAGCATTTCGAAGAGCGCGGTAATCAGCGGCATTAAATTTAAAATATTAAGCCCTGAGCGCGCCATGATATTCTGCATATTAGCCTTATTGAAAAATTGAAGTGGCTTTCCTAAAATTTCTCTTGCCATCAGTTCTTTAAATTCATTTATTAAAGAAGCGGTGAGCTCGGCACCTAAAAAGCAAAGGCTTGAACGGGAGCGCCCATCTGTTGTTATAACAATAAGCATTGCTGAATTGTTTCCCATTGGCAAAAGTTCTGTTCGTTTAACCGCTGAATTGTTATCCGAAAGCTTTGCCGAAAAGGCGGGAAGACCTGTTATGGCGCTTAGAGTTTGGGCGGCTTTTTCGGGTAATTTCTCAGGGTCGCAATTCGAGAAATTGAGATTTTCATCAATTATTTCTCGCACATTTCCTGAAATTTCGCCCTTATCCATAAGGGTGTTTATGTAAAGGCGGTAACCTTCATTGGTTGGGATTCTGCCCGCTGAGGTGTGCGGCTGGGCTAGTAAACCTAAATCACAAAGGGCGTTCATTTCATTGCGGAGAGTTGCGCTCGATGGCGCATTTTCTAAAACCTCGCAAAGCAACTTTGAACCAATGGGCTCTCCGGAACTTATATAATGCTTTATGATTGCGCCAAGTATTGCCTTTCGGCGTTCGCTAAGTTCCATTTGTCCCACCGCCTTTTATTATGTATTTTGTTGTTAGCACTCTAACACCTCGAGTGCTAACAATTATAATTATAGCCTTTATTTTTAAAAAGTCAATAGATTTTCAAAATATTTTTTGACTTTCCCTGACTTTTACAATTTATTCATAATTTAGGCGCAAAATCGGTGGCTTCCAATGGTTACAATTAATGGTCTTGACCATATCCACTTATTTGTTGCAGTGTTGGGATTGAAATAATATATTGCTCCATCGCTCGGGTCCATGCCGTTCAGAGCATCGCGAGCTGCGGCGTACGCCGATTCGGCTATCGGTTCATCAAACTGCCCATCGTAGAGGCAGGAAAAGGCGCCTTTTTGATAAACAACGCCGGCTAGGGTATCGGGGAATGAGGGGTGCTCTATTCGGTTTAGCACAACAGCTCCCACCGCCACCTGACCTATATATGGCTCTCCTCTTGCCTCGGCAGAAATAAGGCGGGCTAAAAGCTGATAATCTGCCGAGTTATAGGAGCCTTCGCTTTCAATTCCCAAAGCACTTAGCGTTTCGCTGCCTGCAATTCCATCAATAATAAGTGAATTATCCTTTTGAAATTCAATAACTGCATTTTCTGTGGTTTTGCCATAAATCCCATCAATTCCCGCAAAGTAATATCCGCGTTCACTAAGTTTTCTTTGAATGGCGCTTACCTCTTCGCCTCTTGAGCCATATAACGATAGCGCAAGTGTGCAGGGCGCTAAAATTAAGGATAGAACCATAAAAATAATAAACGTTTTGAAATATTTAATCTTCATATTAATCACCAAAATTATTTTTACCTGTTTTTACATAAAAAATTCATTGCTTTTCTTGTTAGTATATGATAATATAATATGATGAGTAAACCTTTTTAAGAGAGGGGAAAATATTATGTATAAAAACATTTCACCAAACGTGAATTTCGTTGATGAAGAAAAGCGTATTGAGAAATTCTGGGTGGACGAAAAAATATTTGAAAAGAGCATTGAGTCTCGCAAAGATGGCGAGCCCTATGTGTTTTATGATGGACCACCCACCGCTAACGGTAAGCCACATATCGGACACGTTTTAACCCGTGTTATTAAGGATATGATTCCGCGTTACCGCACAATGAAGGGCGCAATGGTGCCGAGAAAAGCAGGCTGGGATACCCATGGTCTTCCGGTTGAGCTTGAGGTTGAAAAGCTTTTAGGCCTTGATGGTAAGGAACAAATCGAGCAGTATGGTCTTGAACCGTTTATCGACCATTGTAAAGAAAGCGTTTGGAAATATAAGGGTATGTGGGAAGACTTCTCCCGCACCGTTGGTTTCTGGGCAGATATGGAAAACCCCTATGTTACCTATCATAATGACTTTATCGAGTCTGAGTGGTGGGCTCTAAAGCAAATATATGATAAAGGCCTTTTATATAAGGGCTTTAAAATTGTGCCTTATTGTCCGCGTTGCGGAACTCCGCTATCTTCTCACGAGGTGGCTCAGGGTTATAAGAATGTAAAAGAGAGAAGTGCTGTTGTTCGCTTTAAGGTAGAGGGCGAGGATGCATACTTCCTTGCTTGGACAACTACCCCCTGGACCCTTCCCTCAAACGTTGCTCTTTGCGTAAACCCTGATGAAACCTATTGCAAGGTAAAAGCGGCTGACGGTTATACCTACTATATGGCAGAGGCTTTACTCGATAAGGTGTTATCGAAGCTCGGCAACGAAGAAACTCCCGCTTATGAAATTCTTGAAAAGTATACAGGATCTGAACTTGAATATAAAGAGTATGTTCCGCTATTTGCTTGCGCCGGAGAAAAGGCTAAGCAGCAGAATAAAAAAGGCTTCTTTATAACAACCGATAGTTATGTTACCATGACCGACGGTACGGGTATCGTTCATATTGCTCCCGCATTCGGTGAGGATGATGCTAAGGTTGGCAGAAAGTATGATTTACCCTTTGTTCAGTTTGTTGACAGCAAGGGTGAAATGACCAAGGAAACCGATTATGCAGGCAAGTTTGTTAAGGATGCCGACCCACTTGTTTTAGTTGATTTAGATAAGCAGGGACTCCTTTTCGATGCGCCTAAGTTTGAGCATGATTATCCGTTCTGCTGGCGTTGCGATACTCCGCTTATTTACTATGCGAGAGAGTCTTGGTTTATTAAGATGACCGAGGTTAAGGATGACCTTATCCGCAATAATAACACAATTAATTGGATACCCGAGAGCATTGGTAAGGGTCGTTTTGGCGATTGGCTTGAGAATGTTCAGGATTGGGGTATTTCGCGTAACAGATATTGGGGCACTCCTTTAAATATTTGGCAGTGCGAGTGCGGTCATTTACATTCCATCGGCTCTATTGCCGAACTTCGTGAAATGTCGGATAACTGCCCTGAGGAGATTGAACTCCATCGCCCTTATGTTGATGCAGTTACCATTAAGTGCGAAAAGTGTGGCGGTCAGATGCACCGCGTACCCGAGGTTATCGACTGTTGGTTCGACTCGGGTGCAATGCCTTTTGCTCAGCACCATTATCCTTTTGAGAATAAGGAACTCTTTGAGGCTCAGTTCCCGGCAGACTTTATTTCCGAGGCTGTTGACCAAACTCGTGGTTGGTTCTATTCGCTTCTTGCAATTTCAACCCTTATTTTCAATAAGGCTCCTTATAAGAATGTTATCGTTTAAGGCCACGTTCAGGATGAAAATGGCCAGAAGATGTCTAAATCAAAGGGTAATGCAGTTGACCCGTTTGATGCGTTAGAGACTTATGGCGCCGATGCAATTCGTTGGTATTTCTATACCAACTCTGCTCCGTGGCTTCCTAACCGTTTCCATGGCAAAGCCGTAACCGAAGGTCAGCGCAAGTTTATGGGAACCTTATGGAACACCTATGCTTTCTATGTGCTTTATGCCGAGATAGATAAATTCAACCCCACCGAATATAATATTGATGATTGCGAATTATCGGTTATGGATAAGTGGTTGTTATCCCGCCTTAACTCAACCGTAAAGGCTGTTGATGAAAACCTGGCTAATTATCGAATTCCCGAAGCCGCAAGGGCTCTTCAGGAGTTTACCGATGAAATGAGTAACTGGTATGTTCGCCGAGGTCGTGAGCGCTATTGGGTACAGGGTATGACCGAGGATAAAAAAGCGGCATATATGACCCTCTTCACAGCGCTCGATACCATCTGCAAGGCTGCGGCTCCCATGATTCCGTTTATGGCAGAAAACATCTATCAAAATATTGTAAGAAGTGTTGATAAGGAAGCGCCTATCAGTATTCATCTTTGCGATTACCCCGAGGTTAAGGAAGAGGTAATTAATAAAGAACTTGAAGAAAATATGGAAAAGGTGCTCGAAATAGTAGTTCTTGGTCGTGCGGCAAGAAACGGTTCTAACCGTAAAAACCGCCAGCCTCTCGGCACTATGTATGTTAAACTCGATTCGCCGCTTAGCGAAATTTATCTTGATATTATTAAGGATGAGCTTAATATTAAGAATGTTGCCTTTACCGATAATGTTGATGGATTTGTTACCTATAAATTTAAGCCTCAGCTTAAAACAGTAGGTCCGAAATACGGCAAGCAGTTAAATGAAATCAGAACTGCTTTAGCCGAGCTTGATGGCTCTAAAGCTAAGGCCGAGCTTGATAGTAATGGAAAACTCGTCTTCAATTTTGCTTCAGGCACCGTAGAACTTACCGCAGAAGATTTGCTTATTGAGTCTGAGCAGAAGGAAGGTTTCTTCGCCCTTACCGATAGAGGTGTTACCGTGGCTATTGATACAGTTCTTACCGAAGAACTTGTTGCCGAAGGTATTATCAGAGAAATTGTAAGTAAAGTTCAAACAATGCGTAAGGAAGCAGGCTTCAATGTTATGGACCATATAAACATCACTCTAAAGGGTAGTGAAAAAGCTGTAGCAATAGCGCTTGCGGGAAAAGATGATATAGCAGGGGATACCTTAGCCGATAGCCTTACTAATTCTGAGCCTGCAGGCTTTGTTAAGGAATGGGATATTAACGGCGAAAACCTCACTATTGGTGTTGAAAAGATTTAATCTCTTTACACTCACTCTAAAAAAATAACAAAGCGACCCTGATGGTAGTTTTTACCATCAGGGTCTTTTTACTTCTTCCCTCTTACTTCAATCTCCGGCGCCCTTGTAAAGGGAGGGGGACCGCCTGCGGTGGAGGGATTCCACTTCTTACCTCTTACCTATTACCTCTTACTTCATATCCCCACAACAAAAGGCAACAAAACACAAAAGAGCAACAAAACGAGCCTGGTGGTAAAAATTACCATCAGGGTCGCTGGGGTTGGGTTGGTTTTAATTCAGTCTCTCTTTTTTGTGCTATTTCGTTTTCTTCGAAACAACAGTTGACCAAGTCGAATAATATTTTGTTTTGCCTACGGTTTTGTAAGTTCTAACCCTTACATAATATGTCTTTTTAGCGGTTAGTTTTTTAATGGTTGTGCTGGTCTTAGTGTTCTTATTAAGCGTTACGGTTTTGCTAGACTTAAAACTCTTAGAGGTTGAATACTGAATTTGGTAACCGCTTACCTGTGCTGTTTTCTTTGTTACCTTAACAGTAATCGCTTTTTTGCCTGCGGTTAATTTAGCAGCAGTCTTCGGCGGATTAATTGTAAATGTAAGCTTCTTAGTACCGCTGTATTTACCCTTAAAGGTAATAGTTACAGTATACTTACCTACATTCTTCCTACCACTTGAATACTTTACTGTATAATCAGTATTTTTCTTTAAGGTTTTTCCTGCTGAGTCTTTTACAACTACGCTTGGTGTTTTAACCTTTCCGTTATAAGTATAAGAAGTACTTGATAGTTTAACCGATTTTATCTTTTTAATTGTGGTTGTTTTGCTAGCCGTATATCCGCAAACCGAACATTTATAACTGATTTTACCATTCTTAGTGAGTGTTGCCTTAGTAATAATATTTTTATAGGTGTGTGTAATGCTCCTTTTTGCTGAACATACGTTACATTTGGTATCGCACTTATTTGAATAGGTATGATTAGGTTTTCCGATGCAGCTATTATAATGGATTTTGGAGTAATCCAATTGAGATATTTGGGCAAAGGTGTAAAAAGCTTTTTTTCCCCCCGCATAATAAACAGCTGTTATATTGTCGCAACAAGAGAATGCCCAAACACCCATATTTTTAAGGCTTGAAGGAATGGTTAGGGTTTTAAGTGCGGAACAATTTTTAAATGCGCTAGCTTTAATTGTTGTAACACCCTGTGGAATAATAAGGTTTTTAATTGATGAGCAATTTTCAAAAGCCGATTCTCCTATGGTTTTAAGGCTGTTTGGCATTGTTAGGGTTTTAAGTGCGGAGCAGTCTAAAAATGCTTCATCTGCAATAACTTTAGTACCACTTTTAATGTTGCAGGATGTTATAGTGGGCTTTGCTTTTATAAGTGCGCTACCTAAATAAAAAACACCATTTGTATAATTGTTTTTATTATTATAAATTGGGGTTTCATAAAAAAGGTCTTTGCCGATATCTTCAATGTTTTTTCCGCCACTTATTTGGCTTAAATTGCTGCAATATTGAAATGCTAAATTACCAATATATTTAACGCAGCTTGGTATGGATATTTTTGTGAATTTATGGCAAGCGGCAAATGCACTTTCGCCGATATATGTAACCTTGCTCGGTATGGTTACGTTTTTAAGATATGCGCAATAATAAAATGCATAATTTTCAATCTTTTTAAGAGTGCTCGGAAGCGTTATGCTTGAGAGTCCCCAACAACACCAAAAAGCGTGATCTCCAATTTCTTCTACACCCTCAGGAATTGTGACCTTTTTAAGTTTTAAACAATTGTAAAATAAGCCATTTTCTATTCTTTTAACATTTTTAGGTATGGTGATTTCTTCTAAATTTCTACATTCGTTAAAAACCTCTCCGCCAATTTCTTTGATAGAGTTTGGTAGG
This sequence comes from Acutalibacteraceae bacterium, assembly GCA_045656145.1. Classification (GTDB taxonomy): domain Bacteria; phylum Bacillota; class Clostridia; order Oscillospirales; family Acutalibacteraceae; genus SIG565. Next base: position 13,557 of record JAZOQP010000016.1, read on the forward strand.
TTAATTTTCTTAAGAGTTTTGCAATGTGAGAATGCGAAACTGTTTATATATGTAATGGTGTTAGGTAAAATTATTTTTGATATATTCTGATTGATTTCGGAATTTTCATAATCTCCGTTTTCGCAATAAGAAAGAGCGGAACTAGCGATTATTTTGGTTCCGTTTTTAACCGAAAATGTATCGGACACTTCGGGCTTTACACTGAGGAGAATATTATTAAGGTAAAGCGCTCCGTTTTCCCAATTATCTTCATTATTATAATAAGCTGTGTTTGCGAAGGCGCAAAATCCTACTGCCATTAGCTTGTTGCCAAATTTAATATTCATAAGATTTTTGCAATTAATGAATGCCCTCATATCAATAATTTTAATGCTTTTAAGGTTGATTTCTTTTAGTGCGGTGCCGTTAAATGCATCGGGATACAAATCTGTAATATTTTCTAAATTGATTTTTTTGAGCGAAGAGCAACCATAAAAGCCTTCGGTATAAATCTCTTTTATGTTGTTTGGTAATGTGATGGTTTCAAGCCTTGAGCAGTTATAAAATGTTCCGGGGTAAATCTTGGTCATTTTATTGGAAAGGGTTACTTTTTTGAGCGAAGTGCATTCGAAAAAAGCCTGCCTTTGAATGTCGGTAACGCTGTTTGGAACGGTTACGCTCGTTATTTTATTGCAATACGCAAAGGCGTTTTCTTTTATTCGTGTAACGGGAACGCCTTGATAGGTTGAAGGGATTGTTATGCTACCTTTGGCGTTTTTATCGCAGGCTTCAACATAGGCGAAAATTTTGCCGGTTTCGGGGTCTTCCATTACTTCGATGGTAAGATAATTACTTTTAGCGCTTGCCACAATACCGCTCGGAATTATGGCGATAAGTAAAGTTAAACTTAAAATAAGGCATAAAAGTTTTTTCATAAATACACCCTCCTAAAAACCTATATTTTAAGTTTAGCATATTTTTTGCCATTAAGCAATACTGCGTTTATAACTTTGAATTATCCCAAATTTTTTCGGTGTTAAGAAGCTTTGATTTTGTGTTATCCTTTTTCTTGTTTTTGTTTGTTGGCTGAGTTGGGAGTCCCTGCGCTATTGCGGGGAAGAAATCGGCTCTATCAGATGTTGGCTGAATTTCATAGGTGCCATACTTATTTATCTGCTCGAAAACAGTTTCGGGTGTGTCGATTATTCCTTCGCTCGATACAGTCTGCTCATCATATTGCTCATTAGGTTTCCTTTTCATTAATTCCACTCCTTTTTCATAGTATATGCAAAATAAAAAATCTCACGAAGGATTTTTCGTGAGATTTTTTGGTAAATTATAAATTTTCGAGTTCTTCAAGCCAAAGTCTGCCAACCAAATCCGATGGCATATTAAAGCTTCCTCTTGGCGAAAACGAAACATCGGTTACCTGAACGCCATCCGGCATACAAGAACGCTTGAATTGTGCATTTATAAAGCGGCGGATAAAAACCTTGAGCCATTTTAAAATAATTTCGGGTGGATAACTATCGCAAAATGCAAGCTTTCCTAAATAATACACCTTTTTAAGTGAAAACTTATTTTTAATGAGATTGTAAATAAAGAAATCGTGAAGCTCATATGGGCCAACGAGGTCTTCGGTTATTTGCTCAATATTTCCGTTTTCATCGGGTGGCAATAGTTCGGGAGAAACGGGGGTGTTTACTATATCAAGCAAAATATCTCCGATTTTTCCGCCAAGATTTTCCGCCTCATAGCGTGTAAGTGAGCGGATAAGCGTTTTCGGAATGGAAGCATTAACGCCATACATCGACATTTGGTCTCCGTTATAGGTTGCAAAGCCGAGGGCCAACTCGGATAAATCACCCGTTCCTATAACTATTCCGCCCTCATCATTGGCAATATCCATAAGAATTTGGGTGCGCTCTCTTGCCTGAGCGTTTTCATAGGTTACGTTGCGATTATTTTCATCGTGGCCAATATCCTTAAAATGAAGCGAAACCGCATTTTTAATATCAACCGTTTTAAGCGTAACGCCAAACTCCTCGCAAAGCCTTTCGGCATTTGTTTTGGTGCGTGCGCTAGTTCCAAAGCAGGGCATTGTTACAGAGATTATATCCTCGGCTTTTTTGCCGAGCAATTTAACAGCACGCATACAGGTAAGAAGCGCCATAGTGCTGTCAAGTCCGCCTGAAATGCCTAAAACCATTTTTTTAGCCGCCGTGTGTTCCATTCTTTTTTTAAGACCGTTTGCCGCGGCGGTAAAGGTTTTTTCATAAAATAAAGGGCTGCGGTCTAAATCAAAAGGGGAGGGATTAACCTCTCTTGTAAGAATGGTGTCTGTAATGGGGGAAAAGAATAAAATATCGGTAAAACTCTCGGGTCTTTTCGGGAAATTTCTATTCTTTCTCAGTTTCGCCATTTTATCGGTATCAATTTCCGAAATAATGAGGCTATCTTTAAAGGCTGCGCTTTCCTTTAAAATCTCGCCGTTTTCGGCTATGATTCCGCCGCCTGCAAAAACATTATCGGTTGTGGATTCGCCATCTCCCGCAAGGCTTATAACATATCCTGCTGTTAGTCTTAGTGAAGTGCTGATAGCAAAAAGTTTAATGTTCTTCTCATTTTCGGGCGTAAAGGGGATAGCGGCAGGGTTTACAATAAATGTGGCGCCTGCTTTTGCTAAATTATCGGCTGTGTTATCAATGCCGAAAAGATCGGAACCTATTTGAATGCCAAAGCGGAAAGAATCAAGCTCGGCATGCTTGAAAACAAGATTTTTTGATAATGGAGCAAAGTCTTCGGGAAGCTTTATAGTGTTATAAATTTCAGGTAGCATATCGCCCGAGGCAAAATAGCGGCATTCTAAAGCCGATAGATTGGTCTTTGGAACAAAACCTAAGATTTGCCCATCTTTAATAACTGCGGCGCAGTTATAAACCTTGAAATCGAAAGAGAGGGGAAGGCCCACAACCGAAATAACATTCAAGTGGGCGGTTCTTTCTGCAATTTCTAAAAGTGAAGATAAAGCATTTTCTAAAATGATTTCGCCGGAAAACATATCGCCGAGGGTTGAGCCTGTGAGTGCAAGCTCGGGTAAAACCGCAACCTGACAGCCGTTATTTTCCGCCAAATTGATGGCTTCTATTATGCTTTCGGCGTTTTCCTTGATGGCGCCCACCTTGATTTTCGGTGTTAGAGCGGCGCATTTGATAAATCCGTGTTTCATAAAATCACCTTGATTTTTAATATTAATTATAATATAACATATATTTATTTATTTTTCAATAAATAAAAAACAGAGAGCGTTTTCACACTCTCTGCTATAGTTTTTATTTAAACCATTGGACTCACCTTTGTTTTAATTTTCCGAGTCGAATGAATTAGCGCATTGGACTATCTCCAATCATAATCTTATAGTTTTTAGGTTTTTTAACTTAACTGTACTTTGGACTCACCGCCTTTCTTTTATTTTTTGGCAGCATATCTGATACAATGCTGCGGTTCGATTTCCATTTTCATTGGTATCAGTCCTTTCTTGTTCTCTTTCTGACTATAATATATCACAACTTTGCACAAATGTCAAGTAAAAAGTGGATAATTTTTGTGAATAATTTATAAATAATTTGTGAATAAATCAAAAATTAGTTTAATTTTAATAAAAATCATCTTTTTTGGATAATTTAAAGGTGGTCTATTGACTAAATTGTTTTTATAATATAAAATAGAGTTAGAAAACTTAAGGAGAGATAAAAATGAGCGAAGAATTAGGAAATGATATTGTAACTCTTAGCGATGATGATGGTAATGAATATACCTTTGAAATTCTTGATGCAATCGAGGATGATGAAAATCGCTATTTAGCGCTTTTACCCGTTTATGAAGACCCAAGCAAAATTTTAGATGATTCGGGAGAACTTGTAATTGTTAAGGTTGAAGAGGAAAACGGTGAAGAGTTTTTCTCGGAGATTGAAGATGATGAAGAGTATGAGATGGTTGCCGATGCATTTATTGATAGACTTCAGGATGCTTTCGAGATAGCCGAAGAATAATCATTGAAAAATATTAAATAATAGAAATGTCCTGCTCTGCTCGCGGACCGTACTATTATAACCCTACAAGTTTTTTATTAGGGGTCCGCATTGGATAGCGGGTTTAGAGACCTCCCGCTATGGCCTTAGAGCCTTAGCGGAAGAAGGGACTGCGAAACTATTCAGAGGACACCCACCTGTGAATTTAAGCAGGTTATCATTAGACATTACGACAGAGCGGGATGCAATTTTCTTAAGGATGCTTTAAGCGTCCTTTTTTATTTGGTCTAATTGACATTTTTTGTCATTTTTGGTATAATGTGTATATAAAATTTTAGGAGGAATTTCTTATGAAAACAACAGGTATTTTAAGAGCAGTTGATAAAAACGGCAGAATTGTTATTCCTATGGAATTGCGCCGCCAGTTAGAGGTTGAAAACGAAGTGGACAGTTTTGAAATTTTTATGGATGATGATAAAATCATTCTTAAAAAATATAACCCCGGCTGTATTTTCTGCGGTGAGGTAGGCGATACATTAAAGTTTAAAGACCGCCATGTTTGCACCGCCTGCATTCAAAAATTAGAAAATATGAAAAATTCAATTTAAGGGGTGCTTTTAGTGGAATTCTCGGTTAATTCCCCAATTCTTTTTATAATGGTTGGGGTTATAATTGCGGCTGTTTTAGGGCAGTCGATATTCTTCTTGGTAAAGGCTTGGCGAAGAGGAAAAGAGCTAGGAATGGATGCCAAGAAATTAAAGAAAATTGCCGTGTCTGCGGCTATATTTACAATAGCACCCGCCGTTGCAATTGTTATAAGCATTATGGCGTTATCTAAAGATTTAGGTCTTCCTCTTCCTTGGCTAAGGCTAAGTGTTGTGGGCTCCCTTTCATATGAAGCCATCGCTGCAAATAATGCTGCAAATGCAATGGGAGTAACGCTTGGAGCCGGCAATTCATTTACCGCTTCTCAATATGTTACAATTGCGCTTGTTATGACACTTAGCATTATGGTTGGCATTTGGCTTGTGCCGTTAATTGCCAAAAAGATGCAAAACGGAATGGTTAATCTTGAAAAGCGTGATAAAAAGTGGTCTGATATTTTTCAGTCAGCTCTCTTTATCGGTATGATTTCGGCTTTTGTGGGATTCATTTTCTGCGATTTTTCTTCGGTTTTCTCGGGAGATTTATCGGGTCTTATTCCGGTTTTTGTAATGCTTGTATCGGCTCTGGTTATGTGCGTTGCGGGTATACTTGTTAAAAAGATAAAGGCGGCTTGGATAGCCGATTATGCTCTTCCCATAAGTTTGGTTTTGGGAATGGCAAGCGCTATTCCTCTAACCGCATGGTTATCATAGAAAGGGGGAAGCAAAATGAGTGATTATATTAAAAAATTACATAAATATGGCACCATCTGGAATCTTTCCATGATGCTTATTTTACTTGCTTTCCCGGTAGCTATTTGGCTCATTTTCGGAGCCACCCCTGATTTTAAGGGCCTTCTTTTAGGCCTTATTGCAACCGCACCTATGTATTGGGCGGTTGGCGTTGTTGAGGTTATAACATATATTCCAATGCTTGGAGCAGGTGGTTCATACCTATCCTTTGTAACGGGTAATATATCAAATCTCAAGCTTCCTTGTGCGCTTGGTGCTTTAGAGCAGGCGGGCGTTAAGGCAAATTCTGAGGAGGGCGAGGTTGTTTCAACCATTGCAATAGCAGTATCCTCAATCGTTACAACCATTATCATAATTATAGGTGTTTTACTCATAACTCCGCTAACTCCCATTCTTAATTCCGAGGCTTTAGCTCCCGCATTTGCCCAGATGCTTCCAGCACTCTTTGGCGGACTTGGAGTTGTTTTCATTTCGAAAAATGTCAAAATTGCGCTTTTGCCCATAACCTTAATGATGGTGTTATTCATCGCCGTTCCCGCGCTTAACGAGGGAACAGTTGGAATAATGGTGCCCGTAAGCGTTATATTCACGCTTGTTATGAGCCGAATTATGTATAAAAAAGGAATGCTTTAATATGGGATATTTAATACTTTCTGTGCTTGTTTTAATTTTAGCGGTAGTTTTAATCCGCACCTTGTTATTTAAAGCGAAGCCGCAAAACTTTTCGGATGAAGATAAACCCGAATTTTCAGAAAAGGAAGCCATAGAAAACCTTTCTGAGTTGGTAAAATGTAAAACAGTATCGTTCTATGATTCTTCAAAAGAGGATGAGGCAGAGTTTGAAAAATTTTATGCTCTTCTGCCGAAGCTTTATCCTAATGTGTATAAATGCTGTGAAAAAATAGAACTTCCTGATCGCGCCTTGCTTTTTAAGTGGCAAGGTGAGGAGGCTGAAAAACCCACAGTTTTAATGGCGCATTTCGATGTTGTTCCTGTTAGTGAAGAAAATTGGGATAAGCCGCCATTTGATGCTATAATTGAGAATGGTGTTATGTATGGCAGAGGCACCCTAGATACAAAGGTAACCTTTAACGGAATTCTAACCGCCGCCGATACATTAATTGCAAAAGGATTTGTTCCGAAAAACGATATTTATATGGCCTTTTCGGGTGGTGAAGAGGTTAACGGAAACGGCGCTTTAAATATTGTGAATTGGTTTGAAGAAAACGGAATCACTCCGGAACTTGTTCTCGATGAGGGCGGCGCTGTGGTTCAAAATGTTTTTCCTGGTGTAAAGACACCCTGCGGACTCATTGGTATAGCAGAAAAGGGAATGCTTAATTTAGAGCTTTCGGTGAAATCTGCGGGTGGACATGCTTCGGCTCCGAAACCCCACACACCTATAGGTATACTTTCTTCGGCCTGCGTTTGCGCCGAGGGTTCTCCCTTTAAAATGCATATAACAAAGCCTGCAAAAGAAATGTTTGATACTTTAGGCAGAAATTCTAACTTTTTATATCGCCTTATTTTTGCAAATCTTTGGCTTTTTGGCGGAGTTCTTGATATGCTCGGCAAAAAGAGCGGCGGCGAAATGAATGCTCTGCTCAGAACCACTGTTGCCTTCACTCAGGCTTCAGGCTCTGATGCACCGAACGTTATTCCGCCAAAGGCATCTTTGGTTGCTAATTTAAGGCTTAACCCTGAGGACACTATGGCGGGCGCTGCTGAATATATAAGGCGCGTTATAAATAATAGTGAAGTTGAAGTTAAGGTGTTAGGCGGTATGGAACCGAGCCGAGTAAGCAAAACCGATTGCGAAGCTTACAGAAGGGTGGAAAATGCGGTTGGAAACACCTGGAAAGGCGCTATAGTTTCTCCATACTTAATGGTGCAGTGTTCCGATAGCCGACATTACGGAAAAATATCCGATAAGGTCTATCGTTTTTCGGCTATGGCTCTATCGAGCGAAGAGAGAGCAACCATTCATGGAAACAATGAGGGAATTAAATTGGAAAACATTGCAAAAGCAGTGGAATTTTTCATAAGAGTTATTAAAAATTCATAGAATTTCGAAAAAATTTCGGGTAGTTTTTATTGACAAATTATATATATTAATATAAAATTAGTTTGTGCCCTAATAAATTAAATTTTTAGAGGAGGAAATATTATGGCAAAAATCATTAAAAGAACCTTAGCCGTAATGCTATCTTTAGCACTTGTGTTCTCTCTTTGTGCTTGTGGTAGCGGATCAGCTGGCGGTTCAACAAATGCCGGTTCTGCAGGTAATGCCGCAGCAGAAGCTTTCGATACCGATGGCTTTATTGCAAGCATGCCCTCAGAGCTCAAAGGTACCACAGTTACATTCTTAAACTGGTACAATCCCGATGACCGCGCAGCAGAGAAAGCAAATATCGAAGCTTTCGAGCAGGCAAGTGGCATTAACGTTGAGGTAATTGCACCCGAATACAAGCTTTATACCGATAAGCTTGCAGGTCTTGTAGCAACAGGCGAATCTCCTGACGTTATCCGTATGTCTGAGCCTCAGGCTGCGTGGATGAAGACTTTACAGCCTATCGTTAACACAGGTTACGATTTTGCTGATGAAGCATGGAGCGAGGCTGTTAAAGACCTTTACTCTGTAAATGGTATCCAATATGCTGCAAACCTTTCTTACACACCTTTCATCATCTTCTCAACCATCATTTATCACACCGATACAATGGAAGAGTGGGGATTCGATGATCCTTGGGAGCTTTGGAAGAAGGGCGAATGGACCTGGGAAAAGATGAACGAAATGAGCAAAGAGTGGATTAAGCAGGGACCGGAATATTATGGTTTATCAACCGTAAACTTCGAAGCTGCTGCTTCTACTAAGGGTCTTGACTTTTTAAGCTATGATGGCAAACAGTGGAATTTAGACCTTTATGGCACTGAAATTCTTGATGTTTGGAAGGGCATTGTTGAAGACCGCGAAAATCGTTACTCAGTTCAGGGTACCAACACAACCTTTGATAATGTAAAGCATAAGGCTTTATTCGGTTATTCCGATTCAACAGGTCTCGAAGCTTCATCTGCTTATGGCTCTAAGCTTAAGAAGAGAGGCGTTTGGGGTGTAGCTCCTGTTCCGAAGCATGCTGATAGCGAATACTATGTACCGCTTACCGAGCTCGTTGCTTGGGGTGTTCCGATTGGTGCTAAGAACCCTAAGGCTGTTCCTTACTTCATTTCTCACTATGCTAACCTTGCTAAGTATGATGTTGATACATTCTTCTATAATGAGCAGGCTAAGGCTGTGTTTGAAGATATGGTTTCTCAGCCCAACCGTTTCTGCTCAATGTCATCAGTTGTATTTACATTTGATGCAAACCCATTCATCTGGCATGTTTATAACAATGCTGCTTCTTCTCAGCTCACAACATTTATTCAGGCTCAGGAATATCGTTGCCAGGATATGTTAAATCAGCTTAATGAAGTTCTCGCAAAGATGAATACAGAAATTAAGTAAATTTTTATAAAAAAGAGTCCTTCGGGGCTCTTTTTTTGTTGACAAAAATCTTCCTGTGATATAGAATAAGGGTGTACCCAAATTTTTTATTTTAAGGAGGAAAACTAAATGGCAAAAATCGTTAAAAGAACCTTATCGATTATGTTGGCGCTCGCAGTTGTATTATCTCTTTGCGCTTGCGGCGGCTCAGCAGGTAACGGTTCAACAAATGTCGGTACTACCGGCGAAAACACTGCAGCAAATGCTTTCGATACCGATGGATTCATTGCAAGCATGCCTGCAGAGCTCAAAGGTACCACAGTTACATTCTTAAACTGGTACAATCCCGATGACCGCGCAGCAGAGAAAGCAAACATTGAAGCTTTCGAGCAGGTAAGCGGAATCAACGTTGAGGTAATTGCTCCTGAATACAAGCTTTATACCGATAAGCTTGCAGGTCTTGTAGCAACAGGCGAATCTCCTGATGTTATCCGTATGTCTGAGCCGAGAGCTGCTTGGATGAAAACTCTCCAGCCGATTACCAACACAGGCTATGATTTCTCTGATAAAGCATGGAACGATGAGGTTAAAGAGCTTTATTCTGTAAATGGAATTCAGTATGCCGCAAACCTTTCTTACACACCTTTCTTCATCTTCCCCACCATTATTTATCATACCGATACAATGGAAGAATGGGGCTTTGATGATCCTTGGGAGCTCTGGCAGAAGGGCGAATGGACCTGGGAAAAGATGGATGAAATGAGCAAAGAATGGGTAAAGCAGGGCCCTGATTATTATGGCTTTGGTACCGTAAACTTTGAAATGCCCGCTGCTACAATGGGTCTTGACTTCTTATCTTATGATGGTAAGCAGTGGAATATGGACCTTTATGATGCTGACCTTCTAAGCGTTTGGAAGAAAATTGTTGAGGGTAGAGAACAGCGTTATAGCGTTCAGGGTACCAACACAACCTTCGATAATGTAAAGCATAAGGCTTTATTTGGCTATTGCGATTCAACCGGACTTGAAGCTTCTTCTGAGTATGGTAACAAGCTTAAGAAGAGAGGCGTTTGGGGTGTAGCACCTGCTCCTAAATATGCTGATAGCGATTATTATGTATCAGTTCTAGAGCTCGTTGCTTGGGGCGTTCCGATTGGCGCTAAAAACCCTGAGGCTGTTCCTTACTTCATTTCTCACTATGCAAACTTTGCTAAGTATGATTCCGAAACCTTCTTCTATAATGAGCAGGCTAAGGCTGTGTTCGAAGATATGGTTTCTCAGCCAAACCGTTTCTTATCGATGTCATCAACCGTTTTTGATGCTGATTCTAATAAGGCGATTGTTTGGGGCATTTATAATAATGCTGCTTCATCACAAATTTCAACATATATTCAGGAGAAAGAATATATTTGTCAGGATTTGTTAAATCAGCTTAATGAAGTTCTTACAAAGATGAACACCGAAACAAAATAAAAAATGCAAAAAAATAAGAGGCGCAAGCCTCTTATTTTTTTATTATTTTATTGAGCATTTTAATTAACATTTTATAATTTAAAACAATTAACAATGCAATGCATAGGAATTGATAAAGAATCCATAAAGGTAATTCCAAAAGCATTATAACTGCCTGAATGGTAATAATAAGCGAATTTATTACCACCCTTATAAATGATAATTCAATATCTTTATTTCGAAGCTTTATATCAACCGCTCTTACCAAATAAACCGTGAAATAACTGATTGCGGTTGCTATTGCGGCGCCCTGCGCTAAGAGGATGGGGATAAAGAGCGCATTTAAAATAATGTTCATTAAAGCGCCAAGTGCGGTGGTGAGAAGTGTTGTAACGCTCTTTTTCTCGGCTAAATAAATGTTTCCAAGGAAAATAACAAAGCAGGAGAAAATTGTTGATAAAACGAGGAATGGAATATATTGCCAAGATGGATAGTAATCAGCGCTTAAAAGAATTTTGGTTACAAGTTTTGAGCAAATTATAATGGCCGATGCCACTATAAAAATAGTTCCCTGGAATGAGGAAAAAATATTGGAATAGAAATTGTTTCTTGAGTTACTTTCATTTTCTTCAACCGCCGAAATCTGCCAGGCATCAAGGAAAATATGAGAAACCAAACTTAAAATGGTTGGGATTTTATATGCCATGGAATAAAGTCCGTTAGCAGAGGGGCTTACCATATATTGAACAAAGAATCTATCCGATACATTAACTATCCACCAAAGAAGCGAGGTGGGGATAAGGGGCAGGGAGAAAAGAAGCATTTGGCGGATTAAGCCTAAATTTAATTTTCTAAAGTTTATAAATTGCCAAAGCTTCGCCTTAATGCCTAAAAAGATAACCGAGCAAAAATCTGCCAAAATAATGGCTAAAAGATAGCCGCGAATTCCCATATTTAATGGAAGCAGGAATATAATTGTTAGCGAACAGGTAACAAATGTTGTAAAAATACCATCGAATGCATAAAGTTTTGATTTGCCTATTGCCCTTACGAAGTATGAGCAAATATGCCTGAGTGAAGACATAATTACATGGGCGTAAAGATAAATAATATAAATTTTAAGGTCTTCAACCCTAGCTATTAAGGGGGACGCTAACAAAAGCACCGCAAAGCCTAAAGCCACCGAGATGATGCCGGTTGTGAAAACCTCTCTTTTATCATGCTTTTTATCAAGGCCGAAGCGGATAAGCGCATTTTGAATGCCAAGCAAACAAATTGGCAGAAGCAGGCTTCCCGAGTTTATTAAAATATCAAGCGTGCCGAATTCATCGGTCTGCATAGCGCGGGAATAGAAGAACACCATAATAAAGGATAGGATTTTTGAGCCAAATGTGCCAAAAGCAAAAATCACGGTGTTTCGCGCAAGACTTTTATATCTATTCATATTAAACTTCCTTTTGGAATTTTAGATTAGTGAGATAAGCCAGGGAATAACATAGGATATTATGCTCATTATTCCGCCCGCTAAAAATACGCCGAGGATAATTGCTAAAATTGCCTTTTTAAATTTAATGCCAAGGAGTGCCGCGATTAATGCCCCTGTCCAAGCGCCTGTGCCCGGAAGCGGTATGCCTACGAATATTAAAAGTCCCCAAAACTGATATTTTTGAATTTTTTCGCTTTTGCCGAGTGATTTAGCCTCAAGTTTTTCAACTGTAGGGCGGAAGGTTTTGGTGGTTTTCATCCATTTAAAAATAGGGATGATAAGTAAAAGAATAAAGGGAATTGGCAAAAGGTTGCCAAGCATACAAATAAGTATACCCTTTCCGTAAGGAATTCCCATAGCGCTTGCAACGGGAAGACCGCCGCGAAGTTCAACTATCGGGAGCATCGAAACAAAGAATGCCACCAATTCTCTCGGTATATCAAGGGCCTGAAACCAAGCAATAATACTTTGCATAAAATTTCTCCTTAAACAATAATTATATTTATTATACTACATAATACAAATTTATTCAACCCAATTTTACCACTTGAAAGATACTGAATTTTTTGATACAATATTCATATAAAGGCTTTAAGGAGGCTAATTAAAATGTTGGAAAATTTAAAAAAGTTAAATAAGGATATCAAGGTTTATTCGGTTTTTGATAAAGAGTTTGCTACATACGGCAGAGTTGTTAACGGAATTGATGTTGAAGAATTAACTAAGGTTGCCGAAACTATTGAAATGCCCAAAAGCGGAACACTTTATAAAGCAAGTGAAGAAAAATTTGAAGAATTAAGCATTGCCAAGACCATTGAAAATGATTTATTCGGCGGCGTTCCCGCTCAGATGGGTTATTGCTGGGGCTATAACAGTATTATGGATGCTACCGAGTGGCATACAGGCAGCGAAATCAACATTGCCATTACCGATTTGGTTTTAATTTTAGGTCATGTTTGGGATATTGAGGATAACAAAATCGATTCATCTAAGTTTGAGGCCTTCTTTATGCCGAAGGGTACCGTTATTGAGTGCTATGCAACAAGCCTTCACTATTGCCCCTGCCAAACCGATGATAGCGGCTTTAAGAGCTTTGTTGGCTTACCTAAAGATACAAATACAGATATTACCCATGAAAATAGCAACCCCTTACTTTTTGCAAAAAACAAGTGGTTAATAGCCCATTCGGATGCTAAATCTTTATTAGAAGATGGCGCATTAGAGGGTATATCAGGAATTAATCACATAATAAAATATTAATTTTAAATCGCCCCTTAAAAAAGGGCGATTTTATTATATGTAAAATAATGTAAACTGTTGACATATACACTAAAAATTTATATAATTATAATGTATTATAATGACTAAAAGGGACTTATAAAATATGGGGAAATTAATAAAACGCTTTCTATGTTTTAGTTTAGCGATAGCTATTATTATATCAACCGTTTCTATATGCGCTTCCGCCTTAATACCCTTCCCGTGCAAAGCTACTGTTAAGCAGGCTCGCGGTACAGGATTTACCTATGCTTATACAAAGCCCGGAACTAAAAGTCCGAGTGAGAAGATAGATGAAAAAATAGTTGATGGAACAGAACTTCAGCTAATAGAGGAAGGTCTTGATTCGGATGGTGAAGTATGGTATAAAGCGAAATATGGAAAAGATTTCAAAAATGAGGGTTATATATATTATAAACACGTAGTTATTGAAATTGAATATAAGGAAGACAAGGAATTTGAGGAATGGCTAAAAAAAGAAAAATTCCCTGATTCTTATAAGGATGCTTTAAGAGAACTTCATACCCTCCATCCCGAGTGGAAATTTTATGCTGACCATTTAGATTACACCTTTAGTGAGGTTATAGCGGCTGAAACGAAGGTTGGTGTTAAAACAGTTCATAATTCCAAGCCGGAGTCTTGGAAATCTATGGAAAAAGATGCCATAAACCCCGCAACAAATAAACTTTATAATTGGAGCGGATATGAGCCGGCATCGAAAACTGTTATCGAATATTATACCGACCCGAGAAATTTTTTAAATGAAGCAAATATCTTTATTTTCTTTTCTCACGCTTTCAATGAGCAATTAGATACAAAAGAAAATTTAATGCTTGTTATAAAGGATACTTTTTTAGATACATCAGATACCGAAAATGAAGAGCCTGAGGAAGAAGAAAAGAAACCTGAGGAAGAAAAGAAACCTGAGGAAGAAAAGAAGTCCGAGGAAGAAAAAAAGTCCAAGGAAGAAAAGAAATCAGAAGAGAAAAAAGAAGAGCCCAAAGTTGCCGCGGAGAAAAAAGAAGAAATTAATTATGCCGATATTATTATGAATGCGGCAAAGGAAGCACAACTTAGTCCCTTCGTTATTGCTTCAACAATAATGCAAGAGCAGGGAAGAGCGGATGCTCCGAGCATTTCGGGCGAATATCCCGGTTATGAAGGATTTTATAACTATTTTAATATTGGTGCCACCGATGCTTTAGGTGCCAAAGGCGGTCTTATGTTTGCAAAGGCCGAGGGCTCTTACGGCAGACCTTGGAATACAAGGCAAAAATCAATAACAGGTGGCGCACTTTGGTATGTAAACGGATATGTTTCAAAGGGTCAGGATACATATTATTATATGGATTTTGATGTAAAGGATAAAACCCTTGCCAATCATCAATATGCAACCAATATTCAAGATGCTATCGGAAAGACTAGTTTTCTTACAAAGGCATATTCAAAGGTAATGGAAAATGAACTTGTTTTCCATATCCCAGTTTATAAAGATATGCCTCAAAAAACCGAGCTTCCAAAGGACGAAACAAGTAATAACAACTTCTTGAAAACCTTAGAGATAGATGGTGTTGATTTTAAATTTGAAGATAATGGCATCACCGAATATGAATTTATGGTTAAGAATGAGGTTAAGGAAATAACCGTTATTGCTACTGCTGAGGATAAGGATGCGGTGGTAAAGGGTACGGGCAAAATAGAATTAAAGGAAGGTCTTAACACGGTCGAAATTACCGTAACCGCAACCTCGGGAGAAAAAAGGGTTTACACCATTGATATTTTCCGAAATAAAAAGCAAAAGGAACCTCCACCTGAGCCAAAGCTAGAAAGCAAAAAGTATAAGATAGATAAAAATATATCGGGTGTTGCGCTTGAAACCGATATTAAAACCTTTAAAAATAATCTCACCATTCAAAATGGAACTATAAAGATAATTGATATAGAAAAAAAGGAAAAAACAAAAGGCTTTATAGCAACGGGTGATACAATTGAGGTTTATAATAAGGAAAATAAAAAGAAATTAAGCTTTAAGGTTGTTGTGCTCGGTGATGTAAGCTCTGATGGGCGCATTACCGCTAAAGATTTGCTTATCGGCCAACAGCACATTTTAAAGATTAAAAAACTCGATGGCGTATTTCTTACCGCCATTGATATTGATAAAGACTCATCCGTTAAATCGAGAGATTTACTTATGGGGCAAAGGCATATTTTAAAAATCAAGAAAATAGAACAGTAGGAGAATGGTTATGATAAAATTTAAAAAGTTATTATCAGTTTTAGTGGTTGCTATAATGGTATTTTCATTATTCAGCTTTCATGCTTGCGCTGAGGGCGCCCTTTCCATTAAGGTCGACACGAAGGATAAAAGAGTTGATACCGAATTTAGTGTTACGGTTAAATTCGAAATGGAAAAATTGGGCGCATTAAGTGATGCTGCAATTAATTATGATGCAAACCGCCTTAAATTCCTATCAGTTTCTTCCCCAAATGGTGGCGTTGCCAATAAGGATAAGGATGGAAACATTATTCTTTCTTATTTCGATGCAACAGGTGTTGGCTCTTCCAATAATGTTACATTTGAAATAAAGTTTAAGGCAAAGGCTGTTGGTGAAGCAAAGGTATCTGCAAAGGGTATTGTTGAAGATGCAGATTTTTCGGCTGATCTTTCTTTAAGCAAAAGCACAACCGTTAAGATTTTAAGTGAGGTTGAGTTATCTGATAATGCAAACCTCAAAACAATGATTTTATCTGATGATATTCCTTTTACTCCAGAATTTAATGGGGATATTACAGAATACACAGCTAATGTTGATAACTCGGTAACAAAGGTGCTTATTAATGCAGTTCAGGAAGACCATGAAGCAAAGGTTACCTATGGCGGAAGCACTAAAATGAAGGTTGGTAAAAATCAGCGGTGGGTAATTGTAACCGCTCCTGATGGCACACAAAAGAAATACACCATAACAATTAATCGTGCTGCTCCTGAGGGTTCAACTAACGACCCTGCCGCAGAGCCTACCGATAATCCTTATGAGGTTGAAATTGATGGCGAGAAGTGGTTGCTTGCCGAGGAATATACCGAAAGCATCATTCCCGAAGGCTTTACCGAATCAAGCGCTCGTGTAAACGGTGTGGAGCTTCCTTTACTTAAGAGTGATACCTCAAATTCACTTTTAGTGTATGCTACCAAGGGCGAAGAAAAAACATATTTCCTATATAACTCTTTAACAGGTATTTTCAGTCCGTATTTAACTGAGCAACCTGCGACTCCTCAAAACAAACCTGAGAATAATGAGCAGCAAGAAAACGGAATTAATATTGATAGCGCTACTTTAGGCAAAAATGCATTGCTTGAGCTTCCTGCAGATGTTGTAGCTCCGAGAGGTTATTATAAGGAAACCGTAAGCCTTAATGGACACAATTTATCGGTTCTTAAATATGATGACCCCGCTTATTCGGATTTTATCCTCGTTTTTGCTCAGACCGAAGCGGCCACAAGAGAGTATTTTAGAATTGATGTTAAGAACGGCACAATGCAAAGATACCCCGAAATCAATTCTTTAATTGAAAGCGCTAAATTAATGGCAAGCGGAAGCTTGGTTAAGAAGTTTGTAAGTCTTACTTCTGCTGAAAAGATTATGATTTGCACAACCCTTTTAGCCCTCGCAATTATTCTTGCTTTAATAGTTATTCTTATAATTAAAATTGCAAGAGCCTATGCCTATAAAAAGGAACAGGAAATGCTTGAATTCGAAGAATTCATTGATTATGAAGATGAAGATTTCGAAGAGATAGCAGAAACCGAAGAAAAGTAATAAATTAAAAGCGACCTGTGAAAGCAGGTCGCTTTAACTTTAGAAAAAATTTTGCATAATATATATTAAAAATATTTTTATTTTATGCTTAAAAATAAAGTAAGCGGGTAAAAATATTATTACCAAAATTTTTCGGAGCGTGAAATAAAAATGACAGTTAAACGCGGTGATATATATTATGCAGATTTAAGCCCTGTTGTAGGCTCGGAACAGGGCGGCGTTCGTCCCGTACTTATTATTCAAAACGATATAGGAAATCGATATAGTCCAACCGTAATAGCCGCCGCTATCACAAGTCAGCAAGAAAAAACCCATCTACCAACCCATATAAAAATAGGTGCCGATGGATGCGGTCTTTCAAAGGATTCGGTAATATTGCTCGAGCAGGTAAGAACCATTGATAAACAGCGCTTAAAGGAAAAAATGGGGACCCTTGAAAAACCCTCAATGGCTCTTGTTGATAAAGCGCTTAGCGTAAGCTTCGGGCTAAACAATAAATATATATATTAAAAGAAGCAAAAAGTTCGAACTTTATTAAGTTCGAACTTTTTATTTTTACTGCAATTAATATTTTTATAATATCTTATACCCCAAAAGCGCAAATAACAGGGCGAATAAAAATCCGGCTATAACATCGCTTATATAATGAACGCCCAAAAGCACTCTGAGTGCGCCTAAAATAATGCTTATGATAATTAGCGGCAATAAAAGAATAGGATGCAGAAAAATTCCTAACGAAACAGCAATTATAAGAATTGCGAAGGAGTGGCGAGAGGGGAAACTCTTACCCCTGGTTTTTTTATTATAAAGGGGAGTAATATCTAATTTTTCATAGGGGCGTTTGCGGTTTATAAGAATTCTTATTAACGAAACTATTATAAGTGAAATAAGCGGAACCAACGCCGCCTTAATAATGCCAAAACCAAATATATAAAAACTGTAGGCTAAAAAAAGCGGATAAATAACATAGAAAGCAAGGGTTATTACTCGGCTTAGAATAACGAGCACCCTCGATAACCGTTTATGATTTTGTATATAATGGTTTAACTTTAAATAAAAGTTATCGCTCAAAAAATCGCCCCCTTTACATTAATCATAATATAATTTAAAAAATAAGTCAATAACACTTGATATTTAATATATTGAATGTTAAAATTGATGATATAAAAAAGGAGGGATAAGAAATGCGCAAAACAGAGTTTTTAGCAGGGATTAGGGATAGTCTGCCGGTAGGCATTGGATATTTTGCGGTAAGCTTTGGTTTTGGCATATCGGCCCTCTCTCTTGGAATTAAGGTTTTTTATGCAACCCTTATGTCGCTTACCAACCTAACGAGTGCCGGTCAGTTTGCGGCCATATCGGTAATAGCGGCATCTGCTCCGATTATTAATATGATTATAACCGAGGCGGTAATTAACAGCCGTTATGCCCTTATGAGCCTTAGCCTTTCTCAAAGGCTGGGCGTAGAGTTTGGCTTTTTCTCTCGCCTTATTATTTCGTTTTATAATACAGATGAGATTTTTGCCATTGCCATGAGTCGCGAAAAACCTCTTACCAAATCTTATATGTATGGTTTGGGTCCGCTCCCCATAATTGGTTGGACATTGGGCACCTTTTTCGGCGGCGCGGCAGGCTCCATCTTGCCGAGCAGTTTGTTAACCGCATTATCGGTGGCACTTTATGGTATGTTTGTGGCAATAGTTGTACCGCAGGTTAAAAGAGAAAAGGAAACGGCTCTTGCCGCTGCATTAGCTATAGTTTTCTCCTGTGTTTTCGCATTTGTTCCAATCTTTAAAGTGTTATCGGGTGGCATTGCCATAGTGTTAACCGCCATTCTCTCCGCGGGAATTTGCGCATTTTTGTTTCCGGAGGTGGCTGAATAATGATATACATATATATTTTAGTTATGGCTCTTACCACATATCTTATTCGAATGCTTCCGCTAACGGTTTTCAAAAAGGAAATTAAAAATCGATATATTAAGGCCTTTTTGAAATTTATTCCCGTTTGTTGCCTTACCGCTATGACCATTCCGGCTATTTTTATGTCTACTGAATATTTGATTTCGGGAATAGCGGCATTCTTGGTTGCTGTGATTTTAGCACTTTTCAAGAGAAGTCTTGTTGTAGTGGCGGCGGGTAGCAGCGCGGCGGTTTTTATAACCGAATTTCTTATTCGTATGCTTTAATTATTGACAAATTATGAATAATATGTTACTATTTTGATAGTTGATAGAGGCGCGGTGCTTATCAGTACCCCAAGGGATAACGCGGGCAGCGTTTGGGTGAAAGGAATCATCGCCGAAGCTTCAAAACTTGCTCGGGTTTTGTTGCTGGTTTGCTGTAAAATATGCAGTAGACTGCCATTATATTTATGGAGTGCTGTCAAAATTATGGATTTTTATTCGTGATGGCATCCGTGCTATCACGAATTTTTTTATGGAGGAATTAAAAATGAACGCAAAAAAGTTAATCCCTAATCTACTAATAATTGCATTTGTAGTAGCGTTTGGCGTGCTTTGTGCATTCACAGGTTCTATAACCTCTCCTGTGGGAACACTTTGGTCGCTCTTCCCGCCGGTAATTGCTATCGGTCTTGCACTTATTACTAAAGAGGTTTATTCATCCCTTTTCGTTGGTATTTTGGCAGGCGGTTTAATCTATACAGGATTTAAACCTATTCAAACAATTGATGCCATCACAAGCAACGGTTTTATTACCGCTGTTTCAGGCACCGCAGGTATCTTCATTTTCTTAGTTCTCTTAGGCGCAATTGTTGCTTTGCTTAATAAAGCAGGCGGCTCAAGAGCATTTGGCGAATGGGCTTCAAAGCATGTAAAGGGCAAAATTGGCGCATCCATTGCGACCTTCCTTTTCGGTGTTCTCATCTTTATTGATGACTATTTCAATTGCTTAACAGTTGGCGCAGTTATGCGTCCTGTAACCGATAAAGCTAAAATTTCTCGCGCTAAGTTAGCTTTTCTTATCGATGCTACCGCAGCTCCTGTTTGTATGATAGCTCCTATCTCTTCTTGGGCAGCAGCAGTATCTTCCTATGCACCCGATGGCCAAGGCTTATCTCTCTTTATTTCGGCAATTCCGTATAACTTCTATTCTTTAATGACATTTGTTTTCATCATTGCAATTACCCTTATGAAGTTTGATTACGGCCCTATGAAGCTTCATGAGTTAAACGCTGAAAATGGCGATTTATTCACATTCGGCGGTCAGGTAGGCGAGGATGAAGAGGTTTCCGGTTCTGCTAAAAAGGCAACCGTGTTCGACCTCGTGTTCCCGATAATTGTACTTATCGCAATTTGTGTGTTCTCACTCTTCTATGTTGGTAGATGTATGGGTGAGGAGTGGGTATTTGCTTCGGCTAATTATGATGCAAGCCTCGGCTTCGTTGATGCTTTCGCTAATACCGATGCCACCGTTGGTCTTCCTTGGGGCGGACTTATTGCACTTCTTTTCTGTGTTATTTACTTTATTGCTCGTAGACTTATTACATTTAAAGAGGCTATGGAATGCATTCCTAAGGGATTCATTGCTATGGTGCCTGCAATTTTAATTTTAACCATGGCAACAACCCTTAAAGAAATGACCGGTCTTTTAGATTCAAGCACATTTGTTGAAAATGCATTAGCCAGCGCAGGAAATCTTCAGATATTCCTCCCGGCAATCATCTTCCTTGTAGCTTGCGGTATCGCATTTGCAACAGGTACCTCTTGGGGCACATTTGGTATCCTTATTCCGATAGTTCTTGCTATCTTCCCGGTAGGCTCAGAACTTGGAACTATGGGTATGTCGGCTTGCCTTGCAGGTGCAGTTTGCGGCGACCATTGCTCACCTATTTCGGATACAACTATTATGTCATCTGCAGGTGCTCAGTGCAACCACATTAACCATGTTTCAACACAGCTTCCGTATGCCCTAACCGTTGCAGGCGTTTCTTTCGTTTGCTATATTGTAGCAGGTTTCGTTCAGAATGCTTGGATAAGCCTTGCTATCGCAACCGTTTTAACATTAGCAACCCTATTTGTTATTAAAGCAACAACCAAGAAAGCTGCATAATATTCTTGAAAAATTAAGGTGTTACAGGTATAATACTTGTAACACCTTTTTATTTTTGGAGTTTTTATGGAAAGACATATTGAAATTGAAAGAAGCATAATAAAACGCTATCGTAAAAAGATATGGAATAATTTTGTAGCGGCGGTAAAGGAATATGATTTAATAGAAGCAAACGATAAAATTGCCGTTTGCATTTCGGGCGGTAAGGATTCCATGCTCCTTGCTAAGTGTATGCAGCAATTGCAACGTTATAGCGAAATCCCTTTTTCTCTTGAATTTCTTGTTATGGACCCGGGTTATAATAAGGAAAACAGGGAACTGATTGAAAGCAATGCGAAGCTTCTGAATGTTCCTATAACCATTTTTGAAAACACAATTTTTAACACGGTTGATGAGCTCGGCGGCTCGCCTTGTTATTTGTGTGCAAGAATGAGAAGAGGAAATCTTTATGCAAATGCGAAAGAACTCGGATGCAATAAAATAGCCTTGGGTCATCATTTCGATGATGCTATTGAAACTCTTTTAATGAGTATGATGTATTCGAGTGAAATAAAAACAATGCTCCCGAAACTCAGAAGCACCAATTTTGAGGGTATGCAGCTTATTCGCCCACTTTATAAAGTTCGCGAGAAGGATATTATTAATTGGGCGAATTCAAATGAACTCAGGTTTCTAGCCTGTGCTTGCCGATTCACCGAAAAAAGCGAGCAGTTTGAAGACCTTTCAAAGCGCCGAGAAACCAAAAGAATTATTGAGGATATTTGCAAAATTAACCCCAATGCCGCAGATAATATCTTCCGCAGTATGCATAATGTTAATATTGGTAATGTGGTAGGACTCCGCGAGCGCGATGAAGGTATCCGCCATGATTTTAAAGAAATGTTTGATAAAAACTTTAAAGTGCAAATATAAAATTAATGAAAAACACCCCGTTCTTTTATGAGAACGGGGTGTTTTGGTATGAGAGTTCATAAAAAAGAAATCAAAGAACAAAAAATTCCAAGAAATTTATAAATTCTTGGAATTTTGGTCGAGGTGACAGGGTGCGGGTGTCCGGTGGACACCTCTGTGCAAAGCACAGAAGCACCGACCGAGGCGGGAGCCGAGACCTCGAACCTGCGGCAATCTAACTCGAAGCCTAAATAGGTCGGATAACTTGATTGCAAAATAAAAAAAATCGAGTGCTCATTTCCAACCTTCAAATTGGTTATGAACACTCGTTATGGTCGAGCAGACACGATTAAATCCGAACTTCCTTCGGACGCCTCTTCCAATTCTTTGAAGGTCACGGTTTTTGTGCCCTTCTGATAGTTGAAGACAAAATCAATGCGGTCATCGTGCAGGAAAACTGCATTTACAAAATTGTCTATCAGTGAACGCCGGTGCTCCAGCTTTGTGGTATCAAGTTTGCGAAGTTTGTTAAAGAAGAATTTGATTTCTTTTGGGTTCAACATAGGCTTAAACATTTGCTCTTGCGCTATTGAAATCTCCAAATCTTCTTTTCTTGCTTCAAGTTCTTCTAATCTTTGCTTCGTTGAGGGAGTAAAGATTCCGTTCTGTATTGCATCAAGCATATTTTTTATGCTCTTTTCAACCTCTCGGAGTTCTTGTTTGAGCAATGGTAACGTGGTATTTTCTCGTTTCAAATACTCTTGAGCCATTTTAATCATTTTATCTATGGCTTCATCATCCATTAAGAACTTTTTGATTTGAGCTATTACAATATCTTCAATCCACTCTTTGCGAACGGCTTTCTTGTGGCAACCCTTACGTTTTTTAGCAGTAACGCATTTATAATAGCGGTAAATCTTATTGGTGTTACTTGTGCCACTTTCGCCAACCATAAAGGACTCACAATGTCCGCAATATAACTTCGTTGTTAAAAGGTAATCGTCAATCGCCTTGTGGCTTGACGGTGCCTTTTTTGTTTTAGCAATCCGTTTCTGCACTTCGTTAAATAATTCTATCGGTATGAGTGCGGGAACGCCGCCGGGTGTTATAATATCTTTGAATTTATACTCGCCTATGTAGTGACGGTTTTGTAGCATTCTTGAAATAGCGTCAATAGAGAACTTTCTGCCGATAGTGTTGCGATAGCCCTTTGCATTAAAATCGTCGGCAATTTGTTTCATGGTTTTGCCATCAAGATAAGCGTTGAAGGCTTCAGTAACGATTGGCGCAGTTAAAGGATCGACTTCATAAAGACGGGTTTCTTTATTGATTTTATATCCCACCGCAAGAGTGCCGCCATTGTATTTGCATTTGAGAGCATTCTCAGTCATACCGCGATTTATTTTCTGAGCAAGCTCGGCAGAGTAGTATTCTGCCATACCCTCAAACAACGCTTCAATGACAATGCCATCCGGTCCGTCTGAAATTGGCTCAGTTGCCGATACAACACGAACACCATTCTTTTTGAGCAGGTTTTTATAATGTGCAGAATCATAACGGTGGCGAGCAAAACGGTCAAGTTTCCAAACGAGAATAATGTCAAACATCTTCTTATGACTGTCTTTTATCATCTCTTGGAAAGCGGGACGGTTATCGTTTGTGGCTGAGTAAGCACGATCGATGTAAGTATGAAGTAAAGTAATTCCGTTTTTCTCGGCAAAAGCCGTACATTCACGAATTTGGCCTTCAATAGATTCCTCACGCTGATGGTCGCTTGAATAACGAGCATAAATTACACCTTTCATACTTTTCACCTACCTTTTCTATTTTGGGGTATTAGGGCCCACCCTAACAAGGTGTTTTGTGTACACAAACGCGATGCTTGCGAAGATGATGCCGTGCTTAAAAGTTCCGTAAATTAAGTATATCACATTTCAATAATATTGTCCATACAAAAAGTTTATTTTGTCAATAAAAGTTTGATAATATCAAATTTTCTGTTGAATGAAAGGCTTTTATGTGATATAATAATATAAATTAGAATATTTTCTGAGGAGGGTTTATTATGGCTCGTTCTTATAGTAAACTTTGGAAACTTTTAATTGATAAGAAAATGAACAAAACACAGTTAAGACAATCGGCTAAAATCACAACTAACGCAATGTCTAAAATGGCAAAGGATGAACCGGTTACTTTAGAAACGTTGGAAAAGATTTGTGGCGTTCTTGATTGTAAGATTGAGGATATAGTCGAGATAATACCAGAGGACTAATTCTTCATAAGCATTATACCATAGTTCAAGTCCGTTTTATAGGACAGTTATTATGTTATATTTGTTTTACTTGTATCAATATACGAGCAACAATTTTGTGCCTACGGCTAAAAATTAAAGAAAGGGAGAAATAGTATATGCCAGGATTTGATTGGAATGGCAATGGAAAATCAGACGCATTTGATCACTTTATGGATATGAAGATAATCTCAGATAGTTCAGACAATAATGTTGATTCATATTTGGAAGACAATGACACCTCTGACTATTCATATACAAGTGGAGCATCTGGTTATGTTAGCCATGTTTCTGATAACACATACGAAAGTGTTGTAGATCCAAATATTGATTTTGCGGAACACTTAAAAAACAGCATACGCTCCCCGGAAGATGTTAAATTGGAATTAGACGCTAAAAAGAATGATGCGATGTATGCAGAAGCGAAATTGACGTTACGCGACATAAAATGCGCTTTGATATATAATGCTAAAGCAGCAAAATATATAGTTTCTGACGGAATTAAAATGGTATATTGTTTTTGCAGTATTTCTCAACGATTTATGCAAAAGAAGCGCTCTGACAACGCTAATGAGTTAAAGCAAAACAATCAAACATTTTTCTTGTTTAGAAATCCTAATTTGCAATATATGACATGGAATAACTATGAAATTGTTCCTGAATATAGAGAAGAATTTAAAAAGTTTCTAACGGCCTTAAAACAACTAGCAGCAAAAGAAAAAATAGAAGTTGAGTGCGTTGTTTATAACGGTCGTGACAATAAATACGTGCCTTTCCCTTCCAAATCGCGAAATGATTATAGTTATGGATGGACGCTTTGTGTGAGAGCAACTGCTAAGGTAGGGGTTGCATCTACAGACACTGTATCTACAACATCAACGAATCAAACTATTAAGTCTCCGCAACTCTATTCTGACAATAACAACGAACAAAGTGAAACTCCATCCAACGCTAGTGTTATAGCAAAAAGCCTTTTAGTAATCGGTTTGTGTGTTGGAGCATTGGTACTTAGCATTTCTGCAGACTTAGGTAAACTTGGCATTGGTTTATGCCTTATTGGTGCGGCTATAGTTGGTTATCATATATTAAAGGGTTAGATTTTATGAGTGTTTTTGACAAAGATTTGTATTCTAAAAAACTTCAAGAATATTATTCTAATAATTTTGGTGAAGATGAAAACGATATTTGGTATGAGCAACCTGCGGTTAATGTTTGGGTGTTTGGGCGTGATGGTAAGATCGTTACGCTTAAAAGCCATATACTGACCGGAAAAGTAGAAGAGTTTATTGAATAAACAGGGAGTGGTCTTTATGAAAAATTCTGAAATATTTTTAGAAAAATATAAACAACTTGAAGAAATCGTTCGGTCTACATATAAACTTGGAGAGGGAGACTCTATATCGTTTTATTTAAGTGGTCAATCTAAATTTAAGCGATTTGCCGATGACATTAGATACTGTCAAAAAGTTAGAAATCTTTTATGTCACGAGAAAAAAGTAAGTGACAGTTTTGCTGTTGAAGCAAGTATAAATATGATTGAGTTTATTGAAAAGTTGATAGACAACATTAAAAATCGACCTAAATGTTGCGATATTCAAATAAAATTTGCAAATGTATGTTGGCGTTCTTTGGACGATACTGTCAAAGATACAATGGCTGAAATGCGGGATAAATTGTATACACACATCCCAATATTAAATAGTGATGGATGTGTTGTAGGTGTTTTTGATGAAAATTCAGTATTTACATATATTGCTGACGAAGAAATTGTTGCTATAGATGAAACATTGAAATTTTCAGATATTCAGAAATATCTTTCTTTAGAAGGAAGAGAAATGGAATCATTTGTTTATGTTAAAGCAACGTCATATGTTGATGAATTAGAAGAAAAAATCGAATCCGCTTTTAGTAAGGGCAAAAGAATAGGCCTAGCATTTGTTACGGCAAGTGGTTCGAGCAACGATCAACTCCAAGGCATAATAACTCCGTGGGATATAATTTAAGCGATTTATTAAATGGTACGAAATGTCCTTTTATAATATAGTTTTAAACAAAAAGGAGCAGTCAATATGAAATTAAACAATGAATATATCACACAACAAATTCAAAAAAATAACATAAAACTGCTCGGTCAAATAGAAGTATCTGATTCGGAGTATAAAGAATTAATTGATCTTATTAGTGTGAAGGTTAGTAATTTATATATGCCAACAATACCCAATGCAGATTTGATGCTTTCATTAGCTCTTGTTCAAGTTGCCATTCGGAGATATCAGGATGGTAGATTTTGGCCATGCTTTGAAGAAGAAATTGGCTATAGCGTACCTTCTACACGTTTGAATTACATAGGGAAAATATTCTATAAAACCATTAAGCAATATAATCTATTTGTTCCTCGAATAGATGATGGCGATTTTCAATACGTTGAATATATAAAAGCTCATGCCTTTGTTACGAATTACTATATGCAGGGTCTTTATGATTTTTCATACGCGTATTATGAAAACAACCTGTTTCGCCAATTAAATTCTGAGTCTATAGAAGAAGATTTCGAAGATTTGTCGGCATTCATGGCGACAACATTAAACAATAAGAATGATAACATTGTTGAGTCCGATTCCAATAGAGCTGCAAAATCTTATAAACTTCTAAAATCAACAAGAACCACATTTGCAATTTGTGACACTAATACCATTCGAAAATTGTTTTTGCCAATTTTAAAACTCATTGATAATTATTTTTATGATAATGAGATACCTCAAATCAGCAAAAATAGATATGAAGAGGCATTTATAGAATGGTGCCGAATACAAGATGCAAAGAATAAGCAAAAAAATGAAAAACATACGAGAACCCGAAAAGAATTTAGTCACAAGCCTTACATTAGTGTCGATATTGATAAGGAGTTTTCGCACATAGTTATACCTCCCCAGAAATTCAGATATGAAGATTGTGAAGGCTATTCAACTGCGGTCATTGAAATTAATGGTTATACAGAAAATATAGAACTTGATGTATACAAGTCATTCGGTCTTTACATAACAGAAGAAAAACACATTCCGATACCTTCTATTTTCGATTCTATTGATATAACTATTAAGACACTTTCCGAAAAACATTATCGGATACCTGCATCAAACTATAGAATTTTTGACCGTCAATGGAAATATAGAAACCGCTTTGATATAGGCTACAACTACATACTCGTGCGCCATGGCGTTCCGACAAAATGGGAAAATAGCCAAGATGAGATTGACAGCTATGATGGATATAGAAAATGGAATTACTTTTCTACGAAAATTAATGAAGAATCGATTTTCTATGTAGGTAATAAACCGATTTCAATCATAGGTGAATTTTCTGCTGAACCTATTTTCGAAAGAAAGATAGAACATTTTAGCGCATTTGATAAATCAGGAAATGAAATTGTTGTTTCAAGAGAGCATCCCGCCGTGTCTTTTGTTGTAGAAAAAGAAAAACTTAATGGCAGTGTTCTGACTATAAACAATATCAAATATTCGGTTGAATCGATTAAGGAAAAGATATGTTATGATTGGCCAGAAGATAAGAGAAAACTAGCCGTAAGCGTGCCTCTCAATGCTGTTTTGCCGATGGAGGACAAGCGATATGACGTTTTCCTTGATGTTCCAGGCGAAGGCGATAAAAAATTGTGCAGTTATTTGCTTGTAAGAAAATTCGACTGCAGATTTAATAAACCTAGATACACTTATGATGCAACCGCGATGCTTAAAATTACCAAAGGTGATTGCCTATTTGATATCACAGATGAGTCGTGGGAAGTAGAATCAGAAACGGAAAAATCGATAACTTACACCATACCATTAGATTTGTCCCCTGAAAAGGCTGAGTTAATTCTTTATTTGTATGATGAATATAAGATCTCTATGCCCATAAGAATCTTCAAATATGGTTTTTCCGAAATATCAATGAAGAGCCAACGCGACGAATTCATATGGTATACCGCACTCAAAGAAACATTATATGTGAAGCTTCCAGGTGCAAAAAGTGTGAGTGCATATTATGGAAAGTTAGATATGTTCATGTTTGAGGGCGCCTTAATAGCTCCGGATACCTTTAGAATTGATATTTCGGAATTCGTTCGCAAAATAAACGAAGACTCAAAAATCACCTATCATTACATCACGTTAGAATATAAGGATAATGCTAAACGAAGATTAGGACTGCCGGTTATTTATAGGCAAACAGTAATTAAACCTTATTTTAAACTTTTCCTCGATGGCGAAGTGCCCTATATTGATGTGGACATTAAAGGCAATACTAATGTTTTTGTTGATATTAAAACATTAACCGGAGACTCGGTTGTTGCTAAAAAGCCTATCGTTAATGGTAAGAACACCTTCCCAGAGTTATCGAAAGATGAGTATTATAATTTCCATCCATTTATCGAGGAAGGCGGCAAGTTCGCATTTAATACAACAAGAGAATATATGCAACCATTATCCAATGTTGGTTGTATTGACCTTGATAATTTGGAAAAGTGCGAATTAGTAATTAGATCATTATCTGCAGAAGAGAAAATCCTTCCGCTAAACTATGAGTATCATCTTAATTTGATTGAAAAAGAGGATGATATAACCTATATCGGTTCGCTTATAGGCTTTAAAATCGAAGGTCATTCAAAGAACGGAAAACCGCGTTATGAGAAGGATTCTGAAGGAAAATTCGTTCGCAAAAAACTTGGCAAAGTACATGCGTTTGTCACCCGTATTGAGGACGAGCTGAGCGTTTCTTTGCAAGCTTTTTCATATGATGATGAAGATTGGTATTCCATGTATTACGATAAAAGTACTAAGTCACTTGTTCATATTGATGATCCTGTATTAAATTCGAAAGAAATTGATAGATTTATTGAATTAGATGAATTTAGTGCAAACACGTCGTTTGATATTAACGTAAGTAGGATAAGAAAGCACAAGGAGTGGTAATATGTTATTTAGACCATCAGAAAGTTCTAAACGAATTGTTGATTTTTATAGAAGATACTTATTGACAACTTTTTCGACTAACAAAGAAGTTTACAACAAACAATTAAAAGAATTATTAGAGCAGGACAAGGCAATTGCCGATGGCCCTTATATCAGCATGTCCGATCCTTACAAGAAGGGAAAATCGTTAAAGGAACTTGCTGACGAAGGTATTGTTTCAAAAGAAATTCTTAAGATCAAAAACTTCCATCCCGAAAGAAAGTTGTATCTTCACCAGGAAGAAGCGGTAAGAAAAGCTAACGATGGAGAAAACCTAATTGTTACTACCGGTACCGGTTCTGGTAAAACTGAATCCTTCTTAATTCCTGTAATCAATCAGCTTCTTAAAGAAAAAGAAAAAGGAACTTTGGATGCAGGTGTGCGCACTTTAATCATTTATCCTATGAATGCCCTTGTTAACGACCAAATTCGCCGTCTCAGAGAATTACTTTCGGAAATGGACGGTGATAAAAAAATTACATTTGGTCGATTCACGGGTGAAACCAAGGAAACTTATAAAGACGCCAAGAAGCAATACGAAGAAATTGAGGATATAGATGTATCGCCCCTTTGCGAAAATGAATTGATTTCAAGAGAGCAAATGCGCAATACACCTCCCAATATTTTAATTACAAACTATGCAATGCTCGAATACATGTTGCTTAGACCTGGCGATAATATTATTTTTGGCGAAACCAACTCTTCTAAATGGCAGTATATTGTCTTTGACGAAGCGCATTCATATACTGGTGCAAAGGGCATTGAAGTCGCATCGCTTATCAAGCGTGTAAAAGCAATGCTTGATAGAGATAATATTAAATTTATTTTAACCAGTGCTACTTTAGGTGATGAAAAGTCTGATGATGAAATTTTAAATTTTGGCAATTCATTATGTACTGCCAAATTCAGCAAAAAATCTATTGTTCGTTCTTACACTCGAGAAATCAAACCTAATCACGAAGTAGTTGAATTGAATTTTGATCTCTATAGGGATTTGGCCGAATCTATTCGAAAAAATCAAGCAGATGATACTATTAAGAGTATTATACAAAAACACAATGTTTCCTTTGATAATAGTTTGAGTTTGCAAGAGGCTTTATTTGACCTTATCTTGCACGACCAATTCTATTATCGTGTTAGAAAGGTATTATATCGTCAAATAAAAACTGTAAATCAAGTAGCCAAAGAACTATCTATGCCCGCAGATGATTTTACGGATTTTATTGCTGTTGCCTCTAATGCAATGCGTAACAACGAAAGACTTTTTGAAGCGAAATATCATATGTTTATTCGCGGTATGGAAGGTGTTTTTGTAACTTTAAATCCTTCAAACAAACTGTTTATTAATCGTATGGAAAATTATCGCGAAGACCCATATGATGAAGAAACAGAACTAAAGGTTTTTGAAGTATCTTTCTGTAATAACTGTAATGCCTTGTTCATAACTGGAGAGGAGCTAGATGGTGTTTTAGTTCAAAAGTCAAAGCATTCTGATGATTACAAGCCGGAAGTGTTCTTGTTAAGTGGCGATCTTGATACCGATGACGAAGATGATAATGTATACTTGCTTTGTGCTAAATGCGGTGCAATAAAGAGAAAGACATCTGTAAATGGATTACAGTGTGGTCACGATGAAAAGTACCATAATAGAGTAATCAAAATCAAAAAATCAGGCGAAGAATTACACAATTGTCCTTGCTGTCATAGTAAAAACGGCAAGCGTAGTATCTTGCGCCCTTATTTCTTAGGTACAGAGGCTGCCACTGCGGTAATTGCAACTGCACTTTATAACGAGTTGCCTAGCGAAATCCATTATATTACTGAGGAAAAAACGACCAATCCTTTCTTGGGGAATATTATAAACAAAAAAGAAACTGTTGAAAAATTAACCAAACAGTTTTTGGCCTTTTCCGATAATCGTCAAACAGCAGCTTTTTTTGCTACGTATTTAGAAAGCACCTATCGTGATTCTTTAGTAAAAAGAATTATGCATCAGATTTTAGAAGAAAATTATAGCAAATTAGAAGAAGGCATGTCTCTTAAAGGCTTTGCCACGAAACTTGTAGAAAAGTTTGAGAAGAATAGTGTGTTTGAAGGTTTATCTGAAGAAGAAATAGAGAAAAAAGCTTGGATATATCTTATGAAGGAAATTTCAAACTTCAAAGCGAAGAACTCACTTCTTCGCAAGGGAAACCTCCTTTTTGAAATGGAGTTTGACATTCCTGAAATTCCAGGTTTTACCAAAGAGGAAATCACTGACCTTTTCAAAACATTGATAAGAAGTATGATGAGTGATGCAGCTGTTGCAACAGACATTAGTTTCACAAGAGCTGATGAAGAAGAGTTTTCTGCTTCGGGATTTGCTATGGGGTATGCTGACGTTACGGCTGGATATAGCTATATTAGAGGTTGGAGCCCGGAAGAAAACAAAACGAATAAAAGACTAAAATATTTGAAAAAGTTGTTGGGTGATGATGAAGCTCAGGCAAGAGAACTTTTGAGTGCAATTTGGGAATATCTTGTACATGAAAACTATGTGATTTCTGTTCCGATGGGTAAAAGAAATGCTTATAAGCTCAACGCAGATAAAATTGTTGTAAAAAGCGTTAAACAGTTATACCGTTGTTCCGAATGCAAAGCTGTTTATCCCTATAGCATCAAAGGCGTTTGCGATAAACCCGGTTGTTCCGGAAAGTTAGAAGTGTTTGATGTTGAAAAGGAATTAGTAGATGATCATTATCACAATTTATATACAACTTTAAGCGCCGTTCCTATGTCTGTGCACGAACACACTGCCCAACTTTCAAGTGCGACAGCCTATGAGTATCAAAAACATTTTAAAGATAAGAAAATCAATGTGCTAAGTTGCTCTACAACCTTTGAAATGGGTGTCGATGTCGGTTCGCTTGAAACAGTATTTATGCGCAATATGCCGCCATCACCGGCAAATTACGCACAGAGAGCAGGTCGTGCAGGTCGTAGTCTTAAATCTGCCGCTTACGCTATAACATTTTGCCCCAATAATTCTCATGACTTAAACTATTTTAGAAATCCAACGGCAATGATTGAGGGTAAAATCAAGCCACCATTTTTTAATGTTAGTAATGATAAAATAGTATTAAGACATATTTTTGCTTCGGCATTCTCATTTTTCTGGAAACTTCGTCCTGATCTCTATAAGGATACTATTGGAGAATTTATGGACGCAAACGGATTTGAAGAATTATATTCTTATCTAGATGAGAAACCAAACGATCTTAAAGATTATCTTCTACACGTTGTTCCATCTGATTTGAAAAGCATGTTTGATGTTGAGAATTTCGGTTGGGTTAGCTTGATGTTTAACGAAGATGCCGATAATAGAGGGTTATGTAACATTGTTGTTGATAAATACACTGATGACTTAAAAGATTTGGAAAGAGTTTTAAAAGAAAGTTTGGATGATGCCGCTAATAAAGGAAAAAATAACCTTTTGTATTATGCTGCCAAGATTCAAAAATCCATCAACACAATCAAAGACCAGCGCATAATTGAATTTTTGTCAAAAAACAATTTAATACCCAAATATGGTTTCCCTGTTGATACAGTTGAATTGCAGAGCTCAACAGCAGGGGCTAGTTCATCGTTGCGTTTAAGCAGAGATTTATTCGCGGCAATTTCTGAGTATGCACCTGATTCCGAAGTTGTGGCAGATGGTAATCTTTATACGAGCCGTTACGTAAGACGATTAAGTGGTTATGAGTGGCCTACATACAATTATGCTTTTTGCAAAGAGTGTAATACTTTGACAAGAAAACCATATCACGAAGTTAAAAAATGCCGTCAATGTGGAGAGATGTTATCTGGAAGAGCACAACAATACATTGTTCCAAAATTTGGTTTCTTGTTGGATAACTCCGGTCCGCAACCTGTTGGTTTAAATAAACCGGAAAGAA
Source organism: Acutalibacteraceae bacterium (assembly GCA_045656145.1). Lineage (GTDB taxonomy): Bacteria > Bacillota > Clostridia > Oscillospirales > Acutalibacteraceae > SIG565. The sequence goes on from JAZOQP010000016.1 coordinate 46,674, forward strand.
CATATAAGGGCTCTGTTGCCTATATCGGAAATGAAGAACAAATATCCTTCCATAAATACACGGTTGGCGATATAAATGTTGTAATAGGCAACAATAAAATGGATTCACTTGCCGTAATAAATGAGTCAAACTTCTTTATATGTGAAACTTGTGGATATGGTATGGTTGACGATAAGACTACTGATCGTTTTATTCAGCATTCGCATAAGAATCCGAACGGACATGACTGCAGCAATGATAGATTAAGAAGATTTTCTTTGGGTCACGAATTTCAAACTGATGTAGCAATTTTGAAATTCATCGACTTTAACCTCTTAAAACCTGACGAAGCATGGACTATACTTTATTCGTTGCTTGAAGGTCTAAGTAGATATTTGGATATCGAAAGAAATGAACTATCGGGATGTTTGCATTGGTTTAAAGACAGTAATCATCCTAATGGTAATTTCGGCTTTGTTCTTTTTGACAATACGCCTGGTGGCGCTGGTTATGTTAGACAACTTAATAATCCGGATGTGCTTGTTGGGATGTTGAAGGCTGGTTTTAAAGTTGTTGATACGTGTGTATGTGGTGAAGAATTGGCTGATACAGCTTGTTATAGTTGTTTGTTAAACTATTACAATCAAAAACAGCACGATATCCTTAAAAGATACTACGCAATTGACTTTTATCGTATGTTTAATTTGCCTTTGAGTGAGGTATGGCCTGCCACAAGAGATGAGAATGTGTATGAGATTATTAATCCATTCCAAGATGATGATGAATCTCAAAAACTACAGATTACTTTTTGTAACAACGGTCGAAATCTAGCTGCAGATTCCGTAGAAGAAATATGGAGTGATTTGATCGACGAGTGTAGCGAGGAAGAAGAGGATATTTTAAAAACTATACGCGAAAAATGTCCTCAGAATATTTCCAAACCATGGTACGGAGAATCGATAAAAGTTGTTGAGACTGGAGAGGAAATCTATACCGACCTTATCTGGAAAGAAAAAAAGGTTATTCTTTTCCTCGGCGAAAATCATGAAAGCTATCAAAAAGCGAAGGAAACAGATTTTATTTGTTATTGTTTGAATGAGGCTTTTGATGTTGATGAATTTATATCAAAAATAGAGGTGTAACTATATGGCTATAATGTATCCGGATATTCCTTATGAATGTACACCGGCCAGCAGAGAAAAAATAATGTTCAATGCACTCAAAGATTTGTCCGAAGAATACTATGTTTTTCATTCATTTAAAATCGTTAGCATAGACGCGGATGTTATTACCGCAAGCGAAACAGACTTTGTTATTTTTCATCCACAAAAAGGTATTTTATGCATTGAAGCAAAAGCTGGCAAAGTTAAACTTGAAGGCAATAAATGGAAATATGCAAATGGTGGAGAAATGAGCCATGGTGGTCCTTATCGCCAAGCAGAGAATGGGAAGTGGCGTTTACGAGATTACATAAAAGACAATGGTTATGGATATCTAATGAATCGTTGTAAACTGTTGCATGCTGTGTGGTTTCCTTCTATCGATAATGAGTACATATCAAAAGTAAATCTTCCCACAGAGGCAGATCGAAAAATCACTTTAACTGCAGATTCGTTTGATAATATTGAAGAGGAAATTTCGGCAATATTTGATATCGAACTTCCAAACAAAGTTGAAACCAAACTCACAGCCGCTGATATAAAATTATTGATTGACAAATTTTTAGCGCCATCCTTCGATTTGATACCGATAGCTAATATGAAGGTCGAAAATCAGCGCTATGTTTTCAAAAGAATGTTAAAAGAACAAGTGGCTCTTTTAAGCTATCTTGAAGAACAAGATAATGCAGTAATAAATGGGCTTGCTGGAACAGGTAAGACTGTTATGGCTGTTGAAAAAGCAAGACGTCATGCCGAAAATGATGAATCTGTATTATTCCTTTGCTACAACCATTATCTTAAAGAGCACCTTCAGGACAATTATGGGCACCCGAACATTTCTTTTTACACAATTGATGGGTTAGCTTGCAAACTTTGCGATACGGTCACACCCAACTATGACCGCCTAAAAGAAGTGCTTGAAGAAATGTATCTGGAAGAAACGTTCCCTTACAAACACATCATTATTGATGAGGGACAAGATTTCGGCAAAGAGAGATTGAACGACATCTCAGTAATAGAACTATTAAAAGCGAATGTTGTTGACGATGGCAAAAACGGCACATTTTATCTTTTTTATGATAAAAATCAAATGGTGCAAGCAGCTAGACTGCCATCGTACATAGGTGAATCTGATTGTAAGTTGACTTTGTATAGGAATTGCAGAAACACCGAAAATATTGCCACTACATCGTTGCGCTTGTTAGGTGAAAATAAAAAGCCAAAGTTGTTTGATGGTGCTATTGTTGGAGACTCTCCTGAAATGTTTTTTGCTGACGATGTGAATCAAACGGTATTAACCCTAAATGCAATTATTGAAAAAGCATGGGCTGAAGATTATACGGATATTCAAATACTGACTTGTAAGACAGAGGAAAGTAGTATAATTTCAGATGAATGCTCAACGGGTGTATATCTGTATAAAGCAAAGAAAATACCATTTACAACTTGCAGAAAGTATAAGGGATTAGAAGCGGATGTAGTTATAATGGTGGACTTAGATAATGACACTTTTGAAAACAACGCTGAGCAAGTAATGTATGTCGGTTCTTCACGCGCACGGTACAAGTTGTCATTGATTTGCAATTTAGACGAAAAGGACTGTGAGTATTTCATTGAGAAACACAATGCAAAAAAAGGTAAAAAAATAGAGAAGTCTTTCGCTACATTATTCAACTCAAAATATAAAGAACTTGCGTAAGACGTCATCGTCTTCGCAAGCATCGCGTTTGTGATACCACAATGATAACATGACCTTGTCTTCGCAAGCATCGCGAATGGATATCCCCACAACGCAGTCTTCGCAAGCATCGTGTACGTATATACACGGCTCGCTCGCCACTTGTTAGGGATGAGTCCCTAATACCCTCGCAGGAAGGAAATTATTTATGAATAAAATAACACTTAAAAATATTGCAATGGATGAACTTCAATTGCTTATAAAAAACGCAAGTTTTGTTTACTCAAATATGTCTGAGATGGAACTTAAGGCGGCTGCTGAATCCGAGGATAAAATCTTAGCAAAAACAGTTGCTCGGCAAATCCAACCCAAACTTGAAGAAATGCAGCACGCCAACCCTTTTAAAAAGGCCATCTTAATTTTAAAATATTTAGTGCTTGGAAATAGGAACGCTAAATGCACAATTCCACGAGAAGCGCTCGCCTCGTATGTAAGAACGATCCTTCCAGATATATATGCCTTTTTTGAATCCGAAGAAGGAAATCGCCAATACGAAGAATGGCTCAAAGAGGAAGAAGCAAAAGAAAAAGCGAAAAAGGAAATGAAGTTTGGAGAATAACAAATGAAAAAATTCTTGGAATACATAAAAACATCCAGTAAGATATCAAAAGTTTTGATGATTATTTGGTTAGTTTTCGCAGTAATTATGACATTAGGAATGATGGCATCCGATAAGGGAGAAAACGTAATCGACGATGTTTTCTTGTTGACATTTATGTACACACTTTTTGGCGCTATGTTTTTGATCCCCGCCATAACCATTAATCAAGCTATAAAAGGGAAGACCGATATATCGGATTCTACCAAAGCAAAAAGCACATGGATAACCACCTTTCTGTTGTGCTTGTTTTTAGGAAATATTGGCGCACATAGATTCTATACTGGAAGAAAAATTACTGGATTTATTTATTTGTTTACCATGGGTGGCTTTGGTTTAGCTAATTTCACAGATTTAATTTTGTTGATCATGGGTAAGTATACCGATAAAAATGGATTTTTTGTCAAATACAATACGAACAAACAAACTAACCAAGTGGTTGTTTCTCAAAATGGAAATAACAGAACAACAAATACGAGTTCATATTATTCTGCTTTAGATGCAGCAAAAAAATCATTTGAAAAAACTAAAAGCGAATTAAATCAGAAAAAAGAAGAATGGGTAAATGATAGTAAAGAAAAATTAAAGCAATGGAAAAAAGATAATAACGAAGGCTTTTCTGATGTTGTTTTGGATGGCGCAGAAGAAAGAACACAATCCATTCCTTCGGCAAACATTGAGACATTGGGAAGAAATTCTACAAGTCGTTCTGGTCTTACAATATCAATCAAGCCGGTCATTTCAAGAGATGAGAACGGCGACTTTAGCATAGACTTTGATTTTGACGACGATTCTCCATATTCATCCAGTAAATTTATAAAGGATATGGTTAAATTTGAGAACAAAGTCGGTAAAGAAGCACCGTTTATTCCTTTTATGCAATACTGGCCATCCTATGATAGCATGACAAAACAACAGAAGGACTGGTATTTTTATTGGAGAAGTCAGGTTCGCAAGGGAATCTATCTGAACACAGATTTGTCATACATATTTGTCCATGTTTATGAGTTGTTAAGTGGTTATGGATGGACGAATGCGCAAGACGGTTATGACCAGTTGATAGCTTTATGGATTAATTATAGAAATGAACACATAAGGTTAGATAACTATCTTGTTGGATGGCTATTCGATTTTGCGCAACTACACAAACTGGAATATGCTGTTCCCGAAGGTATAGAAATAACATTGCCGTATCAATTGGCAATACGCGATCTTCTGATTGATAAGCATAGTGATGAAAAACCTTTGAAACTACCATTACCTTTGATAGACGCTCTGTGTGATTATTCTTTAGCTGGAAGCAAATTCTATAAAGATGGACACCAACTTTTGATGAACGAAGCAATTCCGAGAGTTGTGGCATTAGCGGATGCTGCTTTAATCAAAAAGAAAGGCAAAGGTATTCTTGAAACGTATGGTCCAAATCGCCCTAAAAAGCAGACGTACTATGCTTTCCAAAGTGCGAATTGTGTTCATGCGAACAAAAGAATGGATATATCCGTTAAAGGATATACCAGTAGCCAAAAGTTACGTGGATATATCAATGAACTGGTTCGATATGCAGAAAATGTTCTACGAGAATTGTACGATTGTAGAGGACGTTTGAGAGGCGTTACATTGGATGATGAGACAGCCTCATTGGTAAAGGCGTTTTTGAAAAAGGAATATTCTCCGAATAGAAAACCGATTGAGCCTGAAAAGAAAAAGGAAGTTAAACTCGACTTTGAAAGCATTAACGAGTTAAGAAATCAATCGGATGCCGTAAGAGATGCATTGGAAGTGACAGAGGAAAAGATAGAAGCAAAAGAACTTTTGACGGATTTGGATGCAGTAAAAGAAATCTTCGTTTCTATGCCGCCTTATTGCAGAATGCTAATAGATGAAATGCGTTCTAAATCTTGGGAGATGGAATACAACTCTTCCGTTCAAGCTTCTATTGAGAAAATCAACGAATTGTCAGGTATGCAATTGGCTTGCTCAATAGTGGTTGTAGAAGGAAATACTTTAATTTTAGAAGATGACTATAGGGATGAGTTTAACTATATTTATGAGCATCTGTCTGAAATCGAAATACCTGAATCATCCGAAGAAAAAGATACGATTTCAAAGTTTGATTTGACAGCTTTGTCGGATGAAATGAAGCAATTGCTTGAAACGCTTACCCCCACACAAGAAGAAATCTTGCATATCATACTATCTCAAGAAAATATGAGTCAGCGCATAGAAGAAATAGCAAACGCTGAGATGTCTATGCCCGAAATACTTATAGATGAGATAAATGATATTGCGACACAGTATATAGGAGATATTCTTATTGATACATTTGATGCGGAAATGAGCGTTTTAGAGCAATATGTAATTGAACTTAAAGAAGCAATGAAATAGGAGGTATTGCAATGGCAGTAAATATAAATCGCCGTGAATCTGCGGCATTAATCAATTCTTTAACAGCAGGTGTTGTTCCGCGTATCGGCCTTCGTCACATCGCAGTAGGTAGGCAAGGAGAGGTAAATGCTTTCCTTCAAGATTTGTCAACTATAGAAGATGGTGGAGCAGCTTTTAGATTTGTTTGCGGCCAATATGGTAGCGGTAAAAGCTTCTTGTTGCAAACAATACGTAACAATGCAATGGAACGTTCTTTTGTTGTTATGGATGCAGATTTATCCCCGGAACGTAGATTGACCGGAACAAATGGACAAGGTCTATCCACGTATAGGGAGTTGATTCAACATCTTTCTACGCGTACTCGTCCTGAGGGAAGTGCTTTAGAGTCTATCCTTCAAAAATGGATCGCTACTATGCAGGCGACTACTGCAAAAGAGGAGGGACTGCAAGCAAACGACCCGCAATTGGTTGTAGCTGTCAGTGAGAGAATCGCAGATATATTATCAGAACTTTCGGAAATGGCGTATGGATTTGCTTTCGCAAATGTAATCGATGCCTACTGGAAAGGTATGAAAAACGGCGACGATGCATTGAAAATGTCTGCACTGCGTTGGTTAAGAGGTGAGTTTGCTAACAAAACAGAAGCTAAACGTGAGCTTCCTGTTGATAGCATTATTGATGACCAAAATTGGTATGAGTTTTTGAAACTCTTTGCTCTCTTTGTTAAAAAAGCAGGATATAAAGGACTGCTTGTGTTTATAGATGAAGGAGTCAATCTGTATAAGATTAACCACAAGCAAGCTCGCGACAGTAACTACGAAAAAGTGTTGACGGTGTTTAACGATACAATGCAGGGAAAAGCCGAATATATTGGCGTATTTATGAGTGGAACGCCACAGTTTATCTATGATGAACGTCGAGGTTTGTTTAGTTATGAGGCTTTGAGATCCAGACTTGCGGATAATCGTTTTGCGGTCCAAGGATTTGTTGATTTCACAAGTCCCGTGATTAAACTTAATCAGCTTTCTTCGGAAGAAATTTATTTGTTGCTTGAGAGACTTTGCGAATTGCATAGTTCTCATTACTCCTATGAAAATACGTTGGGTAAAGATGAACTGACCACATTCTTAAATACAGTGCTTGGAAGATTAGGTGCGGATCAATTGCTTACCCCAAGAGAAGTCACAAGAGATTTCCTTGGACTCTTAAATATTCTTCATCAAAATCCCGGAACAACATTTGATGCCTTGATTAATGAACAAGGATTTAAGGTTCAAAGCGCAGAAAAAGATCCCGAACAAATTGATGAAGAAACAGACAATTTATTTGCGGAGTTTGATATATGAGTAAAAGTGCTTTTGAACGATATGCGCCCTTTATTCAAGAATACATATATCGCAAAAAGTGGACGGATTTGAGAGAGGTGCAAGTTGAAGCGTGCGAAGCAATTTTAGACACCGATAAACATGTAATTATTGCATCGGGCACTGCCTCCGGAAAAACTGAAGCCGCTTTCTTTCCAATTTTGACTTTATTGGATCAACAGCCGTCTGATTCAATTGGAGTTATGTATATCGGACCACTTAAAGCGTTGATAAACGATCAATTCGAAAGATTGAACGACTTATTAGAGGAAGTAGACATTCCGGTTTGGTCTTGGCATGGTGATATTTCTCAGTCCCATAAGAAAAAAGCATTGAAAACAGCACAAGGAGTACTACAGATTACTCCAGAATCCTTGGAAGCACTTATAATGAAACATCCTGGAGATGCAAGCAGACTGTTTTCTGATTTGCGCTTTATTGTTATTGATGAAATACACGCTTTAATGGGCGAAGATAGAGGTTTGCAAGTTCTTTGCTTAATTAACCGATTAGAGAAATTAACCAACTGTACACCAAGGCGTGTTGGTCTATCAGCGACTTTAAATGATTATGGTCCTGCAATGGAATATTTATCTGCAGGAAGCGAGGTATCTTCTTTAGCGGTAGGTATACAAGCACATAAACGAACTCTTTCTTTATGCGTAGAAAGCTTTACTGTTCCTAAAGACGAGGATAAAGCTCAAACCGTTCTGTCAAACTATAATTCTTTTTTGTATGATAATTGTCATTCAAAGAAATGTTTAATTTTCACCAATAGTAGGTCTGGTGCCGAGAAGACAATTGATGATATGAAAAAAGAGGCTTCAAACCGCAACGATCCAGATGTTTTTTATGTTCACCACGGTAGTATTTCGGCATCCTTGCGCAAAGAAACTGAAGAAGCCTTACGAGATAATAAAGGTCCCACTGTTGCTGCGGCTACATTAACTTTGGAGTTGGGCATTGATATAGGTGACTTGGATTCAACGATACAAGTTGGAGCGCCTTATCGGTGTTCTAGTTTTGTGCAAAGACTTGGACGTTCGGGAAGAAGAACAGGCAAATCACAAATGATGTTTTTGGATTTGCATAAGGATGTAGGCAAGAACCCACTTGATTCTATGCCGTGGGATTTATTGCGTTCAATCGCCATTATTCAGTTGTATCTTGAGGAACGATGGGTAGAACCGTTTGAACAAAAGAAAAAACCATTTAGTTTATTAGCCCATCAAACTTTAAGCGTTTTAATGGCTCATGGTGAATTGAGCCCTGCAGAACTTGCAAGAAATGTTTTGTTGCTACCTGCGTTTAAGGACTATATTTCAGCAGAGGAATATCGTGCATTATTAAAATACATGATAGAAAAAGACTATCTGCAACGTATGGATAACGGCGGAATAATTGTTGGTATGAAGGGAGAAAAGATTTGTAATTTTTATTCCTTCTATGCCGTTTTCCAAGATGAAGAAACATACAAAGTTATGAGTAATTTCGGTGAAGTTGGCTCCTTAAACAAATGCCCCGCTATGGGTGAAGTGTTTATTTTGGCTGGTCGTTCTTGGGTGGTTATTTCCATCGATGAGGAAAGAAAAACTATACATGTAAATCAGTCAAGAAGTAACCGAATACCTTCGTGGGATGGCGAAGGCGGTAACATTCATACCAAAGTAGTTCAACGTATGAAAAAGGTATTGCAAGAAGATATGGTTTATCCGTATTTACAGAAAAACGCTGTAGACGTTTTAACGCAAGCGCGAGAAATAGCAAGAACAAGTGGCATTTTAGAACATGATGTGATCCCTTATGCAGAGAAATCATATTATATTTGTCCTTGGATTGGCTCAAAAGAGCTTTATACAATTGCAAATCTTTTTGCTTATGCAATGAAGGAAACTCTGGATATACGTTCGATAGTTAAATCAAAATTCTATTTGAGTTTTACTAGTGGATTAGAAAAAAGTGAACTCGAAAAAAGAATGAAAGAGTTTAAATGTATGTCGGATGATCCGGGACTTGTACTTAATTCAGATCAAGCCCCAAGGATTGATAAGTACGATTATATGGTTTCCGATCAACTTTTAAGAACTGCTTATCTGTATAATCAAGTTGACGTTCCTACCGCAAATGAGATACTTAGAACTCTAAAATGGATATAATGATATAGGAGTAATGACTCAAAGAGGAGTTGTGAAAAAATGTTAATATTAAAAAATTTAATTTTAAATGAATATTTCCCTTCAGAATTACCGGATTGTTTTTCTACGAAAAATGTGATTCCAAACCTTGATATAATAAAAGGGAAAGCCAATGCATCTAATACCAAATCTTCCTTTCCATTTAAATTTAGCGGTTTTAAAAGCGAATCAGCAAGACGTAAGTTTGCCGTTCCTAATTTTTATCATTACTTAAAAGCGGCTGATTTTGTTGTTGATAAGCAGACGGAGATTTTAAATATTACGGATTCTACTAATCATTCTTTAACATCGCCTAGAAGGAAGAATTCGGATTCTTCTTATGCTTTTTCTAAATTATCTTATAGAAAAAAGGATACAAAAGAAATAGTTGAAAAAATGTACCAAGACAATGCATATATGATAAAGTTAGACATATCATCCTTTTTTGACAGTATTTATACCCATTCATTGGCTTGGGCAATTCACACTAAAAAAATAGCAAAAAAAAACAGGGATAATTCTTTATGGGGAAATGAATTGGATTCTCGGTTAAGAGCGTTTAATTCCGAACAAACAAACGGTGTATTAGTAGGAAATGCAATTTCTAGAATTGCTGCGGAAATAATATTGTGTACAATCGATAAATCTATTGAAAAAAAGTTTAACGAATTACAATATGTACGGTTTGTGGACGATTATTATATTTTTGTTAAGAATGAAGCCGACATACAACCTATAATCACATTTATAAGACAACAATTATCAGAATACGAATTAATATTGAATGAGAATAAAATTTCCATTATACCCAGCCCGTTTTTATTTGATGCGCCTTGGGTTGATGAACTTAAATTACATTTACACAATGCTCCGGATACGCTATTAAACAAATCTTTTGCCTTATATAAAGAATATGTAGATTTGAGCATTTTTAAGTATGTGTTACAAGTTGTTTCTGTACGAAAAATTGAATCAACAGAATGGGATTGTATAGAATCTAAAATTTTTAATTTATGGGCTAAAGCCCCTTCCTTGTCTGAACTTATAATATATACACTATTACAAAACAAGGATGTTATTCATCGTTCGAAATTGAAAAATACCATTTACACAAACATAGAAAAATGTTTGGCCTTCAATTTGCAACAGGAATTGGTGTGGATGATATGGAGTTTAAAGGTCTTTAATATAAATATTAAGCAAGATATTGCTGTTCAAATTTTAGAATCACAAAATGATCTAGCAATAATAATCTTGTTGGATTGTATACACTCGGGAATAGTAAAAAAGACATCGAAAATAACTTCTGCAATAAATTCTAAAAGACAAGAGTTAATAAACTTAGATACTGATGATGATGGTAATATTGGGACTCTATTGTGGACACAACATTGGTTGCTCGCGTATGAATCTCAATTTCATCAATGGCTCGATGTAGATAATGAAAAGTTTGAAATTGTTAATAATAACGATTTTTACAAAAAATTATTATCATTAGGAGTGTCTTTCTATGATACAACCTATAATATGATGGCAAAAGAGCCACGAAAATTTGCGCAGAAATATAAATATCATTCAGAATTGCAAGAGCTTTTGACAGTTATACAAAAAGCAGTTGATAACAAACAACCAAATTCTCTTGAAGAAATTCGATTGGCAAGTGAATCGGTTTTAAGTATGCTTGGTGATAACATCTATTAAAACAAGGCGGAGAGGGTGACCTCTCCGCCTTGACTTTTACCACAAAGCTGTATCTTGGCTTATTTATAAATTAATTCGTTGTTGATGATTTCGGTGACGCGCTGTTTGATGTTATTCATTCGGCGTACCCATTCCATTTGGTTAGTGGCTTTCAGTTCCTCTGTAATGCCTTCCGTCTTCTTATACTGCACTATAAGATTATCAAACATTTCCTCTGCCTGAGCGTTTATCTCGAAGAGATAGAAATTGAGTTTGCCTTCGAAACTTAGGCGGTTGTAGGTGGCTTTTCGGCGCGATTTGAGATAATCTTCGTGACGCATACCCCATACACCGATTTCTTTGGTTTCCACTTCAGGTAGTGTGAAGCAGGGGATGTAATAATCTCCGTTTAATTCATACCACAAGCCGTTGGATTCATTGAAAATATACTTTTCCATATCAGTTATCCTCCCACAAGAAATCACTAAAGGGAGCATCGTTACTGATAAAGGTATCATACGTAAACTTTGCGCCGAGTCTGAAACCGACAATGAAACTATCGAGGTTTGATTCTCCGTTTACCACGCTCCAAGCGTTGACGTGGTCGAGAAACTTGCTCTTTTCTTCGCCTTTGAGTTTGGCGGTCAAGTATTCTTCGGTTTCATTGAGGGTTTGCATTTCTTTCATTACCGCTTTGCTCTGTTTGATACTGCGAGCTTGCGGGTCGATATTGCCATAATAGAATTCTTTAATAAAGTCTTTCATAAACTAGCCTCCGTTTTTCTTTGAGTTAAAATTTGGATAGTCTATTGAAAGAGAAAATCCGAACCCGCCGCCTATTAGACGGAGGTTCGGATTATTCGTGTTTGGTCGAGGTGACAGGGCTCGAACCTGCGGCATCTAGTTCCCAAACTCCGACTTTAATATTTTTTAAGGAATTTTGGGTGCTTTATAGACCTTTCTGCTCGAAATTACTTGCTTTATAAGCATCTTGTATCCACTGTTTCCATATACTCCAAAAATGACTGTGGGATGGTATGTGGTCGTAAAAATACTCCCCGAAAACGATGCGTATGCATCATCTGGGGAGCATTTCTTCGTCTGTATATTACCTTACAAAACCAAATAAGTCAAGTGTTTCTTTAGGGCAAAATTTACCTCGCTATAAACAAAGATATAAAGGTTGGTCCACAGTTAATTATGTGTCGTAAAAATGGCGATTTCTTAAAAGTGGGGATTAAAAACCTAAAAACAGTATAAAAAACGACCGAAAGTGGAGAAAAAACTCCATTTTCGGTCGTTTTTATGGTCGAGGTGACAGGTCTCGAACCTGCGGCCTGATGGTCCCAAACGCCGACTATAATATTTTTTAAGGCATTTTGGGTGATTTATAGACCTTTCCGCTCGAAATTACTCGCTTTATAAGCATCTTGTATCCACTGTTTCCATATACTCCAAAAATGACTG